>NZ_JALKAS010000001.1:957786-1277048 GCF_023015695.1 Jannaschia sp. S6380
TGGGCCGCGACAACAGCGCCAGCAGCGGATGCACGTCCACCCGCCCCGCCGCGTCCGATGCCGCGACCGGAACCGCCGTCGCCGCCTCCGCGATCAGCTTCACCGCACGGAACCCGACCGGGTTCCCCGCGAACCCGACGCGCGTCAGCGTGCCTGCATCGCGCGGCGACCAGACCGCGCGCCCGGCCAATCCCATCGCCGCGACCCGACCCGTGGCCGAGGCCTTGGCCTCCGCCGGCCCGGCGTCCTTCCGCCCAAATCCGAACATTGCCCGTCCTTCCGTCATCCCAAAAAGAAAGGGCCCCGAAGGGCCCCCGTCATCTCAAAGCTGCCGAATGCTCGGCCCCGTCCGCTGCCCGTCCGGGTCCAGCATCGCCGCCCAAAGTGCCCAGACCAGCGCGTCTACCCGGTCCGGACTGCCCGAACCCCGGTATCCGCCGACCGTCATCCGGCACATCTGATCCTCCAGCGGCCCCAGCCCCCGCAGGTGCCGCACCCGGCCCTGCTCATAGAGCGCCGCCACCGGCTCCGCCCGCGCGCCCTTGGCCCGCCGCGCCGTCACCTTGCGATAGCTGACCAGCGGGGCCACCTGACGCAGCACCGCCTCGATCATGTCGCCGCCCTGGTTGCCCTCGGCCACCACGCGGTCCGCGCCCCAGCGGTCATAGGCCGCCGCCACCGCCATCGCCCATTCGCTGGGCGACGCCGCCGATACCGTCGCATCCTCCAGGACATAGGCCCGCCAATCCTTCGGCGGCCCCTGCGTCACCGCACCCACCACCACGATCCCGGTCTCGTCCGACGCGCCCGACGACGTCACCGCCGGGTCCACGCCCAAGATCACCCGGTCGAACGCCGGCACGTCCTCCACCCGCAGCGCGTCCAGCAGGCCGCTCGTCCAGAACGCCCCCTCGATATCCTCCAGCAACAGCCCTTCCAGCTCCTGCCGGCCCATCCGTGTGCCGCCATATCGCGCCATCACCTCGGCCAGGAACCCGCGCGCCAGGTTGGCGCGGTTGGCCTCGGTCGCGGCATGCGTGCTGACGGTGCCGGGCCGCCCCAGCATGTCCTTCAGCACGGGCACGTTCTTCGGCGTCGTCGTCACCACCGCCCGCGGGTTGTCCCCCAGCCGCAGACAGAACTGCAGCATGTCCCACGCCTCCTCGGCGCGCTTCCACTTGGCCAGCTCGTCGACCCAGGCCGCATCGAACTGCGGCCCCCGAAGCGCCTCGAAATCATGCGCCGAGAAAGCCTGCGCCTCCGCCCCGTTGGGCCAGATCAGCTTGCGATGCGTCGCCTTCCAGACCGGCCGCCGGTCGGGGGGCGAACATCTCAGGATGCCCGACTCCCCCTCGATCATCACGTCGCGGACCTGATCATACGTCTCGCCCACCAGCGCCACGCGCCGCGCGCGTCCTGCCTGCATGGCCCGCGCGCCCTCGACCTGCGCGCGCACCCATTCGGCCCCGGCGCGGGTCTTCCCCGCGCCGCGCCCTCCCAGAATCACCCAGGTCCGCCAATCCCCTTCGGGCGGCAACTGATGATCCAGGGCCCAGAAATCGAACAGATACGGCAGCGCCGCCGCCTCGTTGTCACTCAGTTCCCTCAGGAACGTCTCCCGCACCGCTCGCGGCGCGGATGCGATCGAGACGGCGCCCGATCTCAGCCCGCGCGGCGCAGAGGTCGATCCCCGCGCCCCCCCGTTCGATCCGTAGGGCATCCTTCACCTTTCCTTCCTCGGTCAGCACATTGCCGACCGCGCGGCCCAGATCCCGCTGGATCGCCTCCAGACCGGCCGCCTTGATTTCCTCGGGTGGCATGGCGTTGATCTGGCTGACCTTGCGTTCCACGGACACGCGAAGCGCCTCCATTCCGGCAAGGGCGGCCAGCACCCGCCCATATATCTTCGCGCCCATCGTTCCGACGACCGCGTCCCTCGTTCCCTCTTGTTCCATTCGGACAAGCTCCGTGCAGTTGGCATCATGGTCCGCACGACATCCGAAACGAGAGAGGCGGCCGGGGTTTCCCCCGCGCCGCCTCGCCCATTTCTTCCAGCTTGCCCTAAAGATGTTTTCGAGCGTTCGGTGGGTCAACAGGGTTTTTCACGCCCAACGCGAAAAACATGCAACCCACTGATACCGCGATTAATTCCCCGAGGTCGCCCCCCGCGCAGCCTCGATCGCGCGCCATTCGGCGACGTTCTCGTTATGCTCGGCCAGCGTCTCGGCGAAGGCATGCCCGCCGGTGCCGTCGGCCACGAAGAACAGGTAATCCGTCTCCTCGGGGTCCAGCGCCGCGCGGATGGCCTCGGCGCCCGGGTTGGCGATCGGCGTCGGTGGCAAACCGTCGATGCGATACGTGTTGTAGGGCGTCTCCCGCTCCAGCTCGCTCGCCCGGATGCCCCGGCCCAGCACACCCTGCCCGCCGGTGATGCCATAGATGACCGTCGGGTCCGTCTGCAGCCGCATGCCCTGCTCCAGGCGGTTGGTGAACACCGCCGCCACGCGCCGCCGTTCCTCGGGCACGCCGGTCTCTTTCTCGACGATCGACGCCAGGATCAGCGCCTCCTCGGGCGTCGTGATCGGCAGGCCCGGCGCGCGCTCGGCCCAGGCATCCGCCAGGATCCGCTCCTGCGCGACCCGCATCCGCTGGATCAGGTCGCCCATATCCGACCCGCGCGCCACCTCATAGGTGTCCGGCGCCAGCGACCCCTCGGGCGGCACCGGCACCTCGCCGGTCAGGAACTCAGCGCCCTTCAGGCCCTCGACCACGTCCCAGGACGTCAGGCCCGGCGCGACCGACACCCGCCAGGTGATCGGCACGTCCCGCTCCAGCAGCGCCTCGAAATCCTCGGGCACCGGCTCGTCCGGCGCGAAGGTCGCAATCTCGTTCGCTTCCGCCTGCCCCGGCACGCGTTCGCGCACCCGGATCTCGGGGCCCTGCGCGCGCAGCAGATAGGTCACCGAATACGGGAACACCGAAGGCCCACCCGCCGTCACGATCTCCAGCACCTCGGGCATCGAGGCCCCGGCCGGGATCTCGTAGGTCCCGAACTTCAGGTCGCCGGCCCGCTCGGCATAGCTGCTGCCGATGCGGAACAGGCTGCCCGACGACACGATCCCCGACTCTTCCAGACGTTCGCTCACACCGCGCAGCGACGCGCCCCGCGGCACCTCGAAAAAGGTCGCCTCGGCCAGCGGGCCCGGTTCGGCCCAGCGGCTCTTCCCGATCTGCACGATGGCGGCCAGACAGGCCACAAGGACCACGGCCATCGTCAGCGCGTTCGCGGCAATATGCTTCCACATCAGATGTTTGCGCCCCGAAGTTAAACCGCTCGGCCCATGACGAGCGATGCGTTCGTACCGCCGAACCCGAAGGAGTTCGACAGCACCGTCGCGATCTCCCGCTTCTCGGCGACCTTCGGCGCAAGCGACAGTTTCGACGGGGCCGCCGGCGTCTCCAGGTTCAGGGTCGGCGGCGCCACCTGGTCGCGCAGCGCCAGGACGCAGAAGATCGCCTCGACCGCGCCCGCCGCGCCCAGCAGGTGCCCGATGGCCGATTTCGTCGACGACATCGTGGCCTTCGACGCATGGTCCCCCATCATCCGCTCCACCGCGCCCAGCTCGATCGTGTCGGCCATGGTGCTGGTGCCATGCGCGTTGATGTAGTCGACTTGCCCCGGCTCCAGCCCCGCGTTCTTCAGCGCGGCACGCATCGACCGCTCGCCGCCCTCGCCGTCCTCGGACGGGGCGGTGATGTGATAGGCGTCGCCCGACAGGCCATAGCCCAGCACCTCGGCATAGATCTTCGCGCCCCGCGCCTTCGCGTGCTCGTACTCCTCCAGCACGACGACGCCCGCGCCCTCGCCCATGACAAAGCCGTCGCGATCCTCGGAATAGGGGCGCGACGCCTTCGTCGGGTCGTTGCCCCATTTCGTTGACAAAGCCTTGCATGCGTTAAAGCCGGCTATACCGATTTCCGAGATCGGGCTCTCGGCGCCGCCCGCGACCATCACGTCGGCATCGCCCAGCGCGATCAAGCGGGATGCGTCCCCGATGGCATGCGCGCCGGTGGAACAGGCCGTGACCACCGCATGGTTCGGCCCCTTGAAGCCGTAGCGAATGCTTACCTGTCCGCTAACGAGGTTAATCAAAGCCGAAGGGATGAAGAACGGCGACACCCGACGCGGGCCCCGCTCCTTCAACAGGACGGCCGTGTCCGCGATCGTCGACAGCCCGCCGATCCCCGAGCCGATCATCACGCCGGTGCGCAGCTTGCCCTCCTCGCCTGGCTGCCAGCCCGAATCCTCGACCGCCTGCACCGCCGCGGCCATGCCATACAGGATGAAATCGTCGACCTTGCGCTGCTCCTTCGGCTCCATCCAGTCGTCGGGATTGAACGTGCCGTCCGCGCCGTCCCCACGCGGGATCTCGCAGGCATAGGTCGTCGCCAGGTGCGACGCGTCGAACCGGGTGATCGGCCCCGCACCCGACTCCCCGTCGATCAGACGGCGCCACGTCTCCTCGACGCCGCTGGCCAGCGGCGTCACCATTCCCAGTCCCGTCACGACGACACGGCGCATCTGCATGGCCTTCTCCCCTTGCGTTCGTCCGGCCAATTACGCCGTCCGCGGACCAAGACGCAAGCCACGGGCCGTGCTAGTCTCGCCCCCACCCGCAATCCCGCCAACAGGGGGCATTCCATGATCCGCGTTTTCGCCTGCCTCGCTCTCGCGCTCGTCCCGCTCCTGCCGACGGCGGCACGGGCCGAAACCATCGTCAGCTACATGGCGACGATCGACGCCGCCGACCGGCGCAACTCGCGCGGTGCGCCGCTCGCCGATCCGGGCGCGATCCTCCAGCAGGACCGCGCGAACTATCACCGCTTCGGCATCCGCCAGTTCGGCGACCAGGACGACCCGTTCTTCGCCAACCGCGACCTGCGCGCGCAGATCCCCGGCCTCTATGCCCGCGGCCCTCGCGACAGCTGGTCCGACGGCGTCCTGACGGGGCCCTATGCCATAGACATCATCGTCTCGATCTGCGGTGCGCGCAGCCAGCCGACCCACCTCGTCGTGAACCCGGCCGATGCCGATGCCCACCCGGGCTGCTAGCCGGTCTCAGCGTCCCTCGAACCGGGCGGGCCGCTTCTCCAGGAAGGCCATCACGCCCTCCTTGAAATCGCGGCTGTTCCCCGCCTCGCCCTGCAGCTTGGCCTCCAGCATCAACTGCTCGGCCAGACCGTTCTCGAACGACTTGCGGATGGCGCGCTTGACGTTGCGATAGGCGAGGCTCGGCCCCGTCGCCAGTTGGCGCGCCCGATCGGCCCAATGCGCGGCAAACGCGTCGTCGGGCACCGCCTCCCAGATCATGCCCCAGTCGCTGGCCTGCCGTGCGCTCACCGGCTCCGCAAAAAGCGCCGCGCCCATCGCCTTGGCCATCCCCATCTGCCGGGGCAGCCAATAGGTCCCGCCCGCATCCGGGATCAGGCCGATCCGCGTGAACGCCTGCAGGAACACCGCCGATTCCGTCGCGATCACCACATCGCAGGCCAATGCCAGGTTCGCGCCCGCCCCCGCGGCGGCCCCGTTGACGGCGGCGATGGTCGGGATCGCGCAATCGAAGATCGCCATCAGCATCGGCTCGTACTCGTCGCGCAGCGTCCGCTCCATGTTGAGCGAGTTGACGTTCGCCCGGTCGCCCAGATCCTGCCCCGAACAGAACGCCCGCCCCTTGCCCGTCAGGACCAGCACGCGGGCCGAGCCCTCGGCCGTCTTGACGGCGTGCAGGATCTCGGCGCGCATCTGCGTGGACAGCGCGTTCATCACGTCGGGTCGCTCCAGCGTCAGGGTGGCGACACCCTCGCGCTCGCTCAGCCGGATCGTCTCGTATTCCATCGCCAGCCCCTTCCCTCTGTGCTCGCGGCGACCCTAGCAGAGCCGCCGCGCGGCGAAAGGGACACGTCACGGCACGATCAGGCGGATCAACGCGCGCTGCGTCGGGTCCGGCCGGCGATTGACCCGCCGATAGGCGCTGCCGTTGCGATTGCGCGTCAGCATCCCCTCGCCCACCATCTCGCGCCGGATGCCCGCTGCATCCCGGAACGTGCAGAGCGCATGGATCTCGGCGCTGATGGCGCGTTCGTCGCGCACCGCCCCCGGGTCCAGCCGCGCCCAGATCGGCCACAGGCACAAAAGGCGCAGGCTGCGCTTGGCGGGCCAGCCGATAAAGCGCCCCTGGGCATCGAACCGCGCCGCCGCACGCCGCACGCGCGCCAGGTCGGGCGGCGGCTCGCGCACGGTCTCGCCCCAGCCCGACGCGGCGCGAAGGTGCTGGAAATTGCGATAGCCCGCAGCGCGCGCGACGGCGTTCAGCATCGTCTGGTGCGACGGGGCCTCGGTCAGCTGGCCGCGCAGGGTGCGGGCGAACTGGTTCACGTCCTGCAGGACGAGCGGGATGGCATCCCTCGGCATGGTCTGTCTCCTGCCGCCATCGCTGCCCCTGTCGGGCCGGGGTGGCCGCCGATGCCCGCCGGATGGCGGAGAGAGGATCGACACATGATCCGTATCGTGCAGGTTCAGCATGCCCTTGCGGGTGGCGGCGCCTCGGTGAACTGCGGACCGTGGCGGGGCCGTATCACCGCTCGGACGTCTCGTCCAGCAGCGTGCGCAGCCGCGCCTCCTCGTCGGCGTCCAGCGTGGCCGCCCCGCCCCGTGCCTGCCGCGTGACCGCGACGACCGCCACCCCACCGCCGAGCAACAGCAGAAGCGCGGGCGCCAGCCACAGGATCAGGTTCGACCCGTCTGCCTGCGGCCGCAGCAGCACGTATTCGCCGTAACGGTCGACCAGATAGGCGATCACCTGCCCGTCCGTATCGCCCGCCATCAGCCGCTCGCGCACCAGCAGGCGCATATCGCGGGCCAGGTCGGCATTGCTCTCGTCGATGGACTCGTTTCGGCAGACAAGGCAGCGCAGCCCCTCCGACAGGTCGCGGGCGCGTGCCTCCAACGCGGGGTCGTCCAGCACCTCGTCGGGTTGCACCGCCCAGGCCGGCATCGCCAGGCAGAGCATCAGCGCAAGCCACCTCATTCGGCGGGGACCCCGCGCGGCAGCTTGCGCGCGCCGGCCGCCACGCGGTAGCGCCGGTCGCCCAGCGAGACGGCGCCCCCCAGCGCCATGATGATGGCCCCGCCCCAGATCCAGTTGGCGAACGGCTTGACATAGACCCGCACGGCCCACCCGCCGCCGGTCTGCGCGTCGCCGATCACGGCATAGACGTCGCGGGTGAAACCGCTGTCGATACCGGCCTCGGTCGTGGGCATACGCGCGACCGGATAGACCCGCTTCTCGGGGTAGAGGCGGCCCAGAGAACGCCCGCCCTCGGACGCATCCAGCGTAGCGCGCGTGGCGACGTAGTTCGGCCCGCGCACACGGTCGACGGCCTGCAACGTCACCTCGTAGCGCCCGACCGCCAGGCTGTCGCCGATGTCAAGGACGGCGATCTCCTCCTGCTGCCAGGCGGTCAGCGCGGCGACGCCGAAGATCGTGACGCCCAGGCCCCCATGGGCCAGCGCCTTGCCCCAATCCGCCCCCGGCAGGCGCGTCATCCGGCCCAGCCGCTCCGACCAGCGGCCCCGCCCGGTGCGCGTGGCCAGATCGACGCAGGCCCCCGCGACCAGCCAGACGCCAAGGGCCGCCCCCAGCGGACCGCCCAGGCTGCGCCCGGTCTGCATCGCCCAGACCAGGCCCAGCACCGCCAGCGCGAGGATCGCGACCGGGATCATCGGGCGCAGCGCGCGCGCGCGTCCACGTTTCCATGGCATGACCGAGCCCAGCGGCAGCAGCAGCCCCAGCGCGATGACGAAGGGCGTGAACGCCGCGTCGAAGAACGGCGGCCCGACCGACAGCGTCCGGTCGAAGGCCAGTTCCGCCACCAATGGCCAGACCGTTCCGACGAAGACTACGAAGCACGAGACCGCCAGCAGCAGGTTGTTCGCCACCAGCGCCGATTCGCGGCTGACCACGCCGAACACGCCGCGCGCCTGCATCACCGGCGCCCGGACCGCATAGAGCAGCAGCGCGCCCCCGGTGAAGAACGCGAGGATCGCCAGGATGAAGACGCCGCGTTCGGGATCGTTGGCGAAGGCATGCACGCTGGTCAGCACGCCCGAGCGGACGATGAACGTTCCGATCAGGCTGAACCCGAAGGCCAGGATCGCCAGCAGGATCGTCCAAGCCTTCAGCGCCTCGCGCTTCTCGACCACGATGGCGGAATGCAGCAACGCGGCGGCGATGAGCCACGGCATGAACGACGCGTTCTCGACCGGGTCCCAGAACCAAAAACCGCCCCAGCCCAGTTCGTAATAGGCCCACCATGAGCCCAGCGCGATGCCGATCGTCAGGAACAGCCACGCGGCCAGCGTCCAGGGCCGCACCCAGCGGCCCCAGGCGGCGTCCACCCGTCCCTCGATCAACGCGGCGACGGCGAAGCTGAAGGCCATGCTCAGGCCCACGTAACCCAGGTAGAGGAATGGCGGATGGAACGCCAAGCCCGGGTCCTGCAGCAGCGGATTGAGATCCTCGCCGTTGAAGGGCGGCGATTCGAGGCGCAGGAACGGGTTGGATGTGAACAGGATGAAGGCGTAGAACGCGACGCCCACGCTGGCCTGCACCGCGAGGACGCGGGCCCGGAGGGTCTGCGGCAACTGTCCCCCGAACCACGCCGCCGCCGCACCGAACAGCGCCAGGATCAGCACCCACAGCAGCAGCGAGCCCTCGTGGTTCCCCCAGACGCCCGACACCTTGTAGAGCATCGGCTTGTCGGTATGGCTGTTCAACACCACGAGGCGGAGAGAGAAATCCGACGTCACGAACGCATAGGTCAGCGCCGCGAAGGAGAACCCGACCAGCAGGACCTGGACGATCGCGGCGGGTGAAGCGACAGCCATCCATCCCGTCCAGCCACGCCACGCGCCCACCATCGGCACGACCGTCTGGACGAGGGCCACCGAAAAGGCGGCGATCAGGGCGAAATGGCCAAGTTCGGCGATCATGCCCCCCAGTTACGCGAACGCCCCGCCGCGGCCAATGGGGCGCGACGGGGCGTCACAGGTCAAATTCGCGTCAGTCGCGGTCGCCGCGCCAGTCGTGAAGCGCCGGATTGTCGATGGCCGCGGGCGGATCGGCATCCTCCTCCGGTGCGTGCCAGGCCGACATGCGCGGCGCCGGAAGCGGCGGCGGCGGCGTGGGACGGCGGACGTAGTGCATCTCACGCGCGCCGAAATAGAAGCCCACGATCGCGCCCAATAACCACCAGAGCGGCTCGGGCACGTGCGCCAGGCCCTGCATCCGCGCGGAAAACCCCGCCGGCTCGGACATGGCGTAGACGAACAGGCCCAACGTCCCCAGCGCCAGCATCGGCCGGGGCAACCGGTTCAGCCCATCGACGCAGCGGTCGAAAAGGCTCCTCCGTTCCAGCGCGAATTCGGCGCCCAACTGCTCCAGCGCAGCCCGTTGCGCGGCGTGTTCCAGGCGCTGACCCTTGGTCGCGTTGGGCACGAAGACCTCGCCGATGTCCCGTGCCGCCCGGCCCAGGGTGCCGATCGCGCCGATCCCGCGCATCAGTCCCATGCCGCCACTCGCGCGCGGTGCTCTGCGTCGGTCAGGTGATAGCGGGGCGAGATGAACTCCTCGGCGCGCCGGATCCAGCCGCCTTTGCCGCCATCGCGCCGCCGCGCGTATTTGCGCGAAGACGGGCGCCGGTCGGCCAGCGCATAGTACCAGTTGCGTCGTGCGATCCCATAGGCGTCGGCCAGATGGTCGGGGGCCGCGGCCACGGCGGCGCGGGCGGCGGCGGCCGTGCGCGGACCGATGACCCCGTCGACGGCCACGCGCTGCCCCATCTGGCCGAGCAGCCGCTGCAGGATGCGGATGGCGTTCGACCCGGCATTGACCTGCATGTCGAAGACCGACGGCTGCAGGCATGCGGGCAGCGAGTCGATCCGCACGCGATGGAAATAGTGGTCGACGAAAATGTCGACCGCCCGGCGCCGCGGCAGCGCCTGGACATCCACCGCATCGACATCGCCGTCGCGGTCGAGGTCCAGCCCCAGCGCGCGCATCGTGTGGATGGTGACGCCGTGATTGGTCGCCCCGCCCGGATCGTCCGGATCGTTGACGTAGCCACCCTCGCGGGCAACGATTTCTTCTGCGATGGCACGAACCGTAGGCATGGCCCGACCCTCCCATGCTCTCGGTTTCAGGAAGTCCCGAAAGCTGGGGAGGAGCGGTTAACGAGGTGTTACGAATCCGGCGCGCCGCGCGTCGCCGTCAGCGCGACATCGACCGTGACGCCGAAGCCCACGTTCGACTCGTCCGGATAGGCCGCGCCGATACCGAAATCGCGGCGGTCCAGGTCCACCTGCCCCGCCATCACGGCGCGGTCGCCCTCGATCTGCAAGGTGAACGGCAATGTCAACGGAACCGAAGCGTCGCGGATGACAAGATCCCCCTCGGCCAGGTAATCCGCGCCATCCGGCCGGATCACGGCGTCGAAACGGGCCGTCGGATGCGCTTCGGAGGCCAGAAACTCCCCCGAGATCGCCTGCGTCGTGACCGAACCGAGCGTGAGCGAGCCCGTCGCGATCGAAACCTCGACCGTGCCCAGCGTTCCGTCGTCCCGCGGCGTCTCGTCGAAGTCGATGGCGGCCTGCCAGTCGGCGAAGGACCCGGTGACCGCGCTTCCGATCTGCGTCACACTGATCGAAAGCGTCCCCCCCTCCACCGTCCAGTTCGAGGTGCCGGCCACGCTGGCCTGGCCGGGGGCGGCCACCGTCCCCTCGGGCACCAGGGCCAGGGCCACGACCAGCGTTCCGGCCCAGACGGCCAGCGCCGTCACCACCGGAAGGGCCTTGCCGCCCCGCGCCGGGACCTGGCCCGGATCGGCCCCGCGCCATATCCGCGCGAAGGTCAGGTCGCGGTCGATCAGGACATGCTTCAGGGTGCCCGCGATGTGCAGGACCAGTGCGCCGACCAGGACCTTGACGAAGGTCGTGTGCAGCGTCGCCAGGATCTTCGCCAATTCGGGGTCCTTGGGCACGAAGGGCAGATCCTGCCCGAACGGCCACCAGATGGGCGCGAAGCCCGTCGCGGCCGCATGTTCCGACCAGCCCAGCAGCGGCACCAGCACCAGCGACCCGTAGAGCAGCCAGTGCACGGCGGCCGCCGCGAACCCTTCCAGCCCGCCATGGAGCGGTCGCGGGCGCGGCTGCGACAGCGCCCAGCCAATCCGGGCCAGCGCCACCAAGAAGATCGTGACGCCGACCGTCTTGTGGAACGAAAACAGCCACGCCTTGCGGGCCAGCGCCGCGTCGGTATCGAAGCCCGCGTCATGCGCCAGCTTGCCCAACACCAGCGCCGTCAGGATCAAGACGGCGATGACCCAGTGAAAGGCCCGTTCCACCCAGCCATAGGTGGCGATCGTGTTCGTCGCTTCGCGTCTGCGCGTCATGGTGACCCCGTCTCTGTCCGCCCCATACCTAGCGCATGTGACGAAATCCTTAACCGCCCATTCGCGCACAGGGCCCGTGCAGGGTTCACAGCGCGGGATGCGACCGCTAGACCCGTCGAAAACCGGAAGGTGCACGATGAGCAGAGCATTCGTCTTCCCGGGCCAGGGCGCCCAGACCATCGGCATGGGCCGCGATCTCGCGCTGGCCTATCCCGCCGCGCTTCACGTGTTCGAGGCCGTGGACGAGGCGCTGGGCGAGGCGCTCTCGACCCTGATCTGGCAGGGGGAGGCGGACGCGCTGACACTGACGCGCAACGCGCAGCCCGCGCTGATGGCGACGTCGGTCGCGGCCCTTCGCGCGCTGGAGGCGGAGGGCCTGTCGGTCGCCGACCATGCCGCCTTCGTCGCCGGGCATTCGCTGGGCGAATACAGCGCGCTGGTCGCCGTCGGGTCGATCACGCTGGAGGATGCCGCCCGCCTGCTGCGCACGCGCGGCGAGGCGATGCAATCGGCCGTCCCGGTGGGCGAAGGCGCGATGGCGGCGCTGCTGGGCCTTGACTTCGATGCGGCGAAGGCGGTCGCGGACGAGGCCGCGCAGGGCCAGGTCTGCCAGGCCGCGAACGACAATGATCCGGGCCAGGTTGTCGTCTCCGGCCAACGCGAAGCGGTCGAACGCGCGCTGGACATCGCCAAGGGCAAGGGCGCCAAGCGCGCGATGCTGCTGCCCGTATCGGCCCCGTTCCACTGCGACCTGATGGCCCCCGCCGCGGGCGTCATGGCCGAGGCGCTGGACGACGTCGACATCCGCGACCCGTCGGTGCCGCTGATCGCCAACGTCACGGCCAGCCCCGTGACCGACGCCCGCGATATCCGCGCGCTGCTGGTCGATCAGGTCACCGGTTCCGTCCGCTGGCGCGAGAGCGTGATGCGCATGGCCGCCGAAGGCGTCACCGAGATTTGGGAGATCGGCGCGGGCAAGGCCTTGTCGGGCATGATCCGCCGCATCGACAGGACGCTGGAGACCCGCGCCGTCGGCACGCCCGAACAGGTGGCCGAGGCGGCGAAATCAGTTGAAGAAGGACCTGCAAATGTTTGACCTGACAGGGAAGTGCGCGCTGGTGACCGGCGCGTCGGGCGGTATCGGCGCGGCCATCGCGCGCGCGCTCCACGCGCAGGGCGCGACCGTCGGCCTGTCGGGCACGCGCGAGGATCCGCTGAACGCCCTGGCCGGCGAGCTGGGCGACCGCGCCCATGTGCTGCCCTGCAATCTGTCGGACGGCGACGCCGTGAACGCCCTGCCCAAACAGGCGGCCGAGGCGATGGGATCGGTCGACATCCTGGTCAACAATGCGGGCATCACCCGCGACAACCTGTTCATGCGCATGTCCGAGGAGGAATGGGCCGACGTCCTGAACGTCAACTTGACCAGCGCGTTCCGCCTGTCCAAGGGGGTGATGCGCGGCATGATGAAGGCCCGCTGGGGCCGCATCGTCAACGTCTCGTCGATCGTCGGCGCGACCGGCAATCCGGGACAGGCGAACTATGCCGCATCCAAGGCCGGCATGGTCGGCATGGGCAAGTCGCTGGCCTATGAAGTCGCGTCGCGGAACATCACCGTGAACACGGTGGCCCCCGGCTTCATCGCCACGCCGATGACCGACAAGCTGACCGACGACCAGAAGGCCAAGATCGACGCGCAGATCCCCGCCGGCCGCATGGGCCAGCCCACGGAGATCGCGGCCGCCGTGGCCTATCTCGCCTCGCCCGGCGCGGCCTACGTCACCGGCGCCACGATCCACGTGAACGGCGGCATGGCGATGCTTTGAAGGGCGCGAGACAAATAATTTGCCATCCCTTGCGCCCGTGATATAGGCGGCGCACATTATCCGGGGGGTGTCGCCGACACCCCTGTCCGATCCCTTCGGACGGCCCGGCATGGGGTCCGATCCGTGCCACAAGACGCCCCGCGCGGGCCACGACACGAGGTAGAGACATGAGCGACAACATCGAGGAGCGCGTCCGCAAGAAAGTGGTCGAGCATCTGGGCGTCGAAGAGGAAAAGGTGACGGAGAACGCTTCGTTCATTGACGATCTCGGCGCGGACTCGCTGGACACGGTCGAGCTCGTCATGGCGTTCGAGGAGGAGTTCGGCATCGAAATCCCCGACGATGCCGCCGAGTCGATCCAGACCTTCGGCGACGCCGTCAGCTTCATCAAAGCCAACTCGTAAGTCGCAGTCGCGGCCGAGACGTTCGAAGGGCGCCCCGCGGGGCGCCTTTTCACTTTCCGGTCACGTCGCCATTGATAGGATCGGGCGCATGATCCGCGACGCAACCCGCGACATCACCTATGCCCATTCCGCGCGCACCCGCCGCGGCCGCGCCGTGATCCGCGGGCTCGAGTCGCTGACGGGGCGGCCGGATCTGCTGCGGCGCGCACGCGGCTATGAACGCGCGGTGGCCGATGGTGCCGATTTCTGGGAAGAGATGTGCCGCCGTTACGGCCTGCGTCTCGAACTGGTTTCCGGCGGGCTGGACCTGATCCCGGCCGAGGGGCCGGTCGTGCTGGTGGCCAACCACCCCTACGGCATCCTCGACGGGTTGATGCTGGCGCTGATCCTTTCGCGGACACGGCCGGACGGGTTCCGCATCCTGGCCAACGACGTGTTCCTGCGCGCGCCGGACCTGGGGCGGACCCTGCTGCCGGTCAGCTTCGACGCGACGCGCGGCGGCCAGACGCGCAACCTGGCCATGCGAAAGGCGGCGATCGCCTTCCTGCGGGACGGCGGCGCCATCGGCGTCTTTCCCGGCGGCGCCGTCTCCACCGCGGCGCGCCCATTCGGCCCGGCGCGCGATCCCGAATGGGGCGGCTTCACGGCGAGGCTAATCCACGCCTCGGGCGCGACCGTCGTCCCGATCCATTTCGAAGGCGCGAATTCGCGCCTGTTCCACCTAGCCAGCCATGTCCATTCGACGCTGCGCCTGGGCCTTCTGCTGCGCGAATTCCGCGCCCGCACGGACGGACCCGTGCGCGTCACCGTCGGGCACCCCGTCCCCGCGCCGGAAATCGCGCGGCACGGCGGAAACCGGCGCGCGCTTATGGCCTTCCTGCGCGAACGGACCTACAGCACCGGTCGGGAAAGCCCGGATCCGGGGTTCGACTTCGAAACGCAAAAGGCGGGATGCACATGAGCGTCGGCATCTTCGACAGCGGCCTGGGCGGCCTGACCATCTGGGAGGCGGTGACCCGCCGCCTGCCCGATCTGCCCGTCACCTATTACGGTGACAATGCCCACGCCCCCTATGGCGTGCGCGAGGCCGGGGACATTCACGACCTGACCCGCGCCGCGGTCGAGGACATGTGGGACAAGGGTTGCGACCTGGTCGTGCTGGCCTGCAACACCGCTTCGGCCGCCGCACTGCGCCGGATGCAGGAGGCGGGCGTGCCCGACGGCAAGCGCGTCCTCGGCGTGTTCGTGCCCCTGATCGAGGCATTGACCGAGCGCGGATGGGGCGACAACTCCCCCCCGCGGGAGGTGGCGGTGGGCCAGGTCGCGCTCTTCGCCACCCCGGCCACGGTCGCCAGCCGCGCCTTCCAGCGCGAACTGGCCTTCCGCGCCATCGGCGTCGATGTCGAGGCGCAAGCCTGCGGCGGTGTCGTGGACGCGATCGAGGACGGCGACATGATCCTGGCCGAGGCGCTCGTGCGCAGTCATGTCGACGCGCTGCGCCGCAAGATGCCGCGCCCCGATGCGGCGGTCCTGGGATGCACGCATTATCCGTTGGTGACCGAAGCGTTCCAGCGCGCGTTGGGACCGGAGGTCAAGGTGTTCAGCCAGGCCGATATTGTCGCCGAGAGCCTGGCCCATTACCTGTCACGCAGGCCCGCCATGGCCGGCGACGGGCCGGGTCGGATGCTGACCACTGGCGATCCGGAACGCGTGTCGGCCCGCGCG
This sequence comes from Jannaschia sp. S6380, assembly GCF_023015695.1. Classification (NCBI taxonomy): domain Bacteria; kingdom Pseudomonadati; phylum Pseudomonadota; class Alphaproteobacteria; order Rhodobacterales; family Roseobacteraceae; genus Jannaschia; species Jannaschia sp. S6380. Next base: position 973,250 of record NZ_JALKAS010000001.1, read on the forward strand.
ACGCAGTTCCTGCGCCGTCCCCTGACGTTCGAGTCCGCCTGAGAGGTTCCGCCATGCGTTCGCTCAAGAAGACACGCCGCATCCAGGTCATCGCCATCGCCGCGGTGGCCCTGGCCGGATCCACCGCGCTGATGGGCTATGCCTTCCGCGACGGGATCAACTTCTTCCGCTCGCCCAGCCAGGTGGCGGAGGCGCCGCCGCCGCCCTCCGAGGTGTTCCGCATCGGCGGTCTGGTCGAGGACGGCAGCCTGATCCGCGGCGAGGGCACCGAGGTCAGCTTCCGTGTCACCGACGGCGGCGCGTCGATCCCCGTGACCTATGACGGCGTCCTGCCCGACCTCTTCGGCGAGGGCGAGGGGATGGTCGGCACCGGCCGCTATCTGGACGACACGTTCCAGGCGACCGAGATCCTGGCGCGCCATGACGAAACCTACATGCCCAAGGAGGTCATCGACGCCTTGAAGGAACAGGGCGTCTATCAGCCCCCCGAAAGCTGAGATCTTGACCCCCGACACGCTTCGCGCCCTCCTCTGGATGACGGGGGGCATCGCCAGCTTCACGACCATGGCCGTGGCCGGCCGCGCCGTCAGCGTGCAGCTCGACACGTTCGAGATCATGCTGTTCCGGTCCTGCACCGGGCTGGTGATCGTGTCGGTGCTGGCGGTCGCCACCGGACGGCTGGCCGAGATACGGACCGCCAACCTGGGCGCGCATACCGTGCGAAACATCGCCCATTTCACGGGCCAGAACCTGTGGTTCCTGGCGATCACGCTGGCGCCGCTGGCGCAGGTCTTCGCGTTGGAATTCACCTCGCCGCTCTGGGTGCTGTTGCTGGCGCCGTTGATCCTGGGCGAGCGCGTGCGCGGCATCCAGGTTGCGGTGGCCTGTCTGGGCTTCGCGGGGGTCCTTCTGGTGGCACGACCCTTCGGCGGGGCGATCTCGCCCGGGCTGGTCTGGGCCGGACTGGCGGCAGTGGCCTTCGCGCTGACGAACCTGCTGACGCGACGCCTGACACGGCACGAGACGGTGACCGGTATCCTGTTCTGGCTGACCGCGCTGCAACTGGTCTTCGGTCTGGTCTGCGCGGGCTTCGACGGCGACATCGCCCTGCCCCGCGGCACGGCGCTGACCTGGGTCGTCCTGATCGGGATCGCCGGGCTTTGCGCGCATTGGTGCCTGACGAATGCACTGCGCCTCGCGCCGGCCTCGACGATCATGCCGGTGGATTTCGCGCGGCTGCCCCTGATCGCGGTGATCGGGGCGCTGTTCTACGCCGAACCGCTGGAACCGCTGACCCTGATCGGGGGCGCGATCGTCTTCGCGGCGGCCTGGGCCAACCTCCGCCTCGCGACACGCCAAACCGGCTGAAGCTGTTGCGGCCGGGCCATAGTCGCGCGCGAAGGGGGGTGTCACGAACCCGTGACGTAGGGTCCGATTTGACCGAATCCCCCCATCTGCGCATCGCTCGGACATCACATGCCGCGATCGGGGGCGTACCCCGCCGATCCGGCGCCGCCCGTCAGGAGGAGATCGACGGGCCCCCAAAGGGATGAGGACACCCATGAACCGTTTCGCACTCGCCGTCGTCGCGACCTTCACCACCGCCGCCACCGCCCATGCCGGGGGTCTGGACCGGTCGGGCCAGGGCATCGACGCGCTGTTCGAGGAAGGCAACTATGCCGAGGTGACCTTCGGCTTCGTCGATCCTTCGGTCGACGGCACCGACGACATGGCGGGCTTTCTGTCCTCGGGCGGCCCGGCGGCCAACCCGTCCTTCGGCAGCGATACCGGCAACGTCGCCGACAGCTTCCTGACCGTCGGCGCGGCCTTCAAGTACCAGTTCAGCGAGGCGGTCTCCTTTGCGCTGATCGTGGACGAGCCCTACGGCTCCGACATCAGCTATCCGGAGAGCGGCAACACCGTGGCCTCGCTGGTCGTGCCCGGCGTTCAGGTCGAGGGCAGCGCCCTGGGCGGGACCGAGGCGGTGGTCGACAGCTACGCCGTCACCGCGCTGGGCCGCTACGAGTTCGGCAACGGCTTCAGCATGCATGGCGGCCTGCGCTACCAGGAAATCTCGGCCAATGTGACGCTCAGCGGCCTCGCCTATGGCGGGCTGAACGGCTACAACGCGGGCTTTTCCAGCGACGGGGCGTTCGGCTACGTCGTCGGCGGCGCCTACGAGCGGCCGGACATCGCGCTGCGCATCGCGCTGACCTACAACTCCAAGATCGACCATGAGCTGTCGACCAAGGAAAGCGTCAGCGGGATCCCCGTTTCTGTCCTGAGCGGCGGCGCGCTGGGCGAGACCAGCACCACCGACATCACCGCACCGGAAAGCCTGAACCTCGAGTTCCAGACCGGTGTGGCCAGGGATACGCTGGTCTTCGGCTCCATCCGCTATGCCCGCTACGAGGACACGATCGTCTCGCCGGTCTTCTTCGACCAGCAGGTCGAGGCGATTTCGGGCACGACGAACAACAGCCTGACCGACATCGAGAACTCCACCGATTTCGAGATCGGCGTCGGCCGTCGCTTCACCGACAAGTTTTCCGGCTCCATCGCCTTCGGCTATTCCAGCTCGGGCGATGACGACCTGGTTTCGCCGCTGGCCCCGACCAACGGCTCGCGCTCCATCGCGGTCGGCGGCTCCTACCAGGTCACCGACGCGGTCAAGCTGACCGGCGGCGTGCGCTACACCGACCTGCGCGACGCGCGCCCCGAAACCGGCACGCCCGACACGGCCCGCGCCGATTTCGACGGCAACGATGCCATCGCCGTCGGCCTGAAGATCGGCTACAGCTTCTGATACCGGCGATACTTCCCGCCTTCGACGCCCCGCCCGATCCGGCGGGGCGTTCTCGTTTGGCGCAGGTTCCGGGTGGCCCGCGGCGCAGCCGACGGCTAGCAATACCGTCATGAGCCATCGCGACATGCCCAACCGCGCCTGGGGCGAACTGATCCTGCTGTCCTTCATCTGGGGCGGCAGCTTCCTGTCGATCCGCATTGCCCTGGACGAGATCCCCTTCGTCACCAGCGTCGCGTTCCGCGTGGGCCTGGCCGCGCTGGTGCTGTGGGCATACGTCCTGCTGCGCCGCCTGCCCGTTCCCCGTGCGCCCCGCATCTGGCTGGCGCTGGGCGTCATGGGCCTGCTCAACAACGTGCTGCCCTTCTCGCTGATGGCCTGGGGGCAGTTGCATATCGAAACCGGCCTGACCTCGATCCTGAACGCGGGCACGGCCGTGTTCGGCGTTCTGGCCGCGGCGATCTTCTTGGCCGATGAACGGCTGACGACGCGCCGGGCGGTGGGCGTCCTGCTGGGGTTTCTGGGTGTGGCCACGGCCATCGGCCTCGACGCGCTGGCCAGCTTCGATTTGCGTTCCGCGGCGCAGCTGGCCGTCGTCGCCGGCACCATCAGCTATGCGTTGGCCGGCGTCTGGGCACGCACCCGGCTGCAGGGCCTGTCGCCACAGGTCGCGGCCGCGGGCATGCTGACGGGGTCAAGCCTGGTGATGATCCCGGTCGCACTCTGGATCGACGGGCCGATCCTGCCCACCCGGCCCGACACGATCCTGGCCATTGCCTATTACGCGGTAATCGCGACGGCCTGCGCGTACCTGCTCTATTTCCGGGTGCTGGCCATGGCCGGCGCCGGCAACCTGATGCTGTGCACGCTGCTCGTCGCGCCGGTCGCAATCCTGCTCGGCGCGTGGGTCCGGGACGAGGCGCTTGGCGCACAGGTCTATCTGGGTTTCGGGCTGCTGGCGCTGGGGCTGGTCATCCTGGACGGGCGCCTGTTGCGCACGCTGCGCGGGGCCGCTACCCGGAAGGCATGATCTACGCGACCGAACAGGATTGGCGGACCGCCCGCGACAAGCGCGTGACCTTCTTCGGCATGTCGGGCCTGGGCAAGACGCATATGGCGCGGATCCTGCGCGGGGCCGGCGACTGGTTCCACTACTCGATCGACTACCGCATCGGCACGGCCTACATGGGCGAGCACATCAACGACAACCTCAAGCGCGAGGCGATGCGCGTGCCGTTCCTGGCGGGGCTCCTGCGCTCGGACAGCATCTATATCGGCTCGAACATCACGTTCGAGAACCTCGACCCGCTGTCCACCTATCTGGGTCAGCCGGGCGACCCCGCGCAGGGTGGCCTGCCGATGCCGGAATACGAGCGACGACAGACGCTGCATGTGCGCGCCGAGATCAACGCGCTTCTGGACACGCCCCATTTCATCGAGCGCGCCCGCGACATCTATGGCTACGACCAGTTCGTCTGCGACACCGGCGGCTCCATCTGCGAGGTCGTGGACCCGCACGACCCCGCCGATCCCGCGCTCCGGGCGCTTCACGACACGACGCTGATGGTTTGGATCGAGGGCACCGAGGATCACGTGCAGACCCTGGTCGACCGCTTCTCGTCCGCGCCCAAGCCGATGTGCTATCGCCCGGAATTCCTGACCGAGCAGTGGCGGGATTACCTGCGCGTGTCCGGCGTGTCGGCCGACCGGGTCGACCCGAACGCCTTCGCGCGCCACGCCTATGCCGCCGCCATCACCGAACGGCATCCGCGCTATGCCGCGATGGCCGCGAACTGGGGCATCAGCGTCACCGCCGCCGAGGTCGCCGCCGTCCGCGATGCCGCCGACGTGATCGCGCTTGTGGGCGAGGCCCTTGGCAGGCACCGCGCCGCCGCCTAACTCTGCCCGGCCCGAGAAGACGGAACCCCGATGCCCATCATCCTGCCCCACGACCTGCCGGCCCATGACGTCCTGTCCACCGAGGGGGTCATGGTCATGTCCGAGGACGATGCCGTGCGTCAGGACATCCGCCCGCTGAAGATCGGCCTGCTGAACCTGATGCCGATGAAGATCACGACGGAGACGCAGTTCGCCCGCCTGATCGGCGCCACGCCGTTGCAGATCGACCTGACGCTGGTTCGCATGACCGAGCACCAGTCACGCCACACCGCGCCCGAGCATATGGAGACGTTCTACCGCTCCTTCCAGGAGGTCCGGGACCAGAAGTTCGACGGCTTTCTGATCACCGGCTCGCCCATCGAGCACCTGCCCTTCGAGGAGGTGACTTATTGGGACGAGTTGCGCGAAGTGATGGACTGGACGCAGACCAACGTGCATTCCATCTTCGGCATCTGCTGGGGCGGGATGGCGATGGCCTGGCATTTCCACGGGGTGCGGAAGCATATCCTGCCGCAAAAGGCGTTCGGCTGCTTCCGCGTGGGCAACGAGGCGCCCGCCTCGCCCTATCTGCGTGGGTTCTCGGACGATTGCGTCATCCCCGTCAGCCGCTGGACCGAGGTGCGCCGCGACGAAGTGGAGGCAGCGGGAATGAAGGTGCTGCTGGGCAGCGAGGAGACCGGCCCCTGCCTGATCGAGGACGCGGCCCACCGCGCGCTGCACATCTTCAACCATTTCGAGTACGACAGCGACACGCTGCAGGCCGAGTATCGGCGCGACGTGGCCAATGGCACGCCGATCAACGTCCCGGGCAATTACTTCCCCGATGACGATCCGTCGCGGCCGCCGCTGAACCGGTGGCGCAGCCATGGCCATCTCCTGTATGGCAACTGGATCAGTCAGATATACGAGACGACACCTTATGATTTCGCGCAGATCGGCCGTTAAGGGCGGGGTCGCGACGGCGCTCGCCGCGATCGGCGGCACAGCCATCGACCGGCGTGCCGCCGCCCGCGAGGCCGCGTTCGAGGCCGCCTTCCCGCCCGAGGGCGACATCCTCGACGTGGGCGGCGTCCCGGTGCACGCCGTCATCCGCGGCACGGGGCCGGACCTGGTGATGATCCACGGCGCCTCGGGCAACAACCGGGATTTCACCTTCGACCTGATCGACCGTCTGTCAGACCGCTATCGCTGCATCGCCTTCGACCGGCCGGGGCTGGGCTATACCGGCCATGTCGATCCGGCCTATCGCGCGGCCTTCGCCACCCAGGCGGAAACGCCGGCCGAGCAGGCCGCGCTGCTGGCGGGGGCCTATGGGCAAGTCGGACGCGGCGTACCGCTGGTTCTGGGTCACAGCTTCGGCGGCACGATCGCGCTGGCCTGGGGCCTGGATCACCCGGCCCGCGCGCTGATCCTTCTGGCCGCGGCGTCGAACCGGTGGAAGGGCGGGCTGGGGCCGATCTACGCGGTCAACGCCTCCGCCCCCGGCGGGGCCATCGCGGTGCCCTTGCTGACGGCCACGGTGGGCGACGATCGCCTGCGCCAGATTACCGAAGGTATCTTCGCCCCGGATCCGATGCCGGACGGGTATTTTCAGCATGTCGGCGCGCAACTGACGCTCCGGCGGGACAGTCTGCGCGCCAACGCCCGGCAGGTGAACGGCCTGAAGCCGCATATCGTCGGGATGGAAGGCCGCTACGACGCGCTTCGTCTGCCGATCGAGATGGTGCACGGCACCGCCGACACGATCGTGCCACCGGAGACCCACGCCCATCCGTTCAAGGCGATGGTGCCGCATGCGAACCTGACCATGCTGGACGGCGTCGGCCACATGCCGCATCACGCCGACCCCGAGGCGGTGATCGCCGCCATCGACCGGGCCGCCGCCGCGGGCTGATCCGCGCGGGCCAGGTCCGGGCTGGCCCCGGGGTCGCCGCGCGGCCTATATCTATGCGTCAGAGGAGAATTCCCATGCCCAAGCCCTTCGACGCCGCCATCACCAAGTTTTTCGAGAGCGAGGTCCCCAAGGACATCCGCAAGGCCATCGAAAAGGCCGGCAAGAAGGACATCGTGACCGATCCGTTTCCCTATGACGACTGGATGGACAAGGACGACTACGAGGAGCAGCTGCATGCGCTGCAGATCGAACTGGTCAAGTGCCAGTCCTGGGTCGCCGCCTCGGGCACGCGGGTGGCCGTCGTGTTCGAGGGGCGGGACGCGGCCGGCAAGGGCGGCACGATCAAGCGTTTCCGCGAGAACCTGAACCCCCGTGTCGCGCGCACCGTGGCGCTGTCCAAGCCGTCGGACCGCGAGGCGGGGCAGTGGTATTTCCAGCGCTACGTACAGCATCTGCCCACCGCCGGAGAGATCGTGCTGTTCGACCGATCCTGGTACAACCGCGCCGTGGTCGAGCATGTGTTCGACTTCTGCACGCCGGAACAGCGCCGGACGTTCTTCGCGCAGGTCCCCCGCTTCGAGGAGATGCTGGTCGAGGACGGCATCATCCTGGTCAAGCTGTGGCTGAACGTCGGACGGGCCGAGCAGTTGCGGCGTTTCCTCAAGCGCGAGGACGACCCGCTGAAGCAGTGGAAGCTCAGCTCGATCGACGTGAAGGGCCTGTCCCGCTGGGATGCCTATACCGATGCCATCTCCGAGACCTTCGAGCGCACCCATACCGACGCGGCACCTTGGTGCGTCGTCCGGTCCGACGACAAGCGGCGCGCGCGGCTGAACGCGATCCGCCTCGTGCTGTCGCGGATCGAATATGACGGTCGGGACGACAAGGCGCTGCGCATCGACGACCGGATCGCGGGCGGGCCCGAACTCTGGCTGCACGGCGCGTGACGAAGCGCGGCTATCACCACGGCAACCTGCGCCAGGCGCTGGTGGATGCCGCGCTGTCGCTGATCGAGGAGAAGGGCCCCACCGGCTTCACCCTGTCGGAAGCCGCCAAGTCGGCCGGGGTCACGCCCGCCGCCGTCTACCGTCATTTCGAGGGGCGCGAGGATCTGATCGTGGAATGCGCGCTGCAGGGTCATGCGATCTTCGGCGACCTGATGGAATTCGCCTACAAGGGCGGTCAGCCCTCGGCGCTGCAGGCGTTCGAGGCGACGGGCCGCGCCTATCTGGCCTTCGCGCGCAAGTATCCCGGCCACTACATGGCGATGTTCGAAAGCGGCCTGTCGCGCCATGCCACGCCCGAGCTGGCGCGCGCCGTCGCCCGGTCGCGCGGCATCCTGGAACAGGCGGCCGAACAGCTGTCCGAACACATCCCCGAGGATCGGCGCCCCCCCGCCACGATGTTCTCGTCCCATATCTGGGCGATGAGCCATGGCGTGGTCGAACTGTTCGCGCGCGGGAACCCGGGCGGCAACGTCCCCTTCCCGCCCGAGGACTTGCTGGAGGCCGGGATCGGCATCTACCTCCGCGGCCTGGGGCTGGTGGCGCCCGACAAGTAACGCATCGCTTTCAGGGCGGCCCGGGCCTAATCGGCCAGCCGGCCCAGGATCCGCGCCCAGCTGCGGATGCCTTTCCGAAAGCTTTCGACGTCGTATTTCTCGTTGGGCGAATGGATCTGGTCATCGTCCTTCGCGAACCCCGTCAGAAGCGACTCCATCCCCAGCACCGACTGGAAATACCCCGCGATCGGGATCGAGCCGCCCCCGCCGACGAAGGTCGCCTGCTGGCCCCACTCCTCGGTCAGTGCGGCCTGCGCGGCGGCGAAGACGGGTCCGTCCACCGACATGGCGGAGGCCGGCCCCGCGCCGTGGCCCTGAAACGTCACGTGGCAATCGGGCGGCATCTGCGCGATCACCCAGTCGCGGAACGCCTCGCGCAGGCGCAGCGGGTCCTGCCCGCCGACCAGCCGAAAGCTGACCTTGGCGTGTGCCTTCGACGGCAGGACGGTCTTGAACCCCTTGCCGGTATAGCCCGACCAGATGCCGTTGATCTCGGCCGTGGGGCGCGACCACAGCATCTCCAGCCCGCTGCGGCCGCGCTCGCCGGCGGCGTGGCTCAGCCCGACCTCACCCAGGAACGCCTCGGTCGAAAAGCCCAGATCGTCCCATCCGGCCTTCACGTCGTCCGGCAACTCACCCACGCCGTCATAGAATCCGGGAACCTGGACCCGGCCCTGGTCGTCATGCAACCGGCCCAGGATCCGCGTCAGCACGCGCGCGGGGTTCATCGCTGGGCCGCCGTATTGCCCGGAGTGGAGGTCGCGGTCCGGCCCCTCGATCGTCAGTTCCTCGCCCAGCAACCCGCGCAGCGTCGTCACGATGGCGGGGATCCGGTCGTCATGCAGGCCCGTGTCGCAAATCAGCGCGATCTCGGCCTTCAGCTCCTCCCGGTTGGCTTCCAGGAACGGGACGAGAGAGGGGGAGCCCGACTCCTCCTCGCCCTCGAACAGCACGCTGATCCGGCAGGGCAGCGCGCCGGTCTCGTCCTTCCAGGCGCGGCAGGCTTCCAGGAATGTCATCAGCTGGCCCTTGTCGTCGGACGCGCCCCGCGCCCGGATGACGGCACCGCGGGGGGTCTGATCGATCGCGGGGTCGAACGGATCGCGGTTCCACAGGCGGCGCGGGTCGACCGGCTGCACGTCGTAATGGCCGTAGAAGAGCACGTGCCGCGCGCCCGCGCCGCCATGCGCCACGACCATCGGATGGCCGGGCGTCGCGCGCTTGGACGCATCGAAGCCCAGATGCGTCAGCTCGGCCACGAGCCAGTCCGCCGCCGTCTCGCAATCGTCGGCATGGGCCGGATCGGTCGAGATCGACGGGATGCGCAGCAATTCCATCAGCCGGTCGAGCGCGCGGCCCTGTCCGGCGTCGATACGGTCGAGGATGGCGTCGATGGGATGGGACATGGGGCCTCCGGTGCGGACATGGGGTGATGCGCAGGTTGATCCGCCGCGCCAAGGCTGTCCAGTCCCGGACGGACCCGCTAAAAGCGGACGAACGCCCCTTGACGGAGATCGAAGATGATCCGCCCCGCCCTCCTCGCGCTGTCCCTTGCCCTGCTCGCGCCCCTGCAGGCCACTGCGCAGGCCGTCCCCGATCAGGCCACAGCCAGGCAGGCGCTGTTCGAGACGCGGAGCGCACAGATCGTGGTGCAGCGCCATCCGTTCCTGTCCGAGATCGACCTGGCCGCGCTGCAGGAAATGCCGAAGGTCGCGCAGTTGAAGTACTACGGCGCGCTGGCCGCCGCGCCCGACGCGGGTTTCCAGTCGGAGACGACGCGCGGCGCCTTCAACTTCCATTCCATCGACGCGGCCCGCGCCGCCGCCGTCGCCGGCTGCGACGCCGCGCGCCGGGGCGGCCGGCCTTGCGTCGTGGTGGCCGACATCCTGCCCCGCCGCTATGCGCCCGGGCGGCCCCTGACGCTGAGCCAGGATGCGTCCGCCACGGTCGTCGGGCGGGGGTTCCGCCGCGCGGGAACGGACGCCACGCTGGCCATCTCGCCCACGACGGGCGCATGGGGTCTGGGCGACGGGGCGCAGGCCGCCATCGCCAGCTGCGCGGCGGCGGGCGCGCGCGATTGTGAACTGGCCGTGACCCGCTAGGGACGCGACCTGCGCGACAAACTGTGATCTGGATCAATGTGCGCGGGGACGCTAGATGCGACGGATGCGGCAGGCACCGGACTGCCCCCGGGGGGAGAAGACGAGCATATGACGGATTACGGAGCGGCCCTGGACCGCGCGATCAGCACCCTGCACGAGGAAGGCCGCTACCGGACCTTCATCGACATCGAGCGCCGTCGCGGCCAGTTCCCCCACGCCATCTGGACCCGGCCGGACGGGTCTGAGACCGAAATCACCGTCTGGTGCGGTAACGACTACCTGGGCATGGGCCAGCATCCGGCCGTCCTCGCGGCGATACACGAGGCGGTGGACGCCGCCGGCGCCGGTTCGGGCGGCACGCGCAACATCAGCGGGACCACGATCTATCATAAGCGGCTGGAGGCGGAGTTGGCCTCGTTGCATGGCAAGGACGCCGCGCTGGTTTTCACCTCCGCCTACATCGCCAATGACGCAACGCTGTCGACGCTGCCCAAACTGTTCCCGGGCCTCATCATCTATTCCGATGCGCTCAACCACGCTTCCATGATCGAAGGCGTGCGACGCAACGGCGGTGCCAAGCGCATCTTCCGTCATAACGACCTGGCCCATCTGCGCGAATTGCTGGCCGCCGACGATCCCGCCGCCCCCAAGCTGATCGCGTTCGAGTCGATCTACTCGATGGACGGCGATTTCGCCCCGATCGCCGAGATCTGCGACCTGGCCGAGGAGTTCGGCGCGCTGACCTATCTCGACGAGGTCCACGCGGTCGGCATGTACGGCCCCCGCGGCGCCGGCGTGGCCGAACGCGATCGCTTGATGCACCGCATCGACATCGTCAACGGAACGCTGGCCAAGGCCTACGGCGTGATGGGCGGCTACATCGCCGCAAGCGCGCGGATGTGCGACGCGGTGCGGTCCTACGCGCCGGGCTTCATCTTCACCACGTCGCTGCCGCCGTCGATCGCGGCGGGTGCGGCGGCCTCGGTCGCGCATCTCAAGCGTGACCAGGCGCTGCGCGACCTGCATCAGGAACGGGCCGCGTCGCTCAAGCTGCGGCTCCGCGGGCTGGGCCTGCCCATCATCGACCATGGCAGCCATATCGTCCCCGTCCACGTGGGCGACCCCGTCAAGTGCAAGATGATCTCGGACCGGCTGCTGTCGGATCACGGGGTCTACGTGCAGCCGATCAACTTCCCGACCGTCCCGCGGGGGACCGAACGGCTGCGCTTCACGCCCTCGCCGGTTCACACGCCGCCCATGATCGACGCACTGGTCCGCGCGATGGACGATCTTTGGTCGCATTGTGCGCTGAATCGCGCGCAAGCCGTCGGCTGAGACTTGACGTGCATTGTCCGTGACATGCTGCTAGTCTAGCTATGGCAGCAGAGTACCGATGGGGAGTCGGGGCTCGGATCATAGGCGGAAACGCGCACGAGAACGAGGCGCGTCCACAGATTGCGGGGCAGGCCCATCATGTTCGGCCGGAAAGCGAAGTTCCTTTCGAAGGCAGAGACCCCGGAAAGGGGTTACGACAGTTTCCCCATGCGGCTCGGCGACGAGATGCGGGGCGAGCGGGCGACGCTCGGCAAGTCGCTCATGGACGTTCAGCGGGAGTTGCGGATCAAGGCGAGCTATATCGCCGCGATCGAGAACGCGGATCTCTCGGCCTTTGACTCGCTGTCTTTCGTGGCCGGCTATGTGCGCAGCTACGCGCGTTATCTCGACATGGACCCCGAAACCGTCTTCGCCCGCTTCTGCGAAGAGTCGGGCTTCGGCGGGTTCTCGGCGCTCAAGCCGATGGAGTCCGAGGTCGCGCGCCGTGCGGCGATCTTCGATCAGCCGATCTCGGCCAAGAAATTCGGGCGCAAGTCCAAGGGTCCGCAGCCGGTCCTCGTGCCCAAGGCGGTCGACCCGATCCTGGGCGCCAGCAACCCGTTTGCCAACAAGGCCACGCCGGTCTTCGCCGGCTTCGAACCCGGCGCGCTGGGGTCGCTGGCGGTACTGGCGCTGCTCGTGGGCGGGCTGGGCTATGGCGGCTGGACCGTCGTGAAGGAAATCCAGCGCGTTCAGGTCGCGCCGGTCGAACAGGCCCCCGAACTGATCGCCGAGCTTGATCCGCTTGCGCCGCAGAACCCCGTCCTCGCCTCGCCCGAGGAGAACGGAGTCCAGTCGCCCACGCAGGACGCGCTGGCGCGGCTGTATCGGCCGCAGGCCCTCGATGCGCCCATCCTGACCGCGCGCGACGCGCCGATTTCGACCATCGCGCCGGGCACCGTCGGCGCCCTCGCCACGGTCGAGCCGTCGGGCCTGCAGGGCCCGGATGCCACGCTGATCGCGGCGTCGGTGGCCAATTCGGTCGACCTCGCGCTGGCCGATGCGCTGGGCGAGCCGGACGCGTCCGACACCCCCGCCACGCCCCCCCGCGTTCTGGCCGAGGAGCCGGAGGCCGTGGTGCTGGTCGCCGTGCGTGCCGCCTGGGTCCGTGTGAAATCGGCCGAAGGCGATACGCTTTTCGAGAAGATCCTGGAGCCGGGCGAGACCTACGAGGTGCCGATCGCCGAAGCGCCCGCGACCTTGCGGACAGGCAATTCCGGCGCGGTCTACCTGTCCGTCGACGGCAACACCTACGGTCCCGTCGCGCCGGGCGTGCAGGTCGCGTCGAACATTCCGCTGACGGCAGAAGCCGTGCGCGCGGATTTCGCCATCGCCGACCTGGATGGCGACAGCGATTTGGCCCGCGTGGTGGCCGAGTTGGGCGCGACGCCGGAACTGCCCGGCGACGAAATTCCCGCGCCGCCGATCGAATAGGCGCCTCACCGCGCGGTTGCGCCCCGCGCGCCGCGGCCCTAGCTGTCAGGCGAACCCGATCCGAAGGTCTCGCATGTCCGACGCGCTCCATTCCATCCGTCCATGGCGGCAGATCGACCGGCGCGTCAGCCGCCGGATCATGGTGGGCGACGTCCCCGTGGGCGGAGGTGCCCCGATCACCGTCCAGACGATGACGAACACGCTGACCACCGACGTGGCCGCCACGGTGGCGCAGGTCCAGGCCGCGGCCGAGGCGGGTGCCGACATCGTCCGCATCTCCGTTCCCGACGAGGCGTCGTCGAAGGCCCTGCGCGAGATCGTGAACGAAAGCCCCGTCCCCATCGTGGCCGACATTCACTTCCACTACCGCCGCGGGATCGAGGCGGCGGCGGCAGGTGCGGCCTGCCTGCGGATCAATCCGGGCAATATCGGCAGCCCCGACCGCGTGCGCGAGGTGATCGCCGCGGCCCGTGATCACGGCTGCTCCATCCGCATCGGCGTCAATGCCGGTTCGCTGGAAAAGCACCTGCTGGAGAAATACGGAGAGCCCTGCCCCGACGCCATGATCGAGAGCGGCTTGGATCATATCCGCATCCTCGAGGACAACGACTTCCGCGAATACAAGATAAGCTGCAAGGCGTCCGACGTCTTCATGGCCGCCGCCGCCTATCAGGGCCTGGCCGAGCAGACCGACGCGCCGATCCATCTCGGCATCACCGAGGCGGGCGGGCTGACCTCCGGGACGATCAAGTCGGCCATCGGTCTTGGCAACCTTCTGTGGATGGGCATTGGCGACACGATCCGCGTGTCCCTCTCGGCCGATCCGGTCGAGGAGGTGAAGGTCGGCTACGAGATCCTTAAATCGCTGGGCCTGCGGCATCGGGGGGTCAACATCATCAGCTGCCCCAGTTGCGCGCGGCAGGGGTTCGACGTCATCAAGACGGTCGAGGCGCTGGAGAAGCGGCTGGAACACATCAAGACGCCCATGTCCCTGTCTATCATCGGATGCGTGGTGAACGGCCCGGGCGAGGCGCTGATGACCGATGTCGGCTTCACCGGCGGCGGCAGCGGGTCCGGCATGGTCTATTTGGCGGGCAAGCAGTCGCATAAGCTGTCGAACGCACAGATGATCGACCATATCGTCGAACAGGTCGAAAAGCGCGCCGCGGCGATCGAAGCCGAGACCGTGGCTACCGGCCAAGCCGCCGAATGACCTAGCGCGGCCGCAGGATCGCGACCGCGAACCGCTCGCGGTCGTCGGTCAGCATCCGCTCCACCCGCCAACCGGACTGCCCGGCCAGATGCGACAGGGATGCGGTCGTGTACTTGCGACAGCTTTCGGTGTGGATCGTCTCGCCCTTCGCGAACCGGATTTTCGTTCCGCCAAGCCTGACCCCCTGGTCGCACCGCGACACCAGATGCATCTCGATCCGATTCCGGTCGGCCTTCCAGCGGGCCTCGTGCCGGAACGCCGGCAGGTCGAAATCCGCATGAACTTCGGCGTTCAACCGACTGAGAATGTTCAGGTTGAATGCCGCCGTCACCCCTTGGGCATCGTCATAGGCCGCGATCAGTTCCGCCGGGTCCTTGACCAGATCGACGCCGAGGACGAAGGCACGGATGTCGGACCACCCCGCCGCGCCGCGAAGCAGGGCGACCGCTTGCTCCTCGCCTAGGTTGCCAATGGTGGAGCCGGGGAAGAACCCGACCTTCGCCAGACCGTCGACCGCCACCGGCAGGTCGAGCGGGCGGGTGAAATCGCCCACGACCGGGTGGACGGCAAGCGCCGGATAGCGGCGGCGCAGGTCGTCGGCCGTCGCGTGCAGGAACTCGGCCGAGATATCCATCGGAACATAGGCGCCAAAGTGACCGCCCGCATCCAGAAGGATCCGCGTCTTGACGCTGGCGCCCGACCCAAGCTCCACCAAGGCGCCACCGGGCGGGACGAGGCCCGCCAGGTCGGCGGCGTTGTCCCGCAGGATGGCCGCCTCGGTCCGGGTGGGGTAGTATTCGGGCAGTTCGGTGATCCGCTCGAACAGGTCACTGCCGCGCTGGTCGTAGAACCATTTGGGCGGCAACGACTTGTCCGGCGCCGAAAGCCCGGCGAGCGCGTCCTTCAACAGATCGGCATTCACGCGGTCAGACGTCCCGCGCGAGCCGGAGGCCCATCATCTGCCACCGCTGATGCGGATAGAAGAACGTCCGGTATGTCGCCCGCATCTGCCCCCGCGCGGTTGCGCAGGACCCGCCACGCAG
This sequence comes from Jannaschia sp. S6380, assembly GCF_023015695.1. Classification (NCBI taxonomy): domain Bacteria; kingdom Pseudomonadati; phylum Pseudomonadota; class Alphaproteobacteria; order Rhodobacterales; family Roseobacteraceae; genus Jannaschia; species Jannaschia sp. S6380. Next base: position 988,573 of record NZ_JALKAS010000001.1, read on the forward strand.
GACGATCTGGTTGACCATGAACTTGCCGTTGTATTCGCCCAAGGCCCCTTCGGGCGGCCGGAAACCCGGATAGGGCGTAAAGGGCGACGCGGTCCATTCCCAGACATCGCCCCAGATGCCGGGCCCCGGCATCGGCCGCAGCTGTCCGTCATCCAGGAAATTTCCCGCGATCGGGACATCGCGGAACGCCACCTCGTGCTCGGCCTCCGTGGGCAGGCGCGCGCCCCGGTCCCATCGGGCGTCGGCCCAGCGGGCGAAGGCCGCCGCCTCATGATAGCTGACATGCACCACGGGGGCGTCCAGCGCGACCGGCTGCGGCCCGCGCAGGGTATAGGTCCACCAGTCACCGTCCTGACGCCACCAATAGAGGGGGTGCGCCCAATCTTCGCGCGTGGCGATGGCGTGGCCCTCCATGAACCAGTGCCGGGGGTCGGAATAACCGCCATCCTCCATGAAGGCGATCCAGTCGCGGTTGGTGACGGGCCTGTCCGCAATCTCATAGGGGTCCAGATGGATGCGGTGGCGGGCGCCTTCGCAATCATAGGCGAAGCCGGGGCCGTCATGGCCGATCCAGACGGATCCCCCCTCGTGCCGGGTGAAGGTCAGCGGCACCTCCGCAGTGACCGGCAAGGGGGCCGGGTCGCGATAGATCGGCATCAGCGGGTTGAAGGACAGGCCGTGCAGCAGGTCGGTTACGAGCAGTTCCTGATGCTGCATTTCATGGTGACAACCCAGTTCGACCAGACCCGCGATCCCTTCCCGATCGTCGCGTCCGCCGTCCAGAAGGTCCGCCAGGGCCGCGTCCACGTGCCGACGGTAGGCCGCGACCTCGGCGCAGTCCGGGCGCGAGATCATGCCCCGCCGGTCGCGTGCATGACGCGGACCGGCCTGGGTGTAGTAGCTGTTGAATAGGAACGCGAAACGGTCGTCGGGCGATGCGTAGTCCGGCTTGTGCGGCTTCAGGATGAACTCCTCGAAGAACCAGGTCGTGTGCGCCAGGTGCCATTTGACGGGCGAGGCGTCCTCCATCGACTGGAGCATCATGTCCTCGGGGCGCAGCGGCGCGGCCAATCGGTCCGTGCGCGCGCGTGTGGCCTGGAACAGCGAGAGCGCCTCGGGCGGTGCGAGCGGGGCCGGTGCGTGCTGCGGCATGTCTGGGCCTTCCTGCTGGCGATGCGTCAGATCACCAACCTAGCCCGGCACCCCCGGTTCCGTCGTCACCGTTGCGTGACATCCCGCATGTGCGCGGATCAACGCTCGGGCAGCAACCCCTTGGGCGAAAAGCGAAGCACCAGCAAAAGCACCACACCCATCAGCGCAAGACGCGTGTGCTGCGCAGCCTCCTGCAGGTGATCCTTGAGCCAGAACCCGTCCGGCATGCCCGCCGTCAGATAGGTCATGCCGAGAGGTCCGAAATATTCCACCTGCACCCAGAGCCACCAGATCAGGAAACCGCCGAGGACCGAGCCCCAGTTGTTGCCCGACCCGCCCACGATCACCATGACCCAGATCAGGAACGTATAGCGCAGCGGCTGATAGCTGGTCGGCGTCAACTGGCCATCGAACGTGATCATCATCGCGCCGGCCAGCCCCAGGACGGCCGAGCCCAGGACGAAGATCTGCAGATGCCGCGCGGTCACGTCCTTCCCCATCGCCTCGGCCGCGACCTCGTTGTCGCGGATGGCGCGCATCATGCGGCCCCAGGGCGAGGTCAGCGCCGCCTGCGTCAACCAGATCAGCAACAGCAGGACCAAGGCGAAGAAGCCCGCATAGGCCAGCTTGACGGCGATGGTCGATGCCGTGACCGGATCGAAGCCGAACTCGGTTGCCGCCTCGGTGAAGACTTCGGAGTTCTGAAGGTCGATTTCGTAGGGAACGGGACGCGGCAGGCCGATGACGTTCTTGACGCCCCGAGCCAGCCAATCCTCGTTCTTCATGACGGCGATGATGATCTCGGCGATGCCCAGCGTGGCGATGGCCAGATAGTCCGACCGCAGGCCCAGCGCCGTCTTGCCGATGATCCACGCCGCCCCCGCCGCCAGAACCGCGCCGGCCGGCCAGGACAACAGCGTGATCCAGCCGCAATCACGGTAGTCGGCGCAGAAGTTCAGCCCGCCGATATTGCCTGCGGAAGCGGGGTTCACCGCCTCGACCGCGATCACGCCGGGGTCGAGGATGGCGCGAAAGACGAAGAACCCAACCAGCAGCACCGCTGCCGTAATCCAGCCATGGTAGCGTCCGCCCCGGCGCCAGGCGTAGATCGCCGCCGCGACGACCGCGACGCCCGCCAGCAAGCCCAGCACGATGCGCCCGCCCCCGGCCGAGACCGCCTCGAAATTCGGGGGCATGGACACCAGAACGGCGCCCAGCCCGCCCAATGCGACGAACCCCATGACGCCCACGTTGAAAAGGCCGGCATAGCCCCACTGGATGTTCACGCCCAGTGCCATGATCGCGCTGATGAGGCCCATGTTGAAGATCGTCAGCGCCAGGTTCCAGGACTGGAACACCCCGGTGGCCACGAACAGCAGCGCGACCAGCGCAAACAGGAGGACGGCGCGCGTGTTCATACAGATTTCCCCGCAAACAGGCCCGTGGGACGGAACAGAAGGACGATGATGAGGATGACGAAGCTGACCGCGAACTTGTAGTCGGTCGACAGAAGCTGGACGAGGCCGTCGGGCTCCAATGCCTCGGGCAGGGCATAGCCCAGCACCTTCTTGAGCGGATAGGTGATCGTGACCTCGGCGAAGGCAATGACAAATCCGCCCGCGATGGCGCCCAGTGGCGAACCCAGGCCGCCCACGATGGCGGCGGCGAAGATCGGCAACAGAAGCTGGAAATAGGTGAACGGCTTGAACGACTTGTCGAGCCCGTAGAGCGTGCCCGCGATCGTCGCCAGCGCGGCGACCATCAACCATGTGTACATGACGACCCGTTCGGGATTGATGCCCGACAGCAAGGCCAGATCCTCGTTGTCGGAATAGGCGCGCATCGACTTGCCGGTGCGGGTGCGGTTCAGGAACCAGAACAGGATGGCGACCACCACGACGGCGACGACCACGGTGATGACCTGCGTCGTCTTGATGGCCAGCCCTTCATCCAGACCGGTCATCGTCTTGAAGTCGCGGGCCGAGATGACGAACCGTTCGCCGTCGGCGAAACGCTGGTCGTCGGGCCCGATGATGAAACGCACGACGCCGTTGTAGATGAACATCACGCCCAGGGACGCGATGACGAAGGTGACCGGCACGGCCTTCTTGGCGCGGTAGAAGCGATAGACCAGACGATCTGTGCCGAGCAACAGCAGCGCCGTGACCGCGATGCCGACCGGAAGCGCCAGCAGCGCCGTGGGCAATGGGCCCAGGCCGATGCCCGCCGCCTGCAAGCCCCAGGTGGCGAGGATGACGGACATCGTGCCGAAGGCCATCGTGTCGCCATGCGCGAAGTTCGAGAAACGCAGGATGCCATAGATCAGCGTCACGCCCAGCGCGCCCAGCGCAAGCTGCGAGCCATAGGCGGTCGCGGGGACGAGAACGAAGTTGGCGAAGGCCACGAGGGCGTTGAGCGGTTCCATCAGAAAAGTCCCTCGCATCGGTCGACATAGGTCCGTCGGCTACGCGGGTAGTCTACGTAGCGCCGCGGTATCTCAACGACGGACAATCGGACAACTTCCCCGTCGGTCACGATCGATCCATGGCTTTCGCCATCCCTGAACTGGATCGTCGGCCCGACCGTGCGCACTTCATAGGTCGCATCGCTCGTGCGAACGTGATCGACGACAGAGTTTCCCGGAAAGCGTCGCACTTTGAGTTTCCGTCCATCGATCGTGAGGAATTCCGATTCCGCATCCGACCATTCGATGCGTATCGGAACGCAGTCCCGCCCGTTCTCGCAAACTGCCGGCAAGGTGCACGACCCTGCCACGGCCATTCCCGGACCGATCAGCGCCGCCGCGACTATCGTCGAACCCAGAACTCTCATCCCCCCAGGAACGACCGACGGACTTCCTCGTCCGCCAGCAGTTCCTTCCCCGTACCGGTATGTGCGTTGCGGCCCTGCACCAGGACATAGCCGCGATCCGCGATCTCCAGCGCCTGACGCGCGTTCTGCTCGACCATCAGGATCGGGATGCCGGTGCGGCTGACCTCGATGATCCGGTCGAAGAGTTCGTCCATGACGATGGGGCTAACGCCCGCGGTGGGCTCATCCAGCATCAGTACCTTGGGCTTGGTCATCAGCGCGCGGCCGACGGCAACCTGCTGGCGCTGTCCACCCGACAACTCGCCCGCGGGCTGGCGGCGTTTCTCCTTGAGGATCGGGAACAAATCATAGACCTGCGCCATCGTGTCCCGAAAGTCGTCGCGGCGGATGAAGGCGCCCATCTCCAGGTTCTCCTCGACCGTCATCGAGGTGAAGATGTTCGACGTCTGCGGCACGAAACCCATGCCCTTGGCGACCCTGTCCTGCGGCGACAGCGCGGTGATGTCCTCGCCATCCAGACGCACGCTGCCCTTGTTGAGGTTCAGCATGCCGAAGACGGCCTTCATGCCGGTCGACTTGCCCGCCCCGTTGGGCCCCACGATCACCGCGATCTCGCCGGGGTCGACGGCGATGGTGCAGTCGTGCAGGATGTCCGGCCCGCTGCCATAGCCGCCCGACATGCTGTCGCCGATCAGGAAGGCGTTCGTCGTCTCGATCCGGTCGGCGGGGGCGGTGCCCTGCGACAGCGTCCCGCCGCCGGGCCGGGTGATCGACCGATCCTTGTTGCCCCGGTCGTCCTGCCAGGCGTTGCGGCTCATGCGCCCGTCTCCGCCAGCTGATCCTTGTTCTTCAGACCGGTGCCCAGATAGGCCTCGATGACCTGCTCGTTGGCCTTGATCTCGGCCAGCGTTCCTTCGGCCAGAACGTGCCCCTCGGCCATCACGATGACCGGGTCGCAGATGCGGCCGATGAAATCCATGTCGTGCTCGATCACGACGAAAGTGTATCCCCGCTCGCGGTTCAGGCGCAGGATCGCGTCGCCTATTGTGTTCAGGAGCGTCCGGTTCACGCCGGCGCCGACCTCGTCCAGGAAGACGATGCGGGCGTCGACCATCATCGTGCGCCCCAGCTCCAACAGTTTCTTCTGGCCGCCCGACAGGTTGCCGGCCTTCTCCTCGGCCAGGTGGCTGATGGTCAGGAAGTCCAGCACTTCGTCGGCCTTGGCGGCGAGGGCCTCGTCCTCCTCGCGGATGGCGCGGCGCTTGAACCATGCGTTCCAGAGCGTCTCCCCCAGCTGGTCGCCGGGCACCATCATCAGGTTCTCGCGCACCGTCATCGACGAGAATTCATGCGCGATCTGGAACGTGCGCAGCAGGCCCTTGTGGAACAGTTCGTGCGGGGGCAATCCGGTGATGTCCTCGCCCGCCATCGTGACCTTGCCGGAGGTGGGTTTCAGCACGCCCGCGATCACGTTGAAAAGGGTGGTCTTGCCCGCCCCGTTCGGACCGATCAAGCCGGTGATGGACCCTTCGGTGATGCGCAGCGTCGCGCCGTCCACGGCGCGGAAGCCGCCGAAATGGCGATGAAGGTCCGTGACCTCGATCATTCGACTCTGTCCCCCTTGCGAAACGGCCCCGGTCGTTGCCGGGGCCGCCCAGTCGTCATTCGGCGCGGATCAGCGGTAGCCGACCACCGCCAGCTTGCCGTCCTCGAACGTGATCTGGCGATAGTTGCCGGCGGACTCGCCCGGTCCGATCAACTCGACCGCCGAGGCGCCGACATAGTCGACATCGCCGCCATCGGCGATGATCTGGAGCGCCTTGCCCAGCTCGCCGGGCATGATCTCCTCTCCCGGGGCGTTGGCGACGTCCATGATATGCTGCTTGTAGGCCGCCGGATCGGTCGAACCCGCCGCCTGCATCGCCAGCATGATCAGGGCCGCGGCGTCATAGCTCTCGGCCGAGAAGGGCTGCGTGCCGTCGTAGCCGGCCTCGGTCGCCATGTCCTGATAGGCCTGCGCGCCGGGCGAATCGGTGCCCGGGTTGGCGCCCAGCGAGCCGTCGATCTCGGACCCGAAATTGTCCTCCAGCGCCTGGCTCACCATGCCGTCGGGGAAGTAGAACATGTCGAACGCGCCGGAATCCAGCGCCGCGCGCACGATGCCCGAACCGCCCTGGTCGACGTAGCCCGCAACGATCAGAAGATCACCGCCGGCAGCCGCCAGCGCACCCACTTCGGCCGAGTAGTCGGCCTTGCCGTCCTCATGCGCGGCGGAAATCGTGACGGTGCCGCCCGCCTCCTCGATATTGGCCTGGATCGCATCGGCCAGACCCTTGCCATAGTCGTTATTGGTATAGGTCAGCGCGACCTCGTCGATGTCGTTCTCCTGAAGGATGTCGGACACGATCACGCCCTGGCGTGCGTCCGAAGGCGCGGTGCGGAAGAACAGGCCGTTGTCCTCGGCCGTCGACAGGCCGGGCGACGTGGCCGAGGGCGACACCATCACGACGCCGTTGGGCAGTGCGACATTCGACAGCATCGCACCGGTCACGCCCGAGCAGTCGGCGCCGACAATGCCGGCGACGCCGTCGGTGGTGATCAGGCGTTCCGTGGCCGAGGTGGCGGCGGCGGCGTCGATGCAGGTGCTGTCGGCGCGAACCGGTTCGACCGCGGCGCCATCCAGCAGGTTGCCGGATTCGGTGACTTCCTCCATCGCCATCTCGGCGCCGGCGGCCATCGTGGGCGCGAGCGATTCAAGCGGGCCGGTGAAGCCCAGCACGACGCCCAGCTTGATGGGGGAATGGGCGTCGGCGAACGCGCCCGTCGCGGCGAGGGTCGCGGCCGAGGCCAGCAGAAACTTCTTCATCTTGATCTCCCTATTGGTGGCCCGATGCTGGGCCTTGCCGCTGGCGACCCTAAGACGTGGTATTTCGCTTGGAAAGGTCCGATCTGGCCTTACGAGGCAGAATCGACGTCAGACGCGAATGCCGTGGCGTCCGGCCAGATCGGTGAAGAACTGCCAGGCCACCCGACCGGACCGCGCACCGCGCGTGGCCTGCCATTCGATCGCCTCGGCCCGCAGGACATCGTCGGCGACGGTCAGGCCGAACGCGTCGCAATATCCCCGGATCATCGACAGATAGCTGTCCTGATCGCAGGCGTGGAACCCCAGCCAGAGGCCGAACCGGTCGGAGAGCGAGACCTTCTCCTCCACCGCCTCGGACGGGTTGATGGCGCTGCCGCGCTCGTTCTCGATCATGTCGCGCGGCATCAGGTGGCGGCGGTTCGACGTGGCGTAGAACAGCACGTTCTCGGGCCGCCCCTCGATCCCGCCGTCGAGCACTGCCTTGAGCGACTTGTAGGCCGCGTCGTCATGGCTGAAGCTCAGGTCGTCGCAATAGAGGACGAAACGGTGCGGCGCGTCCCGCAGCAGGTGCAGCAGACGGCCGACGCTTCCGATATCCTCGCGCTGCAACTCGACCAGCTTGAGGTCGGTCGCTTCAAGTTCACCGTGCACCGCCTTGACCAAGCTCGATTTTCCCATGCCCCGCGCCCCCCAGAGCAGGGCGTTGTTCGCCGGCAACCCGTCGGCGAAACGGCGCGTGTTGGCGAGCAGCGTGTCGCGGGCCCTGTCGATGCCCACCAGCAGGTCCAGGGGAATGCGGTTGACCGTCCCGACGGGCACGAGGCGGTCGGGATCGGCATCCCAGACATAGGCGGTGGCCGACCAATCGGGCGCGGGCGACGGCGCGGGGGCCAGACGTTCGAGCGCGTCCGCGATGCGGTGCAGCGACACGTCGGCGCCGTCCGTCAAAGGGCTTCGTCCTCGTCCAGCAACCCCTCTTCGCGCATCCGCTGCAGGCGCTGACGCTCAACCATCCGCACCAGCCAGATGGATACCTCGTAGAGGCCGTAAACCACCACGAAGAGGATCAGCTGGGTGATGACATCGGGCGGCGTCACCAGCGCGGCCACCAACAAGATGCCGACCACGGCATATTTACGCACCCCGCCCAACCCCTCGGCCGACACGAGACCCGCCTTGCCCATCAGCGTCAGTAGGACGGGTAGTTGGAAGCAGAGGCCGAAGGCGACGATCATCTTGAGCGAGATATCCAGCGACTCGTTCACCTTGCCTTGGAAGACGATGCCGATACCGCTTTCACTGACCCCCTCGACCCCGTCCGCGACCAACGCCGCCAGCAGCGACGCGGCATCCGCGAAGCCCAGGAAGAACTGCATCGCCAGCGGAACGACGATGTAGTGGGCAAACGACGCGCCCAGCAGGAACAGCAGCGGCGACGCAATCAGGAACGGCAGAAACGCGCTCTTTTCCTGCTTGTAGAGGCCCGGCGCCACGAAACGCCAAAGCTGATGCGCGATCACCGGGAACGACACCATCAGCGCGGCCACGACCGAAACACGGATCAGGGTGAAGAAATACTCCTGCGGGGCGGTGTAGATCATCGTCGGGTTCGGGTTGCCCAGCCGGCGCATCGTGTCCTCGATGGGCAGCAGCAGGAACTTGAGGATCGGCTCGGCCACGATGAAGCACAGCACCATCGCGGCCAGGAACGCCGCGACCGATCGGATCAGACGCGTCCGCAATTCCGCCAGATGCTCGATCAGCGGGGCGGAGCTGTCGTCGATCTCGCTCACGACTTGGCCTTCGCGGTCTCGGGCGCCGGATCGGACGTCAATTCGGGTTCGGGCGCGGCCGGGTCGGGTATCAGATCCGGCTCCTCGGACAGTTCCGCCGCCTCGGCGTCCCGGCGGGCCTGCGCCTTGGCGGCGGTCGACGCCTCGATCTTGGCCTTGGCCGCGGCGCGGTCGGGCGACAGGCCGGGCGTTCCGTCCGGCGCGTCCGGCGACCAGGCCGACAGATCGCCCGTTGCGTCCTTCAAGGCATCCATGCCGTATTTCTTGGGGTTCGTGACCTTGCGCAGATCGCCGGCGATGTCGCCCACGCCTGACTGGTCAGCGGCATCATTCATCGCTGTCTGGAACTCGCGCGCCATGCGCCGGGCCTTGCCGGTGAACTCGCCCAGCGTGCGGAACATGCGCGGCAGGTCCTTGGGGCCGACCACGATCAACGCGACGACCCCGATGACGAGAAGCTCACTCCAGCCGATATCGAACATGAGGTCCGCCCCCTGAAGCCAGGATCAGACCTTGTCCTTCTCGGCCGCCTCGGGCGTGACGTCGCGCGCGGCGGTGCCGTCGGCCAAGGCCGGATCGGCGGTCGAATCGTCGTCCTTGGATCCGTCGCTGACGCCCTTCTTGAAGGCGGTGATCCCCTTGCCGACCTCGCCCATGAGCGAGGAGATCTTGCCGCGTCCGAACAGCACCAGCACGACCACGGCGATGAGTAGAAGGCCCGGAAGGCCGATATTGTTGAGCATCTGAAAACTCCCTCAGGCACGGGGCCCAGGCCCCGGTCGCAACTCCGCCTTTACTTACGCGTTCAGGGGCGGAGTTGAAAGAACCCTCTCGGGATTTTGCACGGGCGCGCCGGCCCGACCGAAGGTCATCGCGTCGGTCACCGTCCCGGCACCCAGCAGGCGCCGGTCGACGATGTAGTTCTGCAGCATCCGCCAGGGCGCGCGGTCGGTCTGGCGCGGGATCCTGTCGCGGGCCCGTTCGAGGTAGCCAGACGACAGCTCGAACGTCGGTCGAACGGGCAGATCGGGCGGCGGCGCATCGGGCACCGCCCAGTCGAACCCGCCTTCGTCCATATGGTCCAGCAGACGTCGGGTATAGCGCGCGATCAGCTCGCATTTCAGCGTCCAGGACGCGTTGATATAGCCCAGCGCCATCGACAGGTTCGGCACGCCCGAATACATCACGCCCTTGTACGCGAAGGCCCGACCGATATCGATCGGCACGCCGTCGCGCGACAGTGTCGCGCCACCCGCGACCTGAAGGCGCAGGCCCGTGGCCAGGACGATCGCGTCCGCCGCGATATCGCGGCCCGACCGCGTGCGGCCCCCCCGCGCCGTCACCGCGTCGATCCGATCGGTCACGATCGCGGCGCGCCCGTCCCGCAAGGCGTGGAACAGATCGCCGTCGGGCACGATGCAGAGGCGCTGGTCCCAGGGGTCGTAGGCGGGCGTCAGATCCAGGTCCGGGTCGACGGCCGACCCGGCCGCCCGGGCCGCCGCGCGACGGATCAGCCGCGCGATCATGCCGGGCGCGCGGCGCGAGGCTTGGTAGAACCCCATCGTCAGCAGAATGTTCTTCCAGCGGGTCAGCGCATGCCCCCGGCGTTCGCCGAAGACGCGGCGCAGGCCGTTCGCCACGCGGTCCGTCGATGGCATCGCGACGATATGGGTGGGCGAACGCTGGAGCATCGTGACATGTGCCGCCGACCGCGCCAGTTCCGGCACCAGCGTCACCGCCGTCGCGCCGGAGCCGACGACGACGATCCGTCGGCCGGCCGGATCGAACCCTTCGGGCCAGTGTTGCGGATGCAGGACCGGGCCGGCGAAAGCGTCCAATCCTGGAATGTCCGGGCGGTGACCCCGCGCATAGTCATAGTATCCCGTGCAGAGATACAGCCAGCGACAGGTGACCTGCTGCGTCACCGTCTCGCCGGTGTCGCCCATTTCGAAGGTCAGGCGCCAGCGCGCGACATCCCCCTGCCAGTCGGCGGCGACCAGGCGGTGCCGGAACCGGATCTTGTCGTTCAGGCCAAGGTCGCGCGCCGTGTCGCGGACATAGGACAGGATGGCGGGGCCGTCGGCGATGGCCTTCTCGGAGGTCCAGGGACGGAAGCCGTAGCCCAGTGTCGCCATGTCGGAATCGGACCGGATGCCGGGATAGCGGAACAGGTCCCAGGTGCCGCCGATACCATCGCGCGCCTCGAACAGGGTGACGCTGCGGCGGGCGCCGTCCCGCGTCAGGTGATGGGCCGCGCAGATCCCCGAGAGGCCCGCGCCCACGATCGCGACGTCGCAGTCGACCTGTCCGCTCACCGCAGGAGGGGGGCCGGATCGACCGCGTCGAAGCCGCGGCGCACCTCGAAGTGCAGGAAGGACGGGTCGCCGCCGCCAACACTCGCGAGGCGTTGCCCGGCCGTGATCGAGTCGCCCTTCTCCACGGTGATGTCCTTGATGTTCGCATAGACCGTCAGCAACCCGTCGGCATGGCGCAGCACCAGGATCGGCACCTGATCGGTGTCGCGGGTGATCGCAGCCACAGTGCCCGCCGCGGCGGCCTGGACGGCCGTGCCCTCGGCGGCACGAAAATCCACGCCCTCGTTGCGGTCGGAGAACGGGCGCAGCACCTCGCCCGCGACCGGACGGCTCAGCCTCGTCGGACCGGAGGCCGCAGGCTGCGGCGCGGCCGGCGCGACCGGCTCGGCGGTGCCGCTGGCATCGGTACGGAACTGGTCGAGGTTCGGGCTGGGCGGGAGCGGCTCTGCCTCGACCGTCTCGGGCAGCGCGGAACTGGCCGAGGGCGGAACCGGCGTCGCCGTCCCCTGCCCCGGATCCGGCGCCGCAACCGCCGTGGCGCCGTCAGGCGCAATCACCAGCGGGATCAGCAGGTACTGCCCCTCGCGCACGGCGAGGTCGGGCCCGAGGCCGTTCCACTCCGCCAGCGACGACGGGCTGACACCGTAAAGGCGCGCGATGGAGAAGGCCGTCTCGCCCCGCGCGACGCGGTGGCGCACCGGCTCCTGCCCGGGCTGGACGGTAACGGCGGGCCGTGCGGCCCCAGGCGCGGCGCGATCTATCGCCGCGCCCGCGATGGTGGTGATGTCGGGCCGCCCACCCGGCGTGGACGCGCCCGTGACCCGGCGCGGCAGGGCCAGCACGGCATCCGCGTTCAGCCGCGCATCGGGCGTCAGGCCGTTGAACCGGGCCAGTTCCCCGGCGCCGATGCCGACGCGTCCGGCCACGTCCGCCACGGTGTCGCCGCGGCGTGCCACGGCGACCTGGTAGTTCGGATAGGTGATCAGCCCGCGCGCGTCGGGTTCGGGCCGCTCGGCCGGGCTGACCGTGACGCCGCCCGACGTGCCGGCATCGTCGCGCAGGTCGAAATCGAGGTTTCCCGATTGAAACTCCGAACACCCCGCAATGATCGTCGCGCCAAGAAGAATGCCCGCCCAGCGGGTCCGCTTGCCTGTCCCGGACATCGCTGTCCCCCTTGTCTGCCCCGTTTGCGGGATGCCACGCGCTTCAGTCGTGTTCCACCCCTTCGACCAGCGGCACGAAGCGCACCGGACTCAGTTCGTCGTATTCGTACCCGTCCGCGGTGCGCGTCACCTTGATCAGGGTCTGCACGTGATCGGACACCCCGACGGGCAGCACCATGCTACCGCCGATGCGAAGCTGTGCCAACAGCGGTCCGGGCGTGTCCTCGGCGGCGGCGGTAACCAGGATGCGGTCGAAGGGGGCCTGCTCCTCCAGACCGTGACTGCCGTCGCCGGTGATCTGGGTGATGTTGGTCAGGCCGAGTGCGGCGTGGTTCACGCGCGCCAGCCGCGTCAGGGCACGGTGACGTTCGACGGTATAGACGCGGCGGGCCAGCTTCGACAGGATCGCGGCCTGGTAGCCGGTGCCCGTACCGACCTCGAGAACCTTGTCGCGGGGCTGCGGGTCGAGCGCCTGCGTCATCAGGCCCACGACCGAAGGCTGGCTGATGGTCTGCCCCGACGCGACCGGCAGGGGCACGTCCTCGAACGCGCGCGCGGCGAAGGTGGGGCTGACGAAGCGGGCCCGGTCGACCTGCTCCATCGCGGTCAGGACGCGCATGTTCGTCACCCCGCGGGAGCGGAGCGCGACGAGAAGGCGCATGGTGTCCTCGGGCGTCATGCCTGTCCGTCATCCATAATCGTCGAGCACCCCTTGCAGATCCCCTAACGCGGCGCGGCAGGTCAGGTCGCAGCGCATCGGCGTGACCGACACCCACCCGTCGAGATTCGCGCGCACGTCGGTGCCGTCCTGCGTCGTCTCGCCCTGTGCGCTGCCACGGATCCAGAGGTATTCGCGCCCCGAGGGCGCGGTCTGCGGACTGACGCCCATGCGTCCGTCGCCACGATAGCCCTGCGCCACGGCGGCCAGTCCACGCACCTTGCCCGCCGCAACGGGGGGGAAATTCACGTTGTAGAACAGCTTGTAGTCGTCGCCGCCCCAGGGTGCGTCCTCCATCAGGCGCGTGACGCAGGCCGCGCCGTGGGTGGCGGCCGCTTCGAACGGATCGTCCAGATCGACATTGCCCGGGCCATAGAACTGCGACAGCGCGATGCCGCGGACGCCCTGCAGCGCCGCCTCCATCGCCGCGCCAACCGTGCCGGAATAAACGGTGTTCTCGCCCGCATTGTTGCCCCGGTTGACGCCGGACAGGACCAGATCGACCGGTCCGTCGACCAGATACCCAAGCCCGGCCAGCACGCAATCGGCGGGCGATCCCTCCAGCGCGAAACGCCGCGCCTCGAGCTTCGAGATCATCGATGGCTTGATGTAGTTGATGCAGTGGCCCACGCCCGACTGCTCGAACGCGGGCGCGACGGTCCAGACCTCGCCATCGGCGCCGGCGACGTTGCAGGCGATCTCGTGCAAGGTCGCCAGACCCGGGGCACCGATGCCGTCGTCGTTGGTGATCAGAATGCGCATGCGGTCTTTCCCTGCCCGGTCCTCGCAACGCATTACGGCGGGCGGGTCACTGCGTCCAGCGGGGGGCGCGCTTTTCGAGGAAGGCCTGTATCCCCTCTGCCGTATCGTCATCCGACAGATTGGCGACCATCGCGTCGCGGGCCAGTCGATAGGCGTCTTCGACCGGCATCTCGGCCTGGGCATGGAAGATGCTCTTGCCGACACGCACCGCACCCGGCAGCTTCTTCGCCAGATGCGTGGCGTAGTCGTCGATACATTCGTCCAGCGCGTCGGACGGCACGGCGCGGTTGACCAGCCCGGCCTGCACCGCCTCTTCGGCCGACAGGAACCGACCCATCGACAGCATCTCGAACGCGCGCTTGCGGCCGACGTTCCGCGTCAGCGCGACCATGGGGGTCGAGCAGAACAGACCGATATCCACCCCGTTCACGCCGAAACGCGCGTCGGCGGCGGCGACCGCAAGGTCACAGGTCGCGACGAGCTGGCAGCCCGCCGCCGTGGCAAGGCCATGGACACGCGCGATGACCGGCTGGGGCAGGTTGCGGATCTGCGCCATCACCGCGGCGCAACGGTCGAACAGGTCGGCGAAGGCGGCCGCGCCCCCGTCTTCGGCCTGACGCATCGCCTGCATCTCGCGCAGGTCGTGGCCGGCGCAGAAGGCCCGGCCCTCGGCGCGCAGGACAACGACCCGCGCGTCACCGGAGCCGATTTCCGACAAGGCGTCGCGCAGCGCGGCCAGCATGGCGTCCGACAGCGCGTTCAGCGAACCGGGTGCGTTCAGCGTCAACGTGGCGATCGGGCCGGTTTGCCGGTGTTGCAGGATGTCGGACATTTGCGATCCCCTTTGCGAACGGTAATCAGGGTGCGAGTCGCGACGGAGGAAAGCAATGCTCAAGATGGACGCGCCCGCGCTGGAGGCGTTCCTCGCCCGCGAATTTCCACAGGTGAACGGCGATTTCACCGTCGAGCGGGTCGACGACGACGGCGTCGCGGTGCGCTTGGCGGTCGGCGAGCGGCACCTGCGCCCCGGGGGCACGGTCTCGGGCCCGTCGATGTTCGCGCTGGCCGATGTCGCGATCTACCTGGCGATCCTGTCGCGACTGGGGCCCGTCGCGCTCGCGGTCACGACGAATTGCGCCATCGACTTCATGCGCAAGCCGGCCGCTGCGACCGACCTGATCTGCGACGCGCGCCTGCTGAAGCTGGGGCGGGTGCTTGCGATCGGGGATTGCCTCATTCGGTCCGAGGGGCGCGACGCCCCGGTCGCACGCGCGTCGCTGACCTATTCGATCCCGCCGGCGCCCGTCACTCCGACCGGCAGTTGATCGCCGCGATCCGGTCGATATCCGCCGGCTCGACGGTATTGAACACCGCGACCCCGGTTCCCGCACTGACGGTGGAATTGGCGATCGGATCGCCCGCGGCATCCTCGGCCAGGCAATACAGGACGCGGCCTTCGGATGGCGGCACGGCACATTCGATCCCCCCGTCCGTGGCGCGACAATCAAGCGCGTCATCGTCCTGCGCGAAGGCAGGCGCAGATGACAGGAAGGTAAGGAGGAGGGCGATCGGGGCAAGGCGGTGCATCGGAATCTCCGTATCTGGTGTGCAGGAGACGAACGCCCGACCGCGCATGACCGGTTCCCGATCAAAAAAGGGGCCGGGTGCGCGTCGCGCGACCCGGCCCAGGGGGGGAAGAGTTCGGATCGGCGGCCGTCAAGCGCGCCAGAATGGCTTGGTCGTCTCGTGCAGGACCTCGGCCGTGGTCAGCCCCAGATCGCCGTAGCGCAGGGGGTCGAGGTCACGCAGCACCTGACGCGTGCGGGCGCGCGTCTCCCACCGGGCGAGCGTGGCACCAGCATCCATCAGAAAGGTCGCGACGGGCGATGCCTGCATGGGGGCATGCACGTTCAGGGCGGGATGATCGAAGGCAGGGGCGGCCATGGCGGATCTCCTCTTGGGCGTAACCTTGCTGTTGTGTCGATACAATATTGATGCTACCGATACAGGACATAGATACAATTTCTGAGCATCTGGCGCCAGCGATACTTTGTTATGGATACAATCAACGACCGGAATGTCCTGCATGTCGATTTCGGCGGTGACGAGCGACCGAAATACGTGGTGCTCGAATCCGCCGTCAGGGCCGCCATTTCGCGCGGCGATCTGCCCTGCGGCACGCGCCTGCCACCGGTGCGCGAACTGGCCTGGCGGATCGGCGTGACGCCGGGCACGGTCGCGCGGGCCTATTCGCGGCTGACCGATGCCGGTCTCCTGCAGGCTGCCGTCGGTCGCGGAACGTTCGTGGCCGAACCCGACGCGCCGGCCCCCCTCTATCGCGAGTTCGAGGCACTGGCCGTCGATTCGCATCCGCACGGCACCGGTGGCGACGTGCACGCGGTGTCGATGCTGTCGCCGACGCTGCCATCGGTCGGGCAGGCGCGCCTGATCCGACGCCTGATGGGCGAGATCGCGGATGATCCGCCATCGGGCCTGATGCACTACCCGGTCCACGAGAACCTGCGGTCCGCCCGCCAGGCCGCGCGCGACTTTCTGGACCATCCCCTTCTCGGTCCGCTGGAGGTCGACGACGTCACGCTGACCCATGGCGGGCAGCAGGCGATCTCGCTCGTGCTGCAGGCGGTGCTGACCGGCCGCCGCCCGATCGTGCTGGTCGAGGAGTTGTCCTATCCGGGCTTCCGGCGCATGGCCGAGATGCTGCGCGCCGAGGTCGTGGCTGTGCCGATCGACGCGCAGGGCATCATACCCGAGGCATTGGCCGAACTGGCCCGCCCCGCCGACGCGCAGATCCTCTGCCTGTCGCCCGACGTCCAGAACCCGACCTGCACCACCATGCCCGAAGCCCGGCGGCGGGCGATCGCGGCGGTGGCGCGGGACTGCGACCTGCAGATCCTGGAGGACGACTGCTACATGATGGGTCCGCCGACCCTGCCCACCCTGCGCCTGATCGCGCCGGAGCGGACGTGGCACATCGCCTCCATCGCCAAGACGATCACCCCCTCGTTGCGCCTGGGCTTCGCCATCGCGCCGCCGGGCCGCCGGCTGGCGCTGCGACGGGCGGCGGAATACAACTCCTTCGGCGTCGGCACGCCCTTGGCGGACCTGACGGCGGCGCTTCTGCCGCACCCGGACCTGCCCGGCCTCATGACCCAGGCGCGCGAGGTGGTCGGCACCTATGTCCGCGCGGCGGTCCGCATCCTGGAGGGGCACGACCTGTCCTGGCGCGAGGATGTCTCGTTCCTGTGGCTGACCCTGCCCGATGGCTGGCGCGCCAGCGCCTTCGTGCGCGCCGCCGAGGAGGTGGGCGTCAAGCTGCGCGCAGCCGAGGAATACGCCGCGCGCGAGGCCAATGCCCCCCATGCCGTCCGCATCGCGGTCAACGCCGGCGTTAATCTTTCCAGCTTCGAGGCCGCGATCGGGCGGTTGCGCACGCTTCTGGACGGCCCGACGGAACGGATCGGGGTCTAATATTGGGGTAAAATATAACCCCATAGTCAAGTTGTTGATTTAGCTTGATAAATCTTGTCTAGCCGGCATTGACACCGCCGCGAAGCTAACTATAAGCCGCCCGATCCGGGGCGTGCCTGCCCCACCGTCATTCACGTCAGATAGGGCAAGGCAATGAAGACCTTCACCATGACCCCCGACGCGATCGACAAGAAGTGGATCCTGATCGACGCCGAAGGCATCGTTCTGGGACGCCTCGCCTCGATCGTCGCCACGCGCCTGCGTGGCAAGCACAAGCCGACCTTCACGCCGTCCATGGACATGGGCGACAACGTGATCGTGATCAACGCCGATAAGGTACAGATCACCGGCAACAAGCGCGAGAAGCCGAACTACTGGCACACCGGCCATCCCGGCGGCATCAAGTCGCGCACCACGCAGCAGATCCTCGACGGCAAGCACCCCGAGCGGGTCGTCATGCAGGCCGTCAAGCGCATGCTGCCCGGCAACAAGCTGTCGCGTCAGATCATGACGAACCTGCGCGTCTACGCCTCGGCCGACCACCCGCACGAGGCGCAGTCGCCCGAGGTGCTGGACGTCCGTTCGATGAATCCCAAGAACACCCGGAGCGCGTGATCATGGCCGAGCAAATCAACTCCCTCGAAGACCTCAAGGGCGCCGTCGACACCTCCGCCGCGCCGTCGGGCGAGGGTGAGGTCCTGCTGGACACCTCCGCCCCGCGCGAGCCCGTCCGCGACGAACTCGGCCGTTCCTACGCGACCGGCAAGCGCAAGGACGCGGTCGCTCGCGTCTGGATCAAGCCCGGCTCCGGCAAGGTCACGGTCAACGGCAAGGACATCAACAAGTACTTCGCCCGCCCCGTGCTGCAGATGATCCTGAAGCAGCCGTTCGAGATCACCGACCGCGAAGGCCAGTTCGACGTCATGGCGACCGTGAAGGGCGGCGGCCTGTCGGGTCAGGCCGGCGCGGTCAAGCACGGCGTCTCGAAGGCCCTGCAACTGTACGAACCCGGGTTGCGTGCGCCGCTCAAGGCGGCGGGCTTCCTGACCCGCGACAGCCGCGTGGTGGAGCGCAAGAAGTACGGCAAGGCCAAGGCCCGCAAGAGCTTCCAGTTCTCCAAGCGCTGACTGCCATACCGGACCCGTCCCGGGGACGGTGTCGAACAGGAAAGGCGTGCCCTAAAGGGCGCGCCTTTCTCGTTTTTTCGGCTGGGTCGTGGCGTCCGGACGATCGGAATGCCAATCACAGCGAAGGGGCCCCATGCCGGGGTCCGATAATGAAAGGTTCGACCATGAAGACCCCCGTGATTTCCGTAATTCTGCTTGCCCTGGTCGCGGGGTGTAACAGCAACGGGGATGATAACGGCCTAGACGACGTCGCGAACCTCGTCTCGGCGGACCTGGACTCCTATCGCGACGAAGGGGAGCGCCTTTCCGACGAGTACGAAGATGCGCGTGCCACGCCGATTGCGGACCTTCCGACCGGCTCCGCCACCTATACGGGCGTCGGTGTGATCGACACCAATCCGGATGGCTTCGACGACGAGGGCGTGATCGGCCGATCCGTCGTGCGCGCCGATTTCGATGACGGCACCGTCACCGCCGAACTTGGTGACTTCCTCGATATCGACGGTGACGATGTGGACGGCCGCGTCGAGATCGAGGATGGCGATCTGTCCAACGGCGTGATCACCGGCGCGCTGTCGGGTGATCTGGCCGGCGGCGACGTGAGTGGCTCCAGCCTCGGCGAGATTTCGGGCGCAAACGGCGAAGCGGTCGGAATTCTCATTAACGGACGGATCGACGGGGGCGATCTCGACGGCAATTTCGACGGGGCCATTATCGCCGACCGCTGATCGGGGGCCGCTCCACAGGGTTACCCCGGCCGATACACATGCCGGGGCCGCCCGGCGCGGCGGGGGCTTGCCCCCTGCCCCGCCATCGCGCAATCCTCGGGGCATCTTGCCGGGGGTGCCGTTGGACCAGGACAGAAAACGCGGGCTGACGCTGATCGCGCCGCCGCTGATCTATGCGCTGGCGCTTCTGGCCGGTCCCTTGCTGGCCATCCTGATGTTCAGCTTCTGGACGCAGGACTATCTGACCATCGACCGGACGCCGACGCTCGCCAACTACCGCGAGGCGCTGACCGATCCGATCTATCGCACGATCATGCTGCGCAGCCTGTGGATCAGCGGGGCCGTCACGCTGGTCACCGTGATCCTGGCATTCCCGGTCGCCTACTACGTCAGCTTCCGGGTGCGCCCCGATCGCAAGTCGCTCTGGCTGTTCCTGATCACCATCCCGTTCTGGACCAGCTATCTGCTTCGGATTTTCCTGTGGAAGGTGATTCTGGGCTACAACGGCGTGCTGAATTCCTCGCTCACCGGGCTGGGCCTGATCGACGAGCCGCTGACCTTCATCCTCTACAACGCGAACGCGGTCATCATCACGCTCAGCCACGCCTTCGCGCCCTTCGCGATCCTGCCGATCTTCGTCGCGCTGGAAAAGATCGACCGCAACCTGCTGGAAGCCGCCCGTGACCTGGGCTGTGGCGCGGTCACGACCTTCTTCCGCGTGACCCTGCCACTGGCGATGCCGGGCGTGGTCGCGGCGCTGCTGATCGTGTTCATCCCGACGGTGGGCGACTACGTCACGCCCGAACAGGTGGGCGGGTCGAACGGCAAGATGATCGCGAACATGATCCAGACGCAGTTCCTGGGCCTCAACAACGCGCCGATGGGGGCCACGCTGGCGGTGATCGCGATGATGATCGTCACCGTCATCTCGCTGGCGGTGGTGTGGTTCGCGCGGCGGCTGGCCGGGGGGCGGACCTGATGCTGCGAATCTACGTCATCGCCTTCATGGCGTTCCTTTACGCACCGATCCTGCTGCTGCCGGTCTTCGCGTTCAACGACGGCACGGTCATCGCGTTTCCGCTCGACGGGTTCACCACGGAATGGTTCGCCGCCCTGCGCACCAACCGGGAGCTGCATTCGGCGCTCTTCAATTCGCTGACGGTGGCGGTGTCGTCGTCGGTGCTGGCGGTCCTGCTGGGGCTGGCGGCGGCGCGGGCGAACGTGCGCTATCGCTTTCCGGGCAAGGCCGCGGCGATGGGCCTGATCATGCTGCCGCTGGTCCTGCCCGAGATCATCGTGGCCACGTCGCTGCTGGTCGTGGCGGTTCGGTTCTTCGGGTGGTCGCTCTCGCTCTGGACGGTGGTGGCGGCGCATGTCCTGATCTGCACGCCCTTCGCGATCGCGATCCTGAACGCCAGTTTCCAGGCCCTCGACCCCGCGATGGAGGAGGCGTCGATCGACCTGGGCGAGACGCGCGCCTCGACCTTCCGTCTGGTCACGCTGCCGCTGGTGATGCCGGGCATCGTCGCGGCGCTGCTGATCTGCTTCACCATCTCGCTGGACGAATTCATCATCGCCTTCTTCCTGACCGGGTCGGACACGACCCTGCCCGTCTATATCTGGTCGCTACTGCGCTTCCCGCGCGAGCTGCCGGTCATTATGGCGCTGGGCACGATCCTCGTGATCCTGTCGATCCTGATCCTGACGCTGGCCGAATGGAACCGACGCCGCGGGCTGCGCCGCGCCGGCGTGAAGGACACCGGAGGGTTCCTTTGACGACACCGACCGATCCCCTGATCCGCCTGCGCGGCATCCAGAAGTACTATGGCGACTATCACGCGCTTCGCGGGATCGACCTGGACATCCAGCCGGGCGAGTTCTTCAGCCTGCTGGGCCCCTCGGGTTGCGGCAAGACCACGCTCCTGCGCGTGATCGCGGGGTTCGAGGACGTGTCCGAGGGGACGGTGGTCCTTTCGGGGCAGGACATGACGGGAGTGTCGCCCAACAAGCGGCCGACGAACATGGTGTTCCAGTCCTACGCCATCTTTCCGCACCTGACGGTTGCCCAGAACGTGGCGTTCGGCCTGCGGAAGGCCCGGGCAAGCCGCGCGGAGAAGGCCGCGCGCGTGGAGGAAGCGTTGGCGATGGTCGGCCTTGCCGGCTATGGCGACCGCGCCGCGCATGCATTGTCCGGCGGCCAGCGGCAGCGCGTGGCCCTGGCGCGCGCGCTGGTCCTGCGGCCCAAGGTCCTGCTGCTGGACGAGCCGCTGAGCGCGCTGGACAAGAAGATGCGCGAACAGATGCAGGTGGAGTTGATCCGCCTGCAACGGCAGGTCGGCATCACCTTCATCCTTGTCACCCACGATCAGGAGGAGGCGCTGGTCATGTCGGACCGCATCGCCGTCATGTTCGAGGGCGAGATCGCGCAACTGGCCGAGGCGGAGGCGCTCTACCGCCGTCCCGAAAGCCGCCGGGTGGCCGAATTCATCGGCGTCATGAACTTTCTGCCGGCCTTCCTGGACGGGGACGACGTGGATGTCTCGGGTCTGGGCCGGATGCCGCTGGCGGAGATGCAATCGACGGCCGCGACCGATGGCAAGCCGGTCGCCGGCTTCCGCCCCGAGACGGCGACGCTGCTGTTTCCCGGCCAGGACGCCCCCGACCGGGTCGCCGAGGGAACCGTCGCCGAGGTGGTCTATTACGGCGACATGACCTATTACGACATGGTGCTGGACGGTTGTGACAAGCCGGTCCGGATTTCCATGCGCAACGTGTTCGGGCGCCCGGTCCTCGACCTGGGCACGCGGGCGCGGTTGGCCTGGTCGCCCGGTGCGGTCACCCTGTTCCGCTGACACGACATCCTGGACGGAGAAGAGATGCGACGAACGATCCTGCTGGCCCTGCTGCTGTTCCTGCCGATCTCTGCGACCGCGCAATCGCTCTATGTCCGCGAGACGGAGACAGGGTATCTGAACCTGCGCGACGGGCCCGGAACCCGCCACGACGTGTTGCGGCGCCTGTCCCCCGGCGACCGGGTCGAGGTCGAAGAGACGATGGGCCGCTGGGCGCGTGTCAGGGGCCCCTCCGGCAATCGCGGCTGGGTGTCGTCGGATTACCTGGAACGCGCACCGCGGGCCACGGGCGATCCGCTGTTCGTGGCGCTGCCGGGAGGTGGGCATCTGAACCTGCGGGCGGGCGCGGGAACGGGGCATCCGATCCTGCGTCGGATCTACGCGGGCGACCGGCTCGTCCCGCTGGGACGGCAGGGCGACTGGATCCGGGTGCGCCATGCCACCGGCGCGATCGGCTGGGTGCACGGCGCCTACGTGAGCCGCTAAAGCGGCACGATCCGCACGTTCTGTCCCTTGCAGGCAAGGGCGATGCGCCCTTCGCAAAGGCGCAGGGCATCGTCGCCGAACACCTCGCCCCGCCAGCCGCGGGCCCAATCGCCATCGCGCGCGCCCGCGGCGATGTCGTCCAGATCGGACGTGGTCGCGACCAGCTTGGAGGCCACGCCGGCCTGCTCCGTCTTGGCCTTCAGCAGCACGCGCAAAAGGTCCGCCAGCGCACCGTTGATCTGGTCGCGGGATTTCTGGCGCGGAACCTCGGGCAGGTCGTCCTTCTCGACTGCCAGACCGCGCGAGACCGCCGCCAGAATACCATCGGCGATCGGACCCTTGCGCGCCTCGCGCAGCAACAGGCGGGCCTTTCCCAACTCGCCCGCGTCATTGGGTTTCAGCGCCGCGATCTCCAGCAGCGCGTCGTCCTTGTAGACGCGGTTGCGGGGCACGTCGTTCGACTGCGCGTATTCCTCGCGGAAGGCGGCCAATTCGCGCGCGATGGCCAGATAGCGGGCGTTCGGATTGCGCGTCTTGAGGCGCTTGTAGGCCTCGCGCGGCTCCACCCGATAGGTCGCGGGGTCGCGCAGGACGTCCATCTCCTCTTCGACCCAGGCGGTGCGACCGGTCTTCTCCAACTCGGCGGCGAGAAATTCGTAGATCACCCGAAGATGCGTCACGTCGGCCAGCGCATAGGTCTTCTGCGCGTCCGACAGCGGCCGGCGCGACCAGTCGGTGAAACGGCTCGACTTGTCGATCTGGGCCCGCGCGACCTTGCGGGCCAACGTCTCGTATCCGACCTGCTCGCCGAAGCCGCAGACCATCGCCGCGACCTGGGTGTCGAACAGCGGCTGGGGGATCGTGTTGCCCTCGATCGCGAAGATCTCCAGATCCTGCCGGGCGGCGTGAAAGACCTTCACGACGCCCGGGTCGCGGAACAGCTCGTAGAGCGGCCCGAGGTCGATCCCTTGGGCCAGCGGGTCGACCAGGACGGCATCGTCCTCGCCATTGCCGGGATAGGCCAGTTGGACGAGGCACAGCTTGGAATAATAGGTCCGCTCGCGCAGGAATTCGGTGTCGACGGTGACATAGGGTGCCCGTGCGGCATCGGCGCAGAACGCGGCCAATGCTTCGGTCGTGGTCAGGGTCGTGATCTTGGATGCAGGAATTGTCTTGGCCTTTCGGACGGAATCCGCCCCCCTCTAGGCGATTCCGGCAGGCGGGGGAAGATCGACCAGCCGTCGGTCGCCCGCCGCAAAGCGCCGCAGCACCGCGGGGTAGAGACGATGCTCCTGCGCAAGCACGCGCGCGGCGAGCGTCTCGGCGGTGTCGTCCGCCCGGACCGGGACGCGCGCGCGCCCGAGGACGGGGCCGTCATCCAGCTCGGGCGTGACCTCATGCACGGTGCACCCGGCCTCGGCATCGCCGGCCGCGATGGCGCGGGCGTGGGTGTCCAGCCCGCGATACTTCGGCAGAAGCGAGGGATGGATGTTCAGCATCCGGCCCTGCCAGCGGCGCACGAACGGGGGCGTCAAGATCCGCATGAAGCCCGCCAGCGCGACGATATCGGGCGCCACCCCGTCCAGTACCTCCTGCAACGCCGCCTCGAACGCGGTCCGGTCAGGATGGGCCCGGTGGTCGACCACGGCGGTGGCCACGCCGCGTTCCACGGCCCGGGCCAACCCGCCCGCACCCGGGACGTTGGAGAGCACCAGGCAGGGCCGGGCCGGATGGTCGCCCGCCATGCTTTCGACCAGCCGCACCATGTTCGACCCGCCGCCCGAGATCAGGACCGCGACGCGTTTGGGCCGCTCGCTCACCAGGCGGGGTCGCCTTCGTAGCGCAGGCCGGCCCCGGCTGCGACCGTGCCGATACGCGCGACGCGTTCGCCCTGCCCCGCCAAAAGCTCCTGCAGCGCATCGGCCCGGTCCGGCGCGCAGATCACGACCATGCCGATGCCGCAGTTGAAGGTCTTCAGCATCTCATCCGGTGCGACCCCGCCCGCATGGGCCAGCCAGCCGAACACCGCAGGTGGCTGCCAGGCGCGCAGGTCGATCACGGCGCCCAGATCCTCCGGCAGCACGCGGGGCAGGTTCTCGGTCAGGCCGCCGCCGGTGATGTGGGCCAACGCATGCACACCGCCCGCGCGGATCGCCTCCAGGACCGGCAGCACGTAAAGGCGCGTGGGCGTCAGCAGGGCCCGGCCCAGAGCCATGTCGGCAAAGGGTGCGGGATCCGCCCAGTCGAGCCCCGCGCGCTCGGCCACGCGGCGCACGAGGCTGAAGCCGTTGGAATGGACGCCATCCGAGCCGAGGCCAAGCAACACGTCGCCTTCGGCCACGTCGCGGGGCAAGGCGCCGCCGCGTTCCATCGCACCGACCGCGAAGCCCGCCAGGTCGAAATCGCCCGCGTGATACATGCCCGGCATTTCGGCCGTCTCGCCACCGATCAGGGCACAACCCGACGCGGCGCAGCCTGACGCGATGCCCTCGATCACCTGCGCGGCCTCGTCTGTGACCAGTTTGGCCGTGGCGAAATAGTCCAGGAAGAACAGCGGTTCCGCCCCCTGGCAGATGAGGTCGTTGACGCACATCGCGACCAGATCGACGCCCGCGGTCGAAAGCTGCCCCGTGTCGATCGCCAGCCGCAGCTTGGTCCCGACCCCGTCCGTCGCGGCCACGAGGATCGGATCGTCGTAGCCCGCGGCCTTCAGGTCGAACAGCGCGCCGAACCCGCCCAGACCCGCCATCGTGCCGGGCCGTTCGGTGCCACGGGCCGCCGGCTTGATCCGGTCGACCAGCGCGTTTCCGGCATCGATGTCCACGCCCGCATCGGCATAGGTCAGGCCGGGCTTCGTGTCGGTCATGGCGGTCCCCTTGCTGCTTGCGCGCGGGCTATCAGGGCGGCGATACGGCATCAACGCCCCTTGAGTGCACCCCTCGCGCCCATGCCTATGAACCAGCGGTTCACGAGGCCTGCCACGATCGCCAGCACCAGCGAGAAGGCCAGGATGATCACCATTGCTTGCATCCCTGCGGGTTCGCCCACGGCAGCGCTGTAGGTGGCGAGGCCGAAGAACCCGATCCCAAGCTGGATCGCCCCGTAGAGCGCGCCGCCGACAAGGGCCAGACGCCAGGCCGCGCGCGCCTCTGGCGCGACACCGATCTTGTTTGCCCAGCGGTTGCCGGTGAGCAAGGCGGCGAGCATCGGCGGTATGATCGCCACCGCACCGGGCGGCAGGTCAAAGGCAAGCAAGCTGCCCATCGCCACGTCGAGCGCCATCAAACCAACCATCGCCAATATCAGGACCAGCAGATAGTGCCCGAGAAAGGGCGTACGGGCGGTCTTCGGGGTGATCGTGGTCATTCCGGTCTCCAGTCGGCTTGACCGCGGCGCGCGGTCTGGTATCGCCTAGACCACGGGGGCCTGTAGCTCAATTGGTTAGAGCAGGGCGCTCATAACGCCTTGGTTGCGGGTTCAAGTCCTGCCGGGCCTACCAAGACCCCCTGCCCCTCGTCTCAGCGCGGCACGACGATCTCGGCCTTCAGCCCGCCCAGGTCCGAGCGCCCCAGACGCAGCGCCCCGCCATGCGCGCGGGCCACGTCGCGCACGATGCTCAGCCCCAGACCCACATTGCCCGCCGTGTTCGACCGCGCATCGTCCAGGCGCGAGAACGGACGCATCGCGGCCTCATACGCGTTCTCCGGGATTCCGGGGCCGTCATCTTCTACCGCCACGACGATCGCGCCCGCCCCGGATTGCAACGACACCCGGACGCGGTCGCCGTAGCGGCCGGCATTCTTGACGAGGTTCGCGACCGCGCGGCGCATCCCCTCGGGGTAAATGTCCGCGTCCAGTTCGGGGCCCGTCAACTCGACCGGTCGGTTCGGCATCGCCATCTCGGCTGCATCGCGCAGCAGCGGTTTCAAGGCCACGCGCGCGCGTTCGTCGGTGGCGCTTTCACGTGCAAATTCTAGGAAGGTGTCGATGATCCGCTCCATCGCCTCGACGTCGCCGGCCAGTTCGGCCGATTGCGGCACGTCCATCATCGAGAGTTCCAGCTTCATGCGCGTCAGCGGCGTCCTCAGGTCGTGGCTCACGCCCGAGAGGAGGAGGGTGCGCTGTTCGATATGACGCTCGATCCGGGCGCGCATGTCCAGAAAGGCCGTGCCCGCCGCGCGCACTTCGGTCGCGCCGGTCGGGCGATAGTCGGCGTGCTGCCCGCGCCCGAACGCCTCGGCCGCGCGGGCCAGGCGCCGGATCGGCCGGATCTGGCCGCGCATGAACAGAAACGACACCGCCGTCATCAGGATCGCCGTCGCCACCATCAGCACCAGCAACTGATGCGGATTGGCCGCCGACACGTTGTGCCGGTCGAACCGCATCCCGGTCCCGTCCTCGAACCCCAGCGCCACGCGCTTGCGCACCGAAACCGTGTCCACCGCCACCAGGTCGGGGAAATCCTCGCGCAGCTGCTCGCGCATGGCGCGGGCCGACAGGTCCCAGAAACGGATGCGACTGGCGGCGGGCGGCGCGCCCAGGTCGATATCGAGCGCATCAGCCAGATCAGGGTGTTCGCGCGCCAATGCGATCTCGCGCGCCATGTTCGACGTCATCTGGACCGTGACATCCTCGTAGTGTCGTTGCAGGAACATGACCGCGACGGCCAGCTGGATCGTGACGACCGGCACGATCAGGATCAGCGCCGCGCGCGCATAGAAACTGCGCGGCAGCCAGCGGGGCGACGCACCGCGGGGCGGCCGATCGCGCAGGGCGGTGGGGGAGGCATCCATGGCACAAGGGTATCCCGGCCACGAAACGGGCGAAAGCGGGCTGATGCGCCTGCGCGCGCCCAATCCGTCGCCGATGACGGCCGATGGCACGAACAGCTACGTCCTGGGCCATGACGACGTCGCGATCATCGACCCCGGCCCGGCCATCGCGGACCATCTAGACCGGATCGTCGCGGCCGTCGGGGGCCGCCCGGTCGTGGGCATCTTCGTGACCCATTCGCATCTGGATCACTCGCCCGGCGCGCGCCCGCTGACGGAGCGGCTGCGCGCCCCGGTCATGGGATTCGGCCCCTCCGCGGCCGGCCGGTCGGCGATCATGGCGCGGCTGTCCGGTCTGGCGGGGGGCGAAGGCGTCGACGCGGATTTCGACCCGGAGGTCCGCCTTCGGGACGGCGAGCAGGTGGACGGCGACGGATGGAGCCTGCGGGCCCATTGGACGCCAGGTCACATGGGCAATCATCTGAGCTTCGAATGGTGCGAGGCGCGGGTCGTCTTTACCGGCGATACGGTGATGGGATGGGCCAGCACGATGATTTCGCCACCCGATGGCGATCTGGGGCAGTTCATGGCTTCGCTCGATCGGCTGGAAGCACTGGACGCCCGTCGTTTTCACTCCGGACACGGTGCCCCGATCGACACCCCTGCGGCACGATGCCGGGCCCTGCGCGCACACCGTCAGGGGCGCGAGGCGGCGATCCTCGACGCGATGGATGGACCCGTCCGTATCCCCGACCTCGTCGCCCGGATCTACGCAGACACGCCCCCGACGCTGCACGCGGCCGCAGCACGCAACGTGCTGGCCCACCTGATCCATCTGGCCGAACGGAACCATGTCAAGGCGACGCCCGCCCCGCTGCCCGAGGCGATCTGGCGGCGAACCTGAAAAAACCGCCCCGCCCCCTTGCGCGCCCGGCCCGCCTTGGCTAGTTCCGCCCTCGGTATTCCGGCGTAGCTCAGCGGTAGAGCAGTTGACTGTTAATCAATTGGTCGTAGGTTCGATCCCTACCGCCGGAGCCAATTTCCCATCAAGCTACTGAAAACGCGTGATTTTCGGATTTAGCTCCGAACGCCTTTTGAGGTTTCTGCGCTCTGCTGACACACAGATGTCACAACGCGCGCACTTCGAGTGAACAGGTCAGGCCATCGGTGTCCCTCTTCCGGAGGGCATCATGCGATCCCAAACCTACCTCTATCGTCAGGGCCGCCACTATCATTTTCGGCGGCGCGTTCCGGGGTTATCCACATCTATCCGTCCTGTGCGTATCGCCCTGGGGACGACAGATGAAAAAACGGCGCATACGTGGTCCCGAACGCTGATTACAGAGTTCGAAGCCATGCTGGACGCCTTTCTTTTCGTCATCGACCCGCTCCCCGAAGAGCTGATCGCGCATTACTTTGATGCGCGACTGAAGCAGGCTTTGGATACCTTGCGTCGGCAATCCCGGATGGAACGGATGTCGGAGCGGAAAGCCACCCTGGCTATGGCCGTTCCAATCCAACGTGTCGTTTTGACCAGCCTACTGACCGACGGTCTTGGCGATGCCCTTCCACCGTCGCATCTTGATGCGACCTGGTCTTCCCACGAAGTGAAGGCCGCGGTCGACCTCTACGCAAGGGAGGTTGCCGTCCTTCGGGATTCCGGGTCGCGCAAGGCCATCCTAGGAGAGTTCGAGGCTCTCACGAGATTGAAACCGAGATCTTCCGAGCACGAATACCAGGTTATCGAAGCCCATCTACATGCACGACTTGCAGCCCTCGGCGCGGAACACGAAGGTCAGAGTATCCGGGCAAAGGTTTTCGAAGACCGCGCAAAAGAGCTAACTTCTTCACAGGGACTCTTTCACCCGGTGGAAACGCGGCATCCTGAACCGCATCCGATGGTTGTCACTCATCCACCGGTACAAAACGCATCGCCTCCGCCCCTCGACACCCTTGCGGTTCCCGGCACGGAAGATGAGGAAACCGCATCGGCGTTTCAGCCTAGCCCACCCTTAACCGAAGGCGTTGCAGAGATTGAGGGTCCCATCACCGTCGAAAAACTCCGGGTACAGCTGACCCAAGCCGAACACATCGCCAAGGAGGGTGCGCCCAGACCGGACGGGGCTGATATTTCCAGCGTTTTCTGGCGTATGGCTCTTGTAGACGGCTTTACCAACCAGACTATCGACCAGCGAGTGACTGGTGTTCGATTGTTTTGCTTGGTTACTGGCCTTCAGCGCGTTGACCAAATTCGTCAGCACCACCTGTCCAGTTTCCGCGACGCTCTTGCCGAGTTCCCGTCTAACTTCTTGCGGTCCGAACATGATGCCAAGAAAACTTTCGAGGAGATCAGATACGAAGCCAGACATTCGTCGAAGCCAACCAAGGCACTGAGCGGAACGACACGCAAAAGGCACACCAAGACGATCGAACTGCTTTTGGAAAGAGCTGAGTCCGAAGGCCATCAGGTCGATCAAAACCTGAGCATCAAGAAAATCAAGCCCAAGCTGAAAGGCGCGGGCAAAAAGCACAATCGTCGCCCCGCGTTCAGGTTCCCGGAGCTTCAGAAGGTTTTCGATCACACTCTGTGGCAAGGTGCTAAAAGCAAAGGCCGTCGGCATTTTCCTGGCGATGTCATCACGAAGGACTGTCGATACTGGATTCCCTTGGTCTTAGCATACACTGGCGCGCGGCGCGCCGAAATCGCCGGTCTCCTCGCCTCAGATATCCAAAAGCGAGACGGGCACGATTGCATTGTTATTCAGGCAAACGAATACCGCGGCATCAAGGGTGAAGAGCCCGGCGAAACTGATCCCACGAAAAAGAAGACCAGGGTGGTTCCAGTGCATCCACACCTCATCGAACTTGGGTTTCTCGAGTTTTCGGAGAAGCAAAAGCGGGGGCGGAGTCCTCTTCTCTTTCCTGATGTCGTACCCAAGCCGCGAAAAGATTCGAAAAGAGCGCTCGCTCCTGATCCAGCCATGATGGTCGAAAAATTTGGCGAGTCGATTGATGATATGTGGCGGAACAGCCTCGAGAAGACATTGGATGGAAATCCACGGGGCTTGGTCATGCACTCGTTGCGCCATTACGTGAACAACGCGTTCCTTTTCGACAAGCACCTGAAGGCACCGGTGCGACTTGATTTGGTAGGCCACGTTGATGACGAAAAGGAAAATACGAACAGGGATGTCTACCGCGATGAGTCTCCGATGCAGCTGAAGGTGGAAGCCATTAATCTACTCCCGCGGATTTTCTAGTCATAGGTCCCCTGGAACTCGCGGACTATGATCATCGCCCTCGAGATGAACACCTTGCCGAGCACATCCCGTGGACGAACAAAATACCTCGATCAGTTCGGACAGGGGCCGTGACCGGTTGGCACCGTCCTCGATGAGACACGCTTCAGTCATGTCAATAATCAGTCTTTCGCCGTCTGAAACCGATACCATGAGGGCGGTTCCCCGATGGACGTGGCGGTGACGCACACGGACTCCACAACTACGAGCCACGGCATGTAACCGCATCACCCAGTCGTATCGCGTTCGGGGTCGCCCAAAAGGAAGGCGATCGATTGCTTCATCTGCTCCATCTCGCGACGGAGCTGGGACATCTCTAGGGTCAGCTCTTGAAAGGCTTTTGTCTGCTGTTCCATCGCCTCCTCGTTGCGGATCAACAAACCGATCAGGCGCTCGGCGAACTCCATTGTGACGTCCGTCTGCTCGGGATCGAGGAGCTGCAGGAGCGGGTGAAGCGTCCGCACGTCCTGCCGCGTCAGGTCGAGTTTGCGATGAGTGAGAGTGTGGTTGTCGAGCATTTCGGTCAAGGTCAGGTCCTTTATCGAGGTTCATGAGGTTTGGATTTTGTCGAAAGAGGTCGGCGGCACGCCGAAACAGGAGCGCTATACCCGCCAATCGCAGGCGGGCCGCCAGGACGAGCCGCCGCAAAATCATGGTCGATGCGAATGCGTGACCCGCGTCTCGAGGGTTCACGCCCCGTCCGGTCAAGATGTTGGACGGAACCAGAAAGCCTGGACGATCAGGAGACGGCTCAATCCGCCACGGCGATCTCCGAGCCTTCAGTGCCATGTTCAGATCTATCATAGTGGCGGGACGCGCGGTGTTCATCACGGCGTTTAGATCTGAGGCCAGCCATGCCGCCTGACCCGCATGCCGCTGAGACCGCTTGGTAACGTGTGCCGATAGGACCCGTTTCGGATCTGGCCTCCATTGTGGCTCGGGCAGCCCAAGTCGCTGGCATAGGTCCCTTTCGAGCGCGTCCGTCGAGCGAACCGACGTGGCGATCTCGAGGGGTCGACCGCTAAACGTCTGACGGGCAGATACGATATGAACGTGGTCACAGCGGGTGTCTTCACCACCCCACAAGGTCCAGGGAACCATTTCGGGTGGGAGCCCACTGCGCGTCAGGACAAAGCGCGCGACATCCGCCCAAGTTGAGTGGCTCAGTTCGGCACCCGCCGGCATCGAGAGCGTCATGTGAACGACGCCATTGCCGTCCGGACGCTCGAATGGCCTCAGCAGTCCGCGAGCCTGTCGCCAAGTCAGGACTGGCAATGAGCCGTATAAAATCTGACCATCTTTTGCGAGGTAACCATAGATCGAGGATACCTTATTATGAAACGTCGTGTACCTTCTCATTAAGCATTCCGATCAATGACAGATCTTAGAGCCGCTCGGGCTTCCCGACCAATCGCAAGGATATCTCGCCGCTTCAGCAGGTGGACGCGACCGGTCTCTGCACGGTTGAGCTGATGCAGCGCGAAGCTGATCCGGGCCAGTTCAGCCGCGATCACATCGTCTGTTTCGCCGTCGTGGTGGAGCGCGGCATATGTCATGAACTTTGCCCGTGTTCCGAAACCGTTCTTGCGGGCGATAGCATCTATCTGATCCGCAACTTCCTGCGGCTGGCGAACGGAATAGGATATGATCTTCTCGGACATGGCTCGAACCTCGTTGGTAGGACTTTGTTCTACCGGTTTGGTTCAGCTGAGTGAAAACGATGCGTGCCTCTGCAATTTCGACTGGCGCTAGGGAGGATGCCCAGTCGCCTTGTTTTTCAGGTTAAAATCAACCGAGCTATACAATCCCATTGCGAAATTAATTGCTTAGAGAAAGAGCTGCCTCTCAATTTCGGAAAATAAATTTCACGGGCGAAATGAGAAAATGACGCCACGCTTTAGGTTCTAAGATCAGGACTGACTGAGAGAACTTGTTAAACGATCACCTAAACCTCATCGGCCCGCTTGCTGATGCGTATTGTTAAACGACTTCCGATTGCACTCCTGAGGCGCAGGCGACATGATGGGGAAAAGCAATACCTTAGTGAGTTTTCCTTGAGCCACGACCTCAACCAAGATCCAGAACAGATTGCCCGAGACCGCATCGATGAACGCCTGCGCGCGGCGGGCTGGCAAGTCCAGGACAAGGGCGCGATCGACTTCTCCGCAGGCCTCGGTGTGGCTGTCCGGGAGTACCAGACGGACGTCGGTCCGGCGGACTACGTCTTGTTCGTCGATCGCCAGGCCGCAGGTGTAGTCGAGGCGAAGCAAGACGACCTGGGTGTGCGCCTAACATCCGTGGAAGAACAGTCTGAGGGGTACGCCAACGCCAAGCTGAAATGGATCCAGAACAGTGCGCCCTTGCCGTTTCTCTACGAGGCAACTGGAGAGATCACGCGCTTCACAAGCGGGCTAGATCCTGCCCCTCGCTCCCGGGAGGTCTTCACCTTCCATCGCCCTGAAACTCTGAAAGCATGGCTCGCCAACCCGGCATCTCTCCGCACCGGGATCACAGCCCTGCCAGAGTTGAAGACCGACGGTCTGCGGGCCTGTCAGATCACAGCGATCACCAACCTTCAGGCCTCACTTAAGGCAAACCAGCCCCGCGCTCTCGTCCAGATGGCAACTGGATCGGGCAAGACCTTCACCGCGATCACCCAGGTCTACCGCCTTCTGAAACACGCAGGCGCCAAGCGCATCCTGTTCCTGGTCGATACCAAAAACCTGGGCGAGCAGGCTGAGCAGGAATTCATGTCGTTCTTGCCCAACGACGACAACCGGAAGTTCACCGAGCTCTACAATGTCCAGCGCCTGACAAGCCCTTCCATCGCAGGCGACAGCCAGGTTGTGATCTCAACAATCCAACGGATGTATGCGACGCTCAAGGGCGAGGAACTGGCCGAGGGCGCAGAGGATGAAGGCGGCGCGGCGACGCCCAACTACCGCAAAAAGCCCCTGCCAGTCGTTTACAACCCGAAGCTCCCACCCGAGTACTTCGACGTCATCGTCATCGACGAATGTCACCGCTCCATCTACGGGCTCTGGCGGCAGGTCCTGGACTACTTCGATGCCTTCCAGATCGGCCTCACCGCGACCCCGGACAATCGCACCTTCGGTTTCTTCCAAAAGAACGTCGTCAGCGAATACACCCACGAGAAGGCCGTGGCGGACAAGGTTAACGTCGGCAACGAGATCTACCTGATCGAAACGCAGATCACCAAAGCCGGTGAGACCCTCAAGGCCAAGCAGCTGATCGAAAAACGCGAGCGAGACACCCGGGCCAAACGCTGGGAAAGCCAGGAGGATGAACAGGCCTACGCCGCCACCCAGCTTGACCGATCTGTCGTGAACCCCGACCAGATCCGCACGGTCATCCGCACCTACAAGAAAAACTGGCCCGACATCTTCCCGGGCCGCAAAGAGGTGCCCAAGACGCTGATCTTCGCCAAGACCGACAGCCACGCGGACGACATCATCCAGACCGTCCGGCAGGAGTTCGGCCAGGGCAACGACTTCTGCCGCAAGATAACCGGCGGGGCGAAGAACCCCAAGTCCTCGCTCGCGGCCTTCCGAAACAACTACGACCCGCGTATCGCCGTCACGGTGGACATGATAGCCACCGGGACGGACGTGAAGCCGCTGGAATGCCTGATCTTCATGCGGGACGTGAAATCCAAGAACTACTTCGAACAGATGAAGGGGCGCGGCACCCGGGTCGTGAAACCCGATGACCTGCGAAAGGTCTCCCCCTCCGCTGAGGCCAAGACACACTACGTGATCGTCGATGCCGTGGGCGTCACCAAATCGCTCAAGACCGCCAGCCAACCGCTCGACACCAAACCGTCGATCCCGTTCAAGGACCTCGCCATGGGGCTGATGATGGGCGACCGGTCGGAGGAGACGGTCAGCTCGCTGGCCGCCCGGCTGGCGCGGCTGGATCACAAGCTAGGAGCGGAGGAGCAAGCGCAGATCACAGAGGCCGCAGGCAAATCCCTAACGGCTATCGTGCGCGATCTGTTCGACGCCATCGACCCTGACAAGGTGGAGGCCGATGCCAAGGCCGCAGGCCATGCGGAGCCGGACGATGCCGCAATGAACGCCGCGCGGGACGAACGGGTGCGGCAAGCGGCCAATGTCTTCACCGGCCCGCTCATCACCACGCTGGAGACGATCCGCCGCGACACGGAACAGACCATCGACCATGACAACATGGACACTCTCCTGCGCGCGGAATGGGCGGGCGACGCGGATGAGAATGCAAAGACCATCCAGCAGGACTTCGAGACCTACCTGACCGAGAACCGCGATGAGATCGAGGCGCTGACCATCTATTTCAACACCCCTGCCCGGCGGTCCGAGGTGACGCTGTCCATGCTTAAGGACGTGCTGACCCGCTTGAGGCAGGACCAACCCCACCTCGCGCCGCTGACCGTCTGGCGCGCCTATGCGCATCTGGACGATTACAAGGGCGACGACCCGGCCAGCGATCTGACCGCGCTGGTGGCGCTGATCCGGCGGGTGACGGGGCTGGATCAGACCTTGACCCGCCATTCCGACCGGGTGCGGCGCAGCTTTCAGGATTGGGTGCTGAAGCGCCATGCGGGCAAGGGTGAGAAATTCTCTGACGCGCAGATGGACTGGCTGCGCATGATCCGCGACCACCTGACCGCCAGCTTCACCATCGAGCGCGACGACCTGGAGCTTGCACCCTTCGACACCCACGGCGGCATGGGGCAGATGTATGCGCTGTTCGGCGGTGAGATGGATGCGGTGATGGCTGAGATGAATGAGGCGCTTTCGGCATGAGGAAGTTGCCCTCTGATTGGTGCGCCACATCAGTTGCGGCGCTCTCAGAACCTTTACGTTATGGATACACGGCAAGCTCTAATGCCGAGGCCGACGGACCGAAGTTCTTACGGATTACAGACATTCAAGATGGACGCGTGATCTGGTCTGGTGTGCCGCGCTGCGAAATTGGAGACGACAAGCTCGAACAGTTTCTCTTATCTGCTGGTGATCTGGTTTTCGCACGGACTGGCGGCACCGTCGGTAAGAGCTTCCTGATCCGAGACACTCCAGAACCTGCTGTCTTCGCATCATATCTTATAAAGGTTTCCCCCGCCGCAGGTATCGAGCCAACCTATCTTTACTGGTTTTTCCAGTCTTTGAGCTATTGGGAGCAAATCGGCCTTAAGAAAGGCGGGCTTCAGGGCAATGTCAATGCAAAGACGCTAGGCTCAATCGAATTGCCACTTTGTCCGACCAACGAACAACGCCGCATCGTGGAGAAGATTGAGGCGCTGTATGAGGAGATCGACGCAGGCGTCGAGAGCCTCAGGACGGCGCGGGTCAAGCTGGGGCTGTATCGCAAATCCCTGCTGAAGTCCGCCTTCGAGGGCCGCCTCACCGCCGATTGGCGCGCGCGGAATACAGACAAGCTGGAGCCCCCCGAAACCCTCCTCGCCCGCATCCAGTCCGAACGCGACACCCGCTACAAGGCCGCCCTCGACGCCTGGCAAACCGCCCTCACCGACTGGCGCGCGAACGGAGAGCAAGAGAAGAAGCCCGCGAAGCCGAAGCGGTTGGCGGACGTGAAACCCCAGCACATTTCCGATGAGGTTTGCCCGACTTTTCCCGATGGATGGGGATCTAGCAGACTTGGCAACCTGAACGTCACAGTCTCGGATGGCCCATTCGGCTCGAATCTCAAGACAAGCGATTATACGGATTCAGGGGTACGCGTAATTCGCCTAGAAAACATCGGGCACGGCGAATTCCTCGAAGGAAAGCGATCATTTGTTTCTGAAGACAAGTATCAGACAATCAAGAAGCATTCGGTCTACCCGGGAACAATCGTCGTATCGTCCTTCGTCACAGAAGCCGTTCGTTCCTGTGTCGTTCCAAGCAGCATTCCTCTGGCCATAAACAAGGCTGACTGTTTTGCGGTCGTCATTGCAGGCCACGAAATCAGCATCGAGTATAGTGCTTACTACTTGCAAAGCCTTCAAGTTTTTAGGCAGGTCGAAGACCTCGTTCATGGAATTGGCAGGCCGAGGATCAACACCACTCAGTTGAAAGAGCTGCACTTTCCAATCTGCTCCCCCGCCGAACAAACTGAAATCGTCCGCATCCTCGACGAAAAGCTCTCCGCCGCCGACGCCATGGAGGCCGAGATCGACGCCGCCCTCACCCGCGCGGACGCCCTACGCCAATCCATCCTGAAAAAAGCCTTCTCCGGCAAACTCGTCCCCCAGGACCCAAACGACGAACCCGCCTCCACCCTCCTCGCCCGCATCCAAGCCGCCCGCGCCGCCGCGCCAAAGGCTAAGAAACGAAAGACCACCAATGCCTGACGTCGTCAGTTTTCAAGATGCCATTAAGGCGACAGAGGGCGACGACAAGGCGCTCCTGATCGGCAACGGCTTCTCGGCGCAATACTTCAACTACACTAACCTTCTGGCAGAGACCCAGTTGAAAGATGATAGCCCGATCAAGGCATTATTCGACCAGCTTGGCACGGTCGATTTCGAGGCTGTCATCCGCGCTCTCGAAGACGCCTCCGTGGTAGAACGGGCGTATGGCAATGCCGACCATGCAGACCAGCTGGTTGGGGACGCCCAGATTGTCCGAGAAGCCCTGGTCGCTGCGGTCAACGCGACACACCCGGCACATCGAGAAGACCTCGATTTTCAATACGAGAGCGCAGCCGCCTTCCTCAAGCATTTTTCGAAAGGCCAAGTCTTCACCCTGAACTACGATCTGTTGCTCTATTGGGTGAACCTTGAAAAAAGTCTTCTTACCGATGGGTTTGGCCTAGGTAGCTACGTCGAAGACGGTCGGTTCAAAGGGCCATTCAAAGAAGGAGCCTATTGCCGAACCTTCAACCTGCACGGAGGACTTCATCTTTTCCAAGATGAGATCGGCGAGGTCTACAAGGCTTTGAACTATGGTGATGGCGTTATTGCTAATATTACGCATGAAATCGCCGATAAAGGACGCCTGCCGCTCTACGTCGCCGAAGGATCTTCGAAGTCTAAGCTGCGGAAGATCAACTCCGTCGAGTATCTCCGCCATTGCTATCGTACACTGCAGGAGACCACCGGCTCCGTCTTCGTATTCGGACACAGCGCAGATTCTAACGACGCGCATGTCTATCACGCGATATTCGGCTCCAAAGCCAAACACGTCTATTTCGGCGTTTTCCAACCGAGTAACGACAAAGTCGCGTCCCTGGATGCGGAACTGGCCAGATATAAGAAGCTCGGAGGGGACGACGTCAACTATACCTTCTTTGATTCCGAGACCGCACACGTCTGGGATGGACCGCCAGCAGAAGAAGAAGCCTCATGAACACCTCAGCCATCGTCAGCCGCGTCATGTCCTTTCGCAACACCCTGCGCGATGACGGTGTTGGCGCGGGCGACTACCTGGAACAGCTAACCTACCTCATCTTCCTCAAGATGGCCGATGAGTACAGCAAGCCGCCCTATAACCGTGACGTCGGCGTGCCAGAGAACTTCGCCTGGCCCACCCTGACCGCCCGGCGCGGCGCTGAGCTGGAGGCGCATTACGTCCGCCTGCTGCGCGAGCTTGGCTTGTTGCCCGGGATGCTGGGGCAGATCTTCACTAAGTCCCAGAACAAGATCACCGACCCGGCCAAGCTGTTCCGCCTGATCGACATGGTAGACGGCGTGACCTGGGTCACCCTCGGCGCGGACCTCAAGGGCGACATGTATGAGGAAATCTTGGAGGCGGACGCGGCCGACAAGAAATCCGGCGCGGGCCAGTACTTCACTCCCCGCCCCCTGATCCGCACAATGGTCGAATGCGTCCGACCCGAACCTGGCAAGACGATCGCCGACCCGGCCTGCGGCACGGGTGGCTTCTTCCTGGCCGCGCAGGAGTTCCTGACCGATCCCGCACACCACGCTCTCGACCGAGACGAGAAGAACTTCCTGAAACATAGCACGTTCTTCGGAAATGAGATCGTGGCTGGAACGCGGCGTCTATGCCTGATGAACATGTTTCTGCACGGCATCGGCGACATCACTGGCGATAACCTGATTTCCCCGGCCGATGCGCTGATTTCGCCGTCGTCCGACACGGTCGACTACGTCCTCGCCAATCCGCCCTTCGGCAAGAAAAGCTCCATGAGCTTTACGAACGCCGAGGGGGAACAGGAAACCGATGATCTGACCTATAACCGTCAGGATTTCTGGGCCACCACGTCGAACAAGCAGCTGAACTTCGTCCAACACATCCGTACCATGCTGAAAACCACGGGCCGCGCCGCCATCGTGGTTCCGGACAACGTGCTGTTCGAAGGTGGCGCTGGCGAGACGATCCGGCGGCAGCTGATCCAGACAACTGATCTACACACCATCCTGCGCCTGCCGACCGGCATCTTCTATGCGCAAGGCGTCAAGGCCAACGTGATCTTCTTCGACAACCGCGCCGCCAGCCCAGATCCGCAGACATCGAAGATCTGGTACTACGACTACCGGACAAACGTGCATCACACCTTGAAGCAACGCCCGCTGACATATGCCCACCTCGAAGAGTTCGTGCGATGCTATAACCCGGACAACCGGCATGAAAGAGCGGCAACCTGGAGTGAACAGAACCCGGACGGGCGTTGGAGATCTTTTGACCGCGACGAAGTTCTCTCTCGCGACAAGGCAAGCCTCGATGTCTTCTGGCTGCGCGATGCCTCGATGACGGATCTGGACAACTTACCCGAACCCGAAATCCTCGCCGAGGAGATCATAGACAACCTGCGCGCCGCTCTTAATAGTTTTGAAGCTGCCAGGGTGTGAGGGCGGAAAGCCGACATTCGCTGCAGGCGCCAGAGTTCTAATCCGTATCTCCAAAACAGACATTCACGGGACAAGACCGTTGGCCAAAGTTGACGAGATGACGTCGCGAGTATGTACCCAATGCGAAATCCACGTGTCCGGTTCTCTGACGACACAAGCTTCCAAAGCTTTAGTTACGGCTTCGATTCCCGTTACCCGCTCCAACCGCAACATCGCGTAAACGCTACGATGTACCACTACTTGCAGCGAAGGAGGCCACGTGAGCGGTCGCGCCGGGGTTGCGATTTGGTTACAGATGCTCCGCCGCTGCAACCCGGCTACATGAAAAAGCTGTAGCGCGTCTGCACCCGGTCGTCCTCGCCCACGTACTTGAGAATCTTGCCGACCTTGCGCGACGCCGCGATGGTGATGGGGTCGCGGTTATCGAATTGCGTGTTGTTCCAGTTCATCTTGCTCAGGGCCAGTATCTCGGCGGCGTTGTGTGTCACAGGTTGCGAGGGGGCCTGCGAGCGGATCATCAACGGCTTGGGAATGTACATGCCGGTGTAGGTCTTGAAGAAGTCCACGCCGCCCCGGCTGTAGAGCACGGCGCGGTCGCGATCCAAGCGCAGCAGTGTGCCGCGCAGAGGCGGAAACTGCCCGTCGCGGAACAGGCGGAAGGCGCACGGGGCCACCGCCATGCAGTCCAGATTGTCGATACGGCATTCTTCCACGGCAGCGTCGAAGCCCGCCATCTCTTCGGGGTGGAAGGGCGATGTCTTGTGCAGCACCACCCGCGCTGGATACTGCGCGTGCTGGTCGTAGTATCGCTGCATCGAGCGAGACAGCAGGTCGTGCGCGTGGGCCTCGGTCATGTAGGGCCGCCGGTCGTCCGACAGCTTGGCAGCCCGCCCGCCGCGCAGGATCATGCCTTCGCCGCGCTCGTCGAACATCTGAGCGGTGCTGGTGTCCAGATACTCGCCGCTGTGCGACTCGTGGAAGCTGATGCCCACGAAGCAGGATCGCATCTGCCGGGAGTCCCGCGCCAGCCGCCACGGCAGGCCGCCCGCCTTGTAGTACAGCGCCGTGAACAGGTTCCACGCGCGGGTGGCGTCCTCCTGCACCTCGCGGAAACTGTCAGTTTTCGTCTTCCGAGGAATCTTGATCGTAGGGTCGTACAGCGTCGGCCAGAAGATCTGAATTGGCAGGCCGAAGTCCATCGCCGCGATCTTGAGACGCGCGCGAAAGTCCACGCCTGAAGGTGCCGCCCCGCTTTCCACCACCTCGTCGTCGTCGTCGGTCACATTCACTGCCGCTATCACGTCCAGCGGCAAGCCGATCAGCACGACGTCCGGCCAAGTGTTGCCCTCGGCCAATGCTCGCAACTCCGCGACGAACAGGTCGGCGTAACGGTCCGCAAGGTTTAGCGGGTTACTGTTCTTCAGCTTGTGCAGCGCTCGCGCCGGTATGGTGCGGGTGTCCTGCTCGTCGCAGGTGAACGCCACGCGGAAGGGGCCGTCAGCCGTGCAGCCGGGGAACGGCGGATACAGGTTGGTCAGGCGCGTGTCGGCCTTGCCCTCGATGCCAGCGGCGCAGCGGGCGAACCAGCCCTGCGTCCCCTCCACCGTCTCCGTGTCGCCTATAAGGCCGACCCGCACGGCGGTCGGCGCACCGGTCTGTCCCGCGTCGAGCGGGCCGTAGTCCATAAGTCCGAACCGGATGTCGATGTGGCGGTGGGCCTGCCCGAACTCCAATTCCGGTTCCGGCAGGTGGGACAGCTTCATCACAGCAGCAGCCCCTCCGTATCTGCCGGGGTGGCGCGCACGGGCTTCCATAGGTCGTCGGGAACGCCGAAGTCCGCCACTAGCTTGTCGGCGGGCGCGAACGTCAGATACGGGTACGGTTGCCGGAACATGTCTTCCTGCTCGTCGACGCACAGGTAGGCGCGCCACATGCCGAATTGCCCGCGCACGTCGGGGTTCCATTCCATGCGCTTGATCTTCGACAGGTGTTCGCCGCCGTAGCCGTCCTTCTCCCTGCCGTCGCGGGTGAAGTGATAGGTCGGCGTAATCTGCACGAACCAGTCGTCCGCGATGCGGATGAATTGCCACTTGAACGCCGAGTGCCGCCAGAACCCCTTGTACTGCTTCGCCACGAAGCGGTCGGCGTTCTTCTTTTCCGCGAAGTAGGTGATCTTGCGATCCCGCTTGCCGGGGTTCGGGCGGAAGTACATCGCGTAGTGGTCTCGGTCGTAGAGCATGTCGCGGCTGACCATCTGCTTCATGGCGCGATTCAGCAGGTCCACGAAGTCCCGTTCCCTGTCCGGGTCGTCTGACAGCGCCCACTCCGAAACGTCGAACTCTTCCATCGCGCCGGTGTCGCAGACCTCGCGCCACGGCGGAGCGTCCAGATTGCGGAACGAGAGTACCGCCCCTCCGCGCAGGATGGCCTCCCTCGGCGGATAGGGGTCGCGTTCCTTCAACCTGCGCCAGAATTCACCAACGCTCTTCGCGTCGGTCGGAGCCCAGTACAGCGTCGTGGCCATAGCAGATACGCGCAGCAGGTTGGTCGTCAGCTCTTCGCTCCGGCGCGGCGCGGAATAGTAGCTGCCGGGGCGCGCGGTCGCGGCCACCTCGCGCAGTGCCCGCGCGGCCTCGGCGGTGAACAGGTCGGCGGTCTTGTCGAACTGCACCTTGCGGCTGGCGCGGTTCTGCGGATCGGCGAACCACGTCCGCACGTCCTTCCAGTAGGCGCGATCTTTGGTCAGATCGACCACGATCAGCACCACGGGCGCGGTGCCGAACGTCCAGTAGTCGATGTCGCGCTCGTCGCAGGGCCAGTGGAAGCCCGCCTCGGAGTCTCCGGGCAGGCGGTTGCCGGTGGCCTTGCTCTGGAATTGGACGATCTGATTGGCCACCTCGCCCGTTTCCGGGTCGCGGATTTCGATAGAGCCGTCGATACCGGCCTCCACCCCGCCGGTCTCGTAGATCAGGTATTCCATAGCGGCCACGACCTTGCGGATGTGCGCGATGCCCTGTTCACCTTTTATCCCCGAACGGGAAATCTTCTTGGCCAATGCTCGAAACCACTAACTATTGATCGTTGGCTAGGAGCACATACTATAAGATGTGCCTGCTGTTCCTTCAACCACTCACAACGCCAGGAACGTACCGATTAGGACTTGGCCCACTTCGCAAGCACTTTGTCGAAAGCTCTTTCTTGCGGAAAACGTCCAAGAAAATACTTCTTCTCATCTGCGGGCAGCTCAGAGCAGGAATAGATAAACGCTCTTCGTTGCCAGATGTCCATTTGTGCAAAAGAATCTTTTAGTTCGCGAAGCCAGTCAACGCCTCCACCGTTTCTGGCGGCGAGGATGATCTCTCGCCTGATAAATGGGTCAGCATGCTGAAAAAGGCCAATCAGATCAGAGATGTGATTAAGCGTCGGATTGCGCGAAAACAAGCTCAGCAAGGAAAGGCGAAAATACTCATTCTCTCGAAATTCATCGTCTGTTACCAAGCCAAGCAAGTTCCGCCCGATACCCACCCAGTCCTCTTGTTCGACACTCTGTACGGATGCAAGGTAGTTACAGATTCCTGCGAGACACGGTGTTAGTTCAGAAATCCGCTCGATAGATACTTCGATGGCACCAGGATGGCCTATCTGGGCGAGCCGACGATAAAACCAGCGAAGACGAATGAAGTCGGTAGGTACAGTGTCGAGGTACTCGG
This sequence comes from Jannaschia sp. S6380, assembly GCF_023015695.1. Taxonomy (NCBI): domain Bacteria; kingdom Pseudomonadati; phylum Pseudomonadota; class Alphaproteobacteria; order Rhodobacterales; family Roseobacteraceae; genus Jannaschia; species Jannaschia sp. S6380. The sequence goes on from NZ_JALKAS010000001.1 coordinate 1,031,452, forward strand.
ATATGATTCCTGCGATATCCGACTTCCGTAGCTTGGACCAGTCTTCGGGCGAGACCGAATTGTACGAAATCGTCTTATATGGATTCCCGCCAGAGTACCTCTTTATAAGACTTAGAAGCCGCCGTTCATTTCGATTGATTGGCCGGTCCTCCACCATGCTGTTGCTTAGAGTGGCGAAATCCGCCGGGGCCATAAATCGGGTCTTGTGCCGCTGGAGTGTGAGACGCTGTTGTTGATCGAGCACTTTCGCAACAAGGTTCAACGCTTTGCGCGCCCTGCTATGTGAACTACAGAAAACAAGGATGTCGTCAGCGTATCGCAGAAATGATAAGCCCTGTGCGCTCAAACTGTTATCGACCGGAATCAGCGAGGCCTCGGCAAAGAGATGTATGGCGTGCGGGCCAACCGGGACACCTCGCGAGACGCCTGCGGTCGTACTTTCCAGTAGTTTGATCACCCATTTCGTTGCTTGGTTCGGAAAGCCAGACGCGATTAGCTGATTCTCCACAACGTGGTGGTAAATCTGGTTGTAGAAGTCGGCAATGTCGCAGTACAGAACCACACTACTTGTCGCGCTTAATTCCTTTGCTTTTGCCCAAAAATCATTCCAGCCAGATTGGCTTTGGTATAATCCATGTTCCTGAGTGGGCTGGAAGCGATAGCTGAACACTGTGTCTTCCGGCAGTCGCCTCTGCTCGATCCCGGCTCCAAATTGATGGGCGATGGCCGATAGGATTATCGCATCTTGCGGATCGAGTTGTGTAGCCTGCCGATACGATATTTCATCCTTTGGGACAATGAAGCGCCGCGAGGCGCTTGGTTCTAGCTGGTTCAAATCCTTTCCTGACAACGCGGAAACGAGTTCACCCTTCAGGCTTGTCGCGGCCCTCATTTCCAAAAGCTTCGGAAACAGATCGCCGTCGGAATGATCCGCAACAAAGTCGATTGCCCAGGTGACCGAACCTGCATCAATGGTCACAACGAGTCCTCTCAAAGCCCCTCTTCGACAAGTTGAGCGCAAAGGCTTTGGAGAAACAATGACTTTCTGGGTGGCGGGGATCACCGATAGGCCGCCAGCCGCAACAGGGGACAGTCCTCAAGCGACCGTTCCAGCCGCACGTAGATCGTAAGCGGGCCGAGGGACTCATGGCCGGATGGCAGCTGAATGTCGGGTAGGGTCAGTCCGTCTTTGGCGAGCGAGGGGATGCCACCGGCACACAGGGAATGGCCGCCCATCGCAGCGGGGTCCATGCTCAACTCCTGCGCCGCGCGCATTACCACTCGGTCCACTGCGCCGTCGCGCAGGCGGTTCGGGCGCACGTTGCCGTGACGGTCCAAGCCCCGAAACTGCGCCTCGCCGGGGGCCATGCCCGCCGCCTCCACTCACCTCTCCAAGACCAGCGCGGTGCAGAAACGCGGGGCGCTGCGCCGGTACCCGGCAGTGCCGGACGTTCGTCCCAAACGCAGCGAAGGCCCGGATTGTCCCGAACAGCCGCCTTCTGGCCGTCCGTAAAACTGCGGCCTGCATGACTGGCTGGTTTGGGGTAGCTGCTATGCGGCGTCCGCTCTCACGGCCAAGGTCTGCTTAGGGCCGGAAGCAGTGTAAACCTCTAAAAAGCCCTTGGTTGTCCGCTTTTGCTTCAGTCTATCCACTCTCGAACATCATAGCCCTGGTCGCGCAGGCTTTGCTTCAACACCCGCCGTACCATCTCAGGTCGAGAAGGCTGGTCGTCGGCTTTGTCTATCAGGTCATCAATTGCTTCAAGCGTGGCAGCATGAAGCCTTACCATGATCGCCTTGGTGTCTCTCTTCGGCGGTGCCATCTTACTATCCTTATTGATATCGATCTTGATAGCACGCCTACCACTACGTCGCGAGAAAATTCACAAAGGCTCTTGCGATACTAATATTAATATCATATACAGTATCAGGCGTGAGGGAGTTGCACCTCCCAACACGCCCTAACCATCAAGATCTATGAGGAGATCATTATGGCTGAGAACGTCTCTATCACGTCCCCCGGCACTACGAAACTCGATGCATCCGTGTCGGACCGCATCGCCCTTCATGTCACTAATGCGCTTTACGAAGAGGCGCTGAAGGCGGACTGGGCTTTTCACGCTTCGAAACTGTCACAGGATTCCGTTCAGGGCGCGGATCTTGGGCATGAAGCCGCATGTGCCTGGGCGAGCTGTATCGAAGCCTTGCGTGATCTGCAGGACATGTCCGAAGTCGATCCGCGGATTGCCGATGCCGCAGCCCATCTTGAAGCGATGATGCCGCCTGTCATCCCGGACATCGCTGAAATGGGAACGCGTTTCTCCTCATTGGTGGAAGAGGCAAAGTCTGTCCGGGAACGGCACCCCGAATTGGCAGAGGTGCTGCAGCAGACAGGCTGCCTGATCCATGTTCACGGTGCCAACTTGGAGCTCATGTCTTTGCGCCAAGCTGCCTGAACATACCTCCCTGATAGTGCGGTGACTACATCAGTCGGTCCGTCTTGGATCGACTGAACATCCTGCTGCACTTCCCTCTTTTTATGCACTGACGCCGCCCGCCTTGAGGATGGCGAACATTGCCAGCTGTCCGGAGTTCAAATGCCGACAACTAACGTACTCTATCCGTTCAAGATCGCCGGGGCGTACCCGCGGCTGTTCTGGGGCCCGATCCAAGACAACTGGCGCGAAGCAGCCCACCGCAAAGGCTTCATCTTGCTCGGCCGCGGCGGTGAAGGCCATCAAACGCTCGTTCTCGGCTGTCGAAACTGCGGCGAGCCACTCCTACGTCGGACCAATGTGGTGCTTCAGAGCGACATTCAGTGCCGTTCTTGCATCCGACGGCCCTACGACGAAGCTGCGGCCCGGTTCGGTGCCACAGTTCTCGGGCGGGACCCAAAGGGTGGGCGCCATGACCGCATCCTAGAATTGCGCTGTGGCCATACGAAAACCCTGCAGCGAAATCAGATCTTGAAGGTCGGCAGGGGCGAGGTCGATGTCGATTGCGAGATTTGTCGTCACAAACGTTACGACGATGAAGCCAAAGCAAATGGCTGGACGTTCGTCAGGCCTGCATCGGATCGTCAGAGCTATGCCCTCTACCGCCACAAGTGCGGCTTCGAACACGAAGCTCACATCGGAAACATGCGCGTTGGCCAATGCGCTTGTCCGGAATGCGGGCCCAAGGAAGGCCCGGTATTGTCCGGGATTTACATCTTCCGGATCGACCTGCCCGGACTCCCTGTTGTCAAACTCGGACACAGCCATCGGCACAATGATCGGCTTCGCCGCGACTTGAAGATCGCGGCCGATGTCCACACGGAAGTTCTTCGGTATCATCCCATGCGGACCAAATATCTTGCCCGGACGCAGGAAGAATCCGCGCATAATTTCCTGAAGGTTCGGCACCCGGAGTGGATCGTGCCGAAACGCCTCTTCGGTGACGCGATCGCCGTCAAATCCGAAATCTACCGCCCCGAAGCTTTGCCCACGATCCATCGTCTCCTAGACGAGATCGCACTCCGGCATCCGGCCCCGACTCCGGACACTTCCGGCCAGTCCTAACCATCTCCCATTCTCGGACCCTTCAACAATGTCTCCATCATCAATGAACATGCGCGCCAGCGCGCCCTCGTCGCACGCCCGGACACGGGCCCTTACTTACCGCCTCACGCGGGCGATCATGGATCGCCATCGTGAGAGCCACGGCGACGAGCTTTCCAAATCGTGGGGTGCGGACAACGCACCCCGCCCGTCACGGCTCCCGGACATCGCACGCTTGCTCGCAGTCTCCGGACAAGGCGTACCGACGGCGACCCAAATGTCGCCGGAGGAAATCACAGACGCGATCAAATCCGGCATCGATCCCTACGCCGACGCCATCGACGGCACAGCCGTACGTCAGGCCCTTCATCCGCCGCTCACGGACCTTCTCTGCGCGATCCATCTCGCGCGCTGGTTCTCGGACAGTGATCCGTTGATCGGGCCGTTTCCCCCTGGGCTGACGCTGATCCGGGTCGCAGATCTCGCGCTGCGGGATCGGCTCGAGGACGCGATGCAGCTCGTCCTACCGTTTGCGTGGGAAGCGCTAACGCCTGGACCGAAGTCATTCCCGGACAATGCCGTGCTCGTTACCCTCGAGAAGGCGAGCAGCTTCAGCAAGTCGGACCCGCGCGAGAAGTTCCGCGAGAGCCTGGACGACGCGCTCGCGAAGGGCCTTGGCGTCGTCGCCCTTGCTACGGAACCGTCGGACCTCTCCGAGGGCGGCCGCATGCTGCTTGTCCGGGATGTCACTTGGCCCGTGTTCGACGGCGGCGCCGTCATCGAACTCCTCCGCGCAACCCACAGTGCCACTGGCGAGGTTGCTGAGGCCGAACTCCGTGCGCGTTTGTCCGAGAATGGCAAAATTGCCAATCTGCCGTGGCCTGTCGTGAACCACGCATTTCACGCCAGGACGAGCTTAATCGTCGCAGACCGCCTCTCTGCAGCCCGGCTCCCGGCCAATCCGACGCCGCGGCGCACGCTGGACGATGTCTGTGGGCTGCCCGAGGTCACTGGCGAGCTACGGCACCTCGTCGAGGATGTCCGGGAATGGCAGGCCGACCAGCTCGATTGGTCCGACGTCTCCGCCAGCATCCTGCTCCATGGACCGCCCGGCACGGGCAAGACGATGATCGCGGAAGCCCTCGCCGGAAGTGCTGGAGCAACCTTCGTTTCCACGTCCTATGCCGAGGCGCAAAAAGCCGGACATCTGGGCGATTATCTCCGGACAATGGGGCAGCAGGTCGATAGCGCCATCGCCAACGCGCCGTCGGTCTTTTTTCTCGACGAACTCGACAGTTACCGTGCGCGCCATAAGTCCGGGAACCATTTCTCGAGCTATATGCATTCCGTGGTCAATGGACTGTTGGAGCAGTTGACGAAGCTCAACGAGGCCCCGGGCGTCATCGTCATCGCAGCAACCAACCACCCCAACATCATCGACCCAGCCCTGATCCGCGCAGGTCGTTTCGATAAGAAAATCGCCATCGGCTCCCCGAAAAAAGATGGTATCGAGGCCATCCTGTCCGGACATCTCGGAACAGACGCGATCCCCCTTGGCGACCTGTCGCTCCGTCTCGTCGGCCTGTCCGGTGCAGACGTCGCGGCCATTGCGCGCGCAGCGAAGGGAGCGGCGCGGCGAGCGCGGGAGCCCCTCGCGCTCTGCCACGTCCTCGCCGTCGTCGATCAACGCGTGTCAAACCCCGACCTGGAGCACATCCGCCGGAAGGCTATCCATGAGGCCGGTCACGCCGTGGTCGGCCATGTTCTCGGACTCAAGTCCGGACACCGCATCTTCGTGGCCGCCGTCGGCGGCGGCTACGACTCGCCCGTTCCTCCGGTCATGACCCCGGACATGGCCGATCGCGAATTGGCCATGCGGATGGGCGGCCGGGTCGCGGAAGTCACTTTCCTCGGATCGGTATCAACGGGATCGGGCGGCAGTGAACACTCCGACCTTGGCGGAGCCACTGACCTCGCAATCGACCTTGAGCAAGAGTACGGCTTCGGATCGTCTCTTCTCTACAGCCCAGTGGCCCCGGGGGATCGCCACCGGATGCCGGACGAACTGCGGGACCGTGTCGAACGGCGTTTGCGCGGGGCCGAGGAATGCGCACGCGCCGTTGTTGAAGCCAATCGGCACCTCGTTGAACGCGTCGCCGACGCGCTCATCGAACACCGCGAGCTCGACGGAGACGAGCTGCTCCGGCTCCTCACCCGCGACGAGGTAGATCGCCCCATCGAGGAGGCGTCTTGATGCTCGACCCGCGCCCGTTCCAAAACTACGGCCTTCTTGTCCGCATGCACGACTGGCTAACTGATCCTGTTCCGGAAGACCTGTCATCCGCGCCTAAACTGTCGGACTACACCATCGCGGTAGATGGCATGGGCCTGCTGCGCCTCGTCGCCCAAGTTTGCGGCCACCCACGGCTTGGCGACAGCTGGATCACCACCAGCCCAATCTGGCAGATCGACCCGCAAGGAATGTTCGCGAGGACATCCAGCCGTTGGTATCGACTGTCCGGAGGGTTCCGGGAAAGCATAGAAGCCAACGCAGACCCCAAGACTATAGCGATGGCCGAACAATTTCTGTCGACGACAGATGCTATCGCCCACTTGGGTTACATCCGATCAATAGTAGACAGGGAGCTTCGTAGACGAGCCAACTAGAGGCATCCGCTGCCCAGAGACCTTTGCATCAAGCCTGCACCGCGGATATCACTCCGATGGCACACCGCTGTCACAACACCAACTCAGGACACCGATACTGATCTAAAATATCCAGCGTTTTCAACGCGCTAAATTCGCGTGCGGAAACTAGCTCCGATCCCTACCGCCGGAGCCAATTCTCTGAAAATATTGAAAACGTCCGTGCCGCGACAGGTCGAGTTTTTGCGCAGAATTTCTCACCTACCTGCTTTTGGGCAACGGAACGGCAATTTTCGGACCACTGTTACCTTGCCGTAGGGTAATAATCCTACCCTAGTGATCCGCCTGCCCTTGTGTATCAAAGACCGAGGTGATCCCCGCCGGGGTCAAGGCAGGGTCCTCTTTCCATCTAGTGGGTTCCGGGGTCGCGCCGAGCGAGATCACGGGCGTCGGCGATATCTCCGGTTCAGTCCCCCTCGCCCGCGCCCTGTTCGCACAGGCGGAAGCCCGAGTTCCGTGCCTTGATGTCGATATGCAGGTGGTCATCGTGATAGGGGTCCGACCCCGGTCCCAGAACCGTGGCGAAATCCACGCAGGCGGCCGCGCGGACAGCGTCTTGGAACGACTCCTCCATGGTGCCGTCGCGGGCGCGCGGCACGATGGGCAACGGATCGCCGGCCGAGAAGGTGAACCCCATCAGGTCGAAGGCATTGCCGAACGCATGTTCCGACAGCTTGCCGTCGGGCTGGTTGTTGCGGCGCCGGCAGTTGTAGCCCGTACCGTTCTGCAGCGCCGTGACGGCTCCTCGGTTCAGGCGTTCGGCGGCGGGCAGGACGAAATCCTGCGTCCAATCGGCAAGGCTCCGGGCCGTCGGGCAGCGTACCGTAGCCGGCGGCTCGACCACGATACCAGGCAGGATCTCGGTCACCTCGATCGGCCGCAGGATTCCGCAATCGGCGTCCTCCTCGGGCACGATCGGCTCGACCTCGGAATAGACCGTACCCATCTCGTCGAGCGCGGCGAGGCAGGCCGCGTAGTCGGCATCGTCCAGCTTCAACGTCTCGCGGACGGAAGGACCCGCCTCTTCTGGCAGTCCCGGCAAGGCGTCTTCCGCCTCGGGGGCGGCATCGCCGTCCGCTTCGACCTCACCGGCAGCGTCTGTCTCAGTATCGGCACCTTCGTCCGGCGGTCGCTGCACCGGTTCGGGCGAGGTCTCGGGCGCCGAGTCCTGTGCCATCAACGGCGATCCGGCAAAGATCAGGAAGGCGGCGAGGCAGGAGAGCGGTTGTCGGATCATTCCATAAACTCCACTTGGGTTCCCTGTTCGACCAGATGGGCCAGTTCCTCGATGTCCCAGTTCGCGAAACGCACGCAGCCGTGGCTGCGGTGTTCGAACAGCTTGGCGGGCGTGTCCGTCCCGTGCAGGCCGTAGGTCGGTTTGGACAGATCCAACCAGACCGTTCCGACCGGCCCGTTCGGCCCCGGGGGCAATGTCAGCGCCTCGTCCACGCCGTCGGTCTTGAAATTCACGTCCGGGTCGTACGTATAGGTCGGATCCATCGCGGTCGCCGTGATCTCCATGGTGCCGCTGGGCGACGGCGTGCCGTCCGAGCCGATCGCGACGGGATAGCTGGTGATCATCTCGCCATCGGCGTCGAAGGCCACCGCGCGGCGGTCGGATTTGCGGATCTCGATCCGCGCGACGTCGGCCTCCAGCCGCGGGCCGGGTGCGGCGACGGTGATCGTCTCGCCGGGTTGGAAGGCGGCGTCCGGGTTCAGGGCGACCAGCACGTCCTCGTCCATATGGAACCGCTCGGCCAGCTTCTCTGACACGCGAACATATCCCAGTTTTTCCATCTCGGCCTTCTTCGCCACGTGGTCCGGGATCTCCGCCACGAGGCCGGACGCATCCTCCTCCGTCACCGTGTAAGGCTGGATCACCGGATCGGCAGACCCGCCGCCAAGGGCATCCCAGACCTCCGGGTCGAGGATACCGTCGACCTCAAACCCCTCCCGCGCCTCGAATGCCTTCAGGGCGCTTTCGCTCATCCCGCCCTTGTAGCCGTCGATGATCCCGGGCGAGATACCGGCGCGGTCCAGAAGGACCTGAACCTGGACCGTCAGCCCCGATTGCCCATCCGGCAGGTCGCCACCGCCATAGGTCGCGCCGCGGATGTCGTCGGGCGTCAAGGCGGCCGCAGGCAGGGCCAAGCAAACGGTGGCCAGAGTGGCGGCTAAACTGGTTCTCATGTCGTCCTCGATCGGTTGTGCATTCGGGGAACGCGCGGGACGGCCATCCGGTTCGCCCTTGAGGCCGTCGAGATCGTGTGGCATGACCCGCCGGACGGAGCGCGGGTATGGTGAAAAGGTATCACGCGAGCTTCCCAAGCTTAAGTTACGGGTTCGATTCCCGTTACCCGCTCCAGAATATTCAATGTCTTATCGGAAGTTCTTCATGTTGATCCGGGCGTTGCGGCGGCATCAGGGCGATCGGACATGACGCTGCCTTTCTTGACCCCGCTGGACGTGCCGACGCTGCGGGCACAAGGCGTGCCGGCGCCCTTCGTCTTCGGCCAGGCGGACCGCGTCCGCTTTCACGAGCTGGACGTCCTCGACCACGTCAACAACGCGCGATACCTGTCCTGGTTCGAAACGTTCCGCATCGCCTATCTGCGTGCCTACGGGATCAGCGATTACGCGGGCGAACGGCCGGTGCTGGTGCTCAAATCCGTGTCGGTGGACTACAATGCGCCGCTCCACCTCGACGATGCCTATATCGTCGCGGGACGAACCCGCGCCTTCCGAAACACGTCCTGGACGATGGAATACGGCGTGTTCGCCGGCGGGCGTCTATGCGCGTCGTCCGAGGCGGTGATCGTCCTCATGGAAAGCGATTTCGTGACCCGCAAGCGCCTGCCCGCGCGTTACACCCGCGCCTTCATCGATCGCGACGGCGCGCGGTTCGAAGGCTGAGCGGCCGCCGCCCGCCCGCGATCAGGATCGCCAGTCGCGGATCTGGCCGAGCAGGCGACGGGTGGACGCGTCCTTTCCGGACAGGTCCCCGTCCTCGACCAACGGCGCCAGGGACGTCGCCAGTTCCTTGCCCAATTCGACCCCCCATTGATCGAAGCTGTTGATGCCCAGCATCACCCCTTCCGCGAACACGCGATGCTCGTAGAGGGCGACGATACCGCCCAGCGTCTCCGGATCGAGGCGCGGATAGATCAGGGTGGTCGATGGACGGTTGCCGGCGAAGACGCGATGCGCGGCCTGACGCTCCAGCTCCGCCCCGTCGTATTTTCCGGCAAGGCCGGCGCGGGCCTCGGCATGGCTGCGCCCCTTGAGCAGGGCCTCGGACTGCGCAAGGCAATTCGCGATCAACAGGCGGTGGTGATGGTCCAGCGCCGGTTCATGCCCCTGCGCGGCCAGCAGGAATTCGCATGGGACGGGCTCCAGACCCTGATGGATCAACTGATAGAACGCGTGCTGTCCGTTTGTCCCCGGCTCGCCCCAGACCACGGGGCCCGCTGGGCCAGGCAGCGGGTCGCCCGCCATCGTCACGCCCTTGCCGTTCGACTCCATCTCCAGCTGCTGCAGATAGGCGGGCAGCCGTGCCAGCCGGTTGTCATAGGGCAGGATCGCGCGGGTCGGATAGCCGCAGACCTGATGATGCCACAGCCCCTGCAATGCCAGAAGGATCGGCAGGTTGTCGGCGGGCGGCGCGTCGCGGAAATGGTCGTCCATCGCCCGCGCGCCGCGCAGGAAGGCGTCGAAATTGCCCGGCCCTATGGCGATCATCAGCGACAGCCCGATCGGCCCCCAGACGGAGTAGCGCCCGCCCACCCAATCCTCGAACCCGAAGACCCGCGACGGATCGATCCCGAAGGCGGAGGTCTTGTCGGTGGCCGATGACAGCGCGGCGAACTGTGCGCCGGGGTCCGACACCGTCTCGGCCATCCAATCGCGCGCGGTCTCGGCATTGGTCAGCGTCTCGATCGTGGTGAAGGTCTTGGATGCGACGATGACGAGGGTCGTCGCCGGGTCCAGCCCCTTGACCGTTTCGGCCCAGTCGGCGCCATCGACATTCGACACGAAATGCGTCCGCGGCCCGTCGTGATAGGGCGCAAGCGCAAGCACCGCCATGGCCGGACCCAGGTCCGACCCGCCTATCCCGATATTGACGACGTCGGTGACCCGGCCGCCCGCCGCCTGGAACACGCCGGTACGGACATCGCCGGCAAAATCGCGCATCCGGTCCAGCGTCGTTCCGACCTCGGCCATGACATCGGCACCATCGACGGTCACCGACCGCTCACCGCGCAGCGCGGTGTGCAGGACAGCGCGACCCTCGGTCTCGTTGATACGGGCGCCGTCGAACATGGCGTCGCGCCGATCCGGCACGATGTCGGCCACCGAAAGCAGGCGGTCGAGGGCGGGCCCGGTGATCGACGTCTTGGACATGTCGAACAGGAACGGACCGCTCTGCCGGACCATGCGGTCGGTCCGGCTCTCGTCGGCCAGAAGATCGGCGATGCGGGCGCCGCGCATCCCGCGCAGATCGTCCAAGGCGGTCCAGATCGTCATTCGGCGCTCCTCCGGCTGGTCGTTTCAGGGGGCGGGCGGTCAGGGCGCCCAATGCACCGTCGCATCGCCCAGCAGCGCGGCGATGGGCATGTCCATCGGGTCGGCGTTCCGCGCCCGTTCCAGGACGTCCCGCTTCTCCGCGCCCATCACCAGCAGATGTGTGTCCATGGCATCTGCCAGCACAGGGCGCGTCAGGGTGATCCGCGGATCCTCGGCGCCTTCGGCGCGCATCGCCATCAGGACAGGCGCATCGTCGGCCATCGCCGCACGCAGGCGGTCGCCGTCGGGGAACAGGCTGGCCGTGTGGCCATCGGTGCCCATGCCGAGCAACAGCACGGAAATCGGAAGTTCCGCGTCGAAGGCGGGGGAGAGGTCCGGGATGCCGTCCTCAGGCGTGGGGGCGTCGTTGACCATGGGGACGTGCACCGCGGACGCGGCGCGGTCGGTCAGCAAAGTCCGTTTCAGCAAGCTGGTATTCGACCGCTCATGCCCCTCGGGCACCCAGCGTTCGTCGTTCAGGAAGACGTGCACCCGTTCCCATTCGAGGTCCACGCCCGAAAGCGTGCGGAACACCTCGCCGGGGCTGGAGCCGCCGGGCACGCAGAAGCTCGCATGGTCATGCGTCAGAAGGCAGTTCTTCAGCGCCGCCGCCAATTCGTCGGCCAGCCCCATGGCCAGCATCTCGCGGTCGGGATAGCTGCGGAAATCCATCGTCAATCCTCCAGGTCGCGCCAGCGGCGTCCATCGCGATGCATCAGCGCCAGCGCCTCCTCCGGGCCCGACGACCCCTGCGAATAGCTGGCGGGCTTGTCGCCCCGCGCCTCCCATCCGTCGATGATCGGGTCGGTCCAGGCCCAGGCCGCCTCGACCTCGTCGCCACGCATGAACAGCGTCTGGTTGCCCCGCATCACGTCCATGATCAGGCGCTCGTAGGCATCGGGGATCTCCTCGCCGTCGGGGCCCAGGGCGTCGGCGAACGTCATGTCCAGCGGCACGTTCACCAGACGCATCCCGCCCGGCCCCGGTTCCTTGATCGTCACCGACAGGTCCATCCCCTCGTCCGGTTGCAGCCGGATGGTCAGGGCGTTGGCCTTCGACGCGTCGTCCCGGTCGAAGATGGAATGCGAGGTTTCCTTGAACTGGATCACGATCTCGGACAGGCGCCGCGACATGCGCTTGCCGGTGCGCAGGTAGAACGGCACGTGCTTCCAACGCCAGTTGGAGATATTCACCTTCATGGCGACGAAGCTCTCGGTCTTCGACGCCGGGTTCTCGGCATCCTCGGCATAGGACGGATCGGCGCCGGCCTTGTACTGCCCGCGCACCACGTCGCGCGGGTCGACGGGATCCAGCGCGCGGATCACCTTCAACTTCTCATCGCGCAGCATGTCCGCGTCATAGCGGTTCGGCGGCTCCATGGCGGTCAGGCACAGAAGCTGCATCAGGTGGTTCTGCACCATGTCCCGCATCGCGCCCGACTTGTCGTAGTAGCTTCCCCGCCCGCCGACGCCCACCGTCTCGGCCACGGTGATCTGGACGTGGTCGATATAGCGTTCGTTCCAAAGCGGCTCGAACAGGACGTTGGCGAAGCGGACGGCCATCAGGTTCTGCACCGTCTCCTTTCCGAGGAAATGGTCGATGCGGTAGATCTGCGTCTCGGCGAAACTGGCGGCCAGATCGTCGTTCAGCTTGCGTGCCGTGTCCTGGTCGGTGCCGAACGGTTTCTCGACCACCAGGCGCGAGTTGTCGCAGGCGATCCCGTGGCCACGCAGCTTCTCGGCCAGGGGGCCGAACAGGCTGGGCCCGACCGAGAAGTAGAACGCCTTGACTACATCGTCGCGAACCGACGCCTTCAGCTCCTTCCAGCCGCCCTCGCCCTTCGCGTCGATGGGAATGTAGCTGCATTGGCCGCAGAAGGCGTCGATCATGGACGCGTCGTGCTTGTCCTTCGATACGAATTCGTCGATCGCGCCGCGCACCTCGTCACGGAACCCGTCATCCGACAGTTCGGACCGCGCTGCCCCGATGATCCGCGCGTCCTCGGGCATCTGGCCGGCCACGAACCGGCGGTAGAGCGAGGGGAGGATCTTGCGGGTCGCCAGGTCGCCCGTCGCCCCGAACAGGACGAGGTCGAACGTATCCACCGGTATCGTGCGCGAGACCATATAAGCCGCTCCTGTTATCGCTAACGGGCCTTCGCTATCCGCCCTCGTTCCCTGTGTCTAGCACTCGTGGGCAGATCGTCCACCGCGCCTTCGGGCCGGCTGACGATGCCGCCGCCGACGGCCGCGCCCACGCCCGTGGTGCCCGGAAAGCTTGTGGGCAACCCGCGCAGCACGCGGACCGCCAGGAACGCGAAGGCCTGCGCCTCCAGCATATCGCCGTCGAGGCCGACGGCCTCCACCGGCTCGGGGCGAACCGGCAGCGTGGCAAGTGCTTCCATGATTGCGGGGTTCCGGCGGCCGCCCCCGGTCACCCAGAGACGCGATGGCGGGATCGGGCATTGGGTCAACGCATGCCGGACGCTGGCCGCGATCACCGCGACCCAGGTGGCGGCGGCGTGGCTGGGCGGGAGGGCGTCGATCCGGGCACCCGCCTGGCGCCACGCATCGCGGTCCAGCGATTTTGGCGGCATGCGGAAGAAGAACGGATGGCGCAGGAAGGCGTCGACCAAGGCCATGTCCGCCTCCCCCTCCCGGGCCAGATGGCCGTCCCGGTCGAAGGGCTGTCCCAGCCAGTCCATGCACAGGTCGTCGATCGGCGCGTTGGCCGGGCCGGTGTCGAACGCCAGGAGCGCGCCCGGCTCGGCCATGCCCCGCCGCGGATCGGCCCAGGTCAGGTTGCCCACGCCGCCCAGATTCAGGATCGCGACCGGTTCGGCGGCGCCCACATGGCGCGCGCAGGCGTGATGGAATGCGGGCGCAAGCGGTGCCCCCTCCCCGCCCAAGGTCACGTCGGAGGTTCGGAAATCCCAGACCACCGGCCGGCCCAGCACCTCGGCCAGAAGCGCGCCGTCGCCCGTCTGATGCGTCCGGCGCCTCTCCGGGTCGTGGGCCAGGGTCTGGCCGTGGAAGCCCACCACCCGCGCCTCGGCAAAGCGCGACAGCAGCCGGGCATGCACGGTCTCGACCACCTCGGCGGCGGCGGGCACGTCGGGCCCGTCCTGCCACTGGCCGAGGGCCGCGCGCAGGCGGGCCCGCTCGGCCGCCGAATAGGGCAGATAGCCGGTCGCCCCGAACCCCTCGATCGTCTCGCCGTCGGTGATCAGCTCGGCCGCGTCGACCCCGTCGAGCGACGTGCCGGACATGGCCCCCAGCGCGCGGATCGCCTCCATCGTCTTTCCCTTCATTCCATCCCGCGCTAAGGCGGGTCACGCACCCGAAATACCGGAAGTCCCATGACCTACCACCCCAAATCAGACTTCATGCGCGTGATGATCGAGCGTGGCTTCCTGGCCGACTGCACCGATTATCAGGGCCTGGACGAGGCTTTCTCGGCTGACGTGGTGCCGGGCTATATCGGGTTCGACGCGACCGCGTCCTCGCTGCATGTCGGCTCGCTGATCCAGATCATGATGCTGCGCTGGCTGCAGAAATGCGGCGGCCAGCCGATCGTCCTGATGGGCGGGGGCACGACCAAGGTGGGCGACCCCAGCTTTCGCGCCGACGAACGCCCGCTGCTGACGCCCGACCAGATCGGGCGGAACGTCGCCGGCATCCGCGAAGTGTTCTCCCACTACGTCCGCTTCGGCGACGGCCCGACCGACGCCATCATGGCCAACAACGACACTTGGCTGGCCGATCTGAACTATCTCGACTTCCTGCGCGACGTGGGCCGGCATTTCAGCGTCAACCGGATGCTGTCCTTCGAGTCGGTCAAGTCCCGCCTCGACCGCGAACAGTCGCTGTCGTTTCTGGAATTCAACTACATGATCCTGCAGGCCTACGACTTCATGGAGCTGCACCGCCGGCATGGCTGTCTCCTCCAGATGGGCGGCAGCGACCAGTGGGGGAACATCGTCAACGGTATCGACCTGACGCGGCGCATCCTGGACGACCAGGTCTTCGGACTGACCTCGCCGCTTCTGACGACGTCGGACGGCAAGAAGATGGGCAAGTCGCAGAACGGCGCGGTCTGGCTGAACGCCGACCTGCTGTCGCCCTACGAATTCTGGCAATTCTGGCGCAATACGTCCGATGCCGATGTCGGCCGCTTCCTGAAGCTCTACACGGAGCTTCCGCTGGACGAATGCGACCGCCTCGCCGCGCTGGAAGGGTCGGCCATCAACGACGCCAAGATCCGCCTGGCCAACGAGGTCACGACCTTGTTGCACGGCCCCGAGGCCGCCGCCAACGCCGAAGCGACCGCCCGCGAGGTGTTCGAGCGGGGCGGCGCCGGCGACGACCTGCCGACCGTCACCCTGACCGACGAGGAGGTGACGCACGGCATCTCGGTCGTGCAGCTGATCGTGCGCGCGGGCCTCGCGAAATCCGGGAAGGAGGCGAAGCGCCTGATCGCCGAGGGCGGTGCCCGGATGAACGACACCGCGCTGACCGATCCGGGCCTGGTGCTGGACGCCGGCGCGCTGGCCGTGCCGACCAAGCTTTCGGCCGGACGCAAGCGGCATGCGCTGGTGCGTCTCGCCGACTGACGGAACCCCCGCCCCGCTGTCGGGGTTGGGTCTCCGACCGCCACAACCATGCCCGTGAGGAGCCCCGCCATGAGCGCACCCGAAACCAATGTCGAGAAACAGCGCCGCCGTCATGCGGGGCCGATCATCGGCATCACCGCCGGCCTGATCTTCGTCGCGATCATCCTAGTGGCCTATCTATTCTTCATCGCCAGCCCCGACGACGAGATCGTCGAGGGCACGCAGGCCGAAGACCCGGTCGTGGTCGCCCCCGCGGCCGACTGACGAGGAATTTCCCCACGAAAAAAGGGCCGCCCTTCGCCGGGCGGCCCTTGTCATGTCCGGCGTGGCGATCCGGTCACTCGGTGACACGAACATCGGTCATCACGTCGGGGTCGACGGTGACCGCGCCGTTGCCGCCCGTGCCGCGCCGGATCGCGTCGACCACATCCATGCCATCGGTCACCCGGCCGACGACCGTGTACTGGCCGTCCAGGTGCGGGGCGGGCCCGAACATGATGAAGAACTGGCTGTTGGCCGAGTTGGGGGCGGCCGAACGCGCCATGCCGATCACGCCACGCTCGAACGTCTCGTCCGAGAACTCGGCCGGCAGATCCGGACGGTCGCTGCTGCCGGTACCGGCCAGCGACAGGTTGCCGCCCTCGCGGCCATGCTGCACGTCGCCGGTCTGGGCCATGAACCCGTCGATCACCCGGTGGAACACGACGCCGTCATAGGCGCCGGCCTCGGCCAGCGCGGTGATCTGCGCGACGTGGGCCGGTGCCAGGTCTTCCAGCAGGTCGATAGTGATGGTGCCCTCGGCCTCGCCCGCGACGTCGATCTCCAGCCCGGCGGCAAAGGCGGGCGAGGCGGTGATCAGGAAAGCGGCGACCACATTACGCATCGGCGGCCACCTTGACGCTGATCATCTTGTCGGGGTTCGCGGGCGGCTCGCCCCGGGCGATCTTGTCGACATGCTCCATCCCCTCGATGACGCGGCCATAGACCGTGTACTGCCGGTTCAGGAAATGGTTGTCTGAAAAGTTGATGAAGAACTGGCTGTTGGCCGAATCCGGGTTCTGCGACCGGGCCGCGCCCAAGGTGCCGCGGTCATGCGGGATGCCGCTGAACTCAGCCTTCAGGTCCGGCTTGTCGCTGCCGCCGGTGCCGGCGCGCGACGTGTTCCCGCCGTCCTTGCCGTGCTCGACATCGCCGGTCTGCGCCATGAACCCGTCGATCACGCGATGGAACACCACGCCGTCATAGGCGCCTTCGCGGGCCAGTTCCTTCATGCGTTCGGCATGGCCCGGGGCCACATCCGGCAGCAGTTCGACGACGACGTTCCCATCCTTCAACTCGATGATGACGGTGTTCTCGGGGTCTTTGATCTCGGCCATCTGGGCCTCCTTTTTCGGTCCGCGTCAGAGCTAGGGCATCCCGGGCGGAAGGAAAAGACGTGGCGCGGCCCCGGCGCGCAGGCCGGCCGGGGGCCGCCCGCGATCAGACCGGCTTGCCTGCCGTATGGTGCAGGCGCGACACCTCCTGCGGGTCGAGCGCCAGGGCCGTGGCGAACCGGTGCAGGAAATCGCGCTCCGCCGGGTGGTCGGGGTCGATGGCCGTGAGTGCTGCGGCATACACCTCCGCCTCGTGGCCGCGCGGCACGTCGCGGGCCAGCGATTCCGGGTGCACGGGCTCGGACAGGGCCGCTTCCAGCGCGGCGCGATCCTCCTCGGTGTCGGCCTCGCCCAAGATCTCCCGCAGGACGGCGCGTTCCCCGTCGTCGATCTCTCCGTCGGCACGCACGGCCTGTCCGATGGCACGAACCATCGCGGCGGCCGTTGCCTCGTCCTGCGGGCCCTTGTCGGCCATTTGCGCTAGGTCGTCCGGATCGCGATCGCCCGCACCGCCCAGCGCCGCCGATCCGCCCGCCATCGCGGCCAAGCCGCCGAGCAGGCCGCCCATACCGCCCTGCGACGCACCACCGGTGCCCTGCCCCCCGGTCAGCGCGCCCAAGAGGCCGCCGAGACCACCGCCGGCACTGCCGCCCCCGCCCTGGAGCCCGGCCATCAGGCCACCGCCGGCGGCGCCCTGCGCCCCACCACCGCCGCCTTGCTGCGACAACATCTGCTTGACCCCTTGCAGCCCCCCGCGCGCGCGGAAGGCTTGGTAGCCCTTGGCTGCGGCGAAGGCGATGGCCATCTTCATGGCGGTGCGCTTGAGCGACATGACGAACTCTCCCTGTTTGGTGCCAGGAAGGATAGCGGTCCGCGCCCCGGGGGCAATCGCGGTCAGCCGGACGGCAGCAGGTTCGGCACGATGGTGACGATCGCCGGGAACATCCACAGGATCAAAAGGCCCAGGACCTGGATCAGGACGAAGGGCAGCACGCCGCGATAGATATGGCCCGTCGTGACCCCTGCGGGCGCCACCCCGCGCAGATAGAACAGCGCGAAGCCGAAGGGCGGCGTCAGGAAGGACGTCTGAAGGTTCACCGCGATCATGATCGTCACCCATTTCGGATCGAAGGTTCCGCCATAGATGACCGGCCCGACGATCGGCACGACGATGTAGATGATCTCCAGGAAGTCGAGGACGAAGCCCAGGACGAACAGGACCAGCATGACGATCAGGAACACCTTCAGCTCGCTGTCGAAGGAGCGCAGGAAGTCCTGGATGTAGTGTTCCCCGCCGAAGGAGATCAGCACGAGGTTGAGGAGCTGCGAACCGATCAGGATGGTGAACACCATCGACGTGACCTTGGCCGTCTCGCGCACGACGGGGCCCAGGATACCGGTTCGAAGCAGAACCCAGCTGGCATAGAGCAGGCCAAGGAACGCGGCGTGATAGGCCAACTGCGCGATGACCATCGCGATCACGTCGCCCGGGGTCGTCGTGTCCAGTCCGGTCCGCAGGTCGAAATTCACCCCGAAGAGGAGCATGACGACCAGCGCCAGCGAGGCGAGCAGGATCCAGGCGCCGCCCGACCCTTCCTCCTGCAGCTTGCGGTAGGCGGCCAGCATGATCGCGCCGCCGGCCCCCAGCGCCGCGGCGGGCGTGGGGTTGGTGATCCCGCCCAGGATCGAGCCCAGCACCGCCACGATCAGGACGAGCGGCGGGAAGACGACGCGCAGCAGCTCGTTCCGCGACAGGCGGGCGAAGGCCGGGACGACCCCGACCAAGGCGATCGCCAGCGGGATCGACATCACCAGGAACGTCGTCCCGGTCGAGGTGGTCGGCCCGATCAGCAGCGCGTCGATCACGAAGGCCAGCGCGACGCCCGCCGCGCCGATCAGCAGCGGACGCGCGTCGGCCAGCGGGTCCACGCCGCGTGCGACCGAAAGCACCAGCGCCAGCGCCAGGAACAGGACGGTGATGCCCACGCCGATGGGGGCGGCGCCCGCGATGGCGGCATTGCGCGCCTCGATCAGTTCCTCGGCCGAGAGTTCGCGCGCGAGTTGCACGCCGCCAGCGCCGTCGATGGTCGCCTGTTGGGCCAGCGCCAGATCCCAGGCGGCCTGGCCGTGCAGTTCGATCATGGCGGCCTGGCAGGCGGCCGAGACGTTGGTGCGCAGCGACGCAGTGTCGCCCGCCTCGCTAAAGCTGCTGACGGCGACGTCCTGCGCGCCGATCAGGCCGACCAGGCCCAGCCCGATCGCGCCCAGGATCAGGGCACCCGGAATCGCCAGGAACCACAGGAGCGAGTCGTTGCGCGTCATCGTGGTGCCGCGGACCTCCTCGAACGTGACGGCCGGCGCCTTGGATGGGTTCAGGAGCGCGAAGCCGAAGGCATAGGCGCCGTAGAGGAAGGCCAGGAAGATGCCCGGCAGCAGCGCCGCCTGGAACAGCGTACCGACGGAAACCACCGCCGGCTCGCCCAGATATGTCAGCGCATCGGAGCAGCCGACATTGGCCGCGCGGGCCTCCTGCGCGGTGGAATAGATGTCGCCGGCCAGCGTGCCAAGAAGGACGATGACGATGGAGGGCGGGATGATCTGTCCCAACGTGCCGGAGGCCGCGATCACGCCGGTCGCGAGTTCGGGCGAGTAGTTGTTGCGCAGCATCGTCGGCAGCGCCAGTAGGCCCATCGTCACGACGGTCGCGCCCACGATGCCGGTCGACGCGGCGAGGAACGCGCCCACGATCACGATTGACACGGCCAGGCCGCCCGGAAGCGGGCCGAAGACCCGCGCCATCGTGGTCAGCAGGTCGTTGGCGATCTTGGAGCGTTCCAGCGTGATGCCCATCATCACGAACATCAGGACCGCCAGCAGCGTCTCGATCGACGCGCCGGCAATGACGCGTTCGTTCATGCGGTTGACGATGAAGCCGATGTTGCGGTCGAGCGCGGTTTCCCAGCCCTGGGGGAACAGCGCCTCCTCCACCCGTGGAAGTTCGGGGAAGCGGAATACCGATATCGTGTCGCGCGCGACCCCGTCCGCGATCAGCGCGGCATATTCGGCCGATCCGGTATCGATGGCCTGGTGGATCAGGATGCCCGCGCTGTCCAGCGCGGCGATGATCGCGAAGCTGATCGTGCCGGCGCCCGCGATGGCGAAGGCAACCGGGAAGCCGGACATGATCCCGCCGAAGAGGCAGAGGAACACGATGATCAGGCCGATCTCGACCCCGTCCAGTCCGAAGAGCATTTGCGTCGTCCCCCAGGCGTTTCGCCGCCTCTAGTGCTTAGTGAATTTCCGCGACCCGCTGCGCGTCCTCGTCGCCGAGGATGTCGCGATCCAGATAACGGCCCGCGCTCAGCTCGCCCTCGCGCAGTTCCAGCCAGCTGCGCCAGAAGAACACGCAGGCCTGGGCGAAGGCGGTGGCGACGAAGGCCAGGATCAGGATCTTGAAGAGGAAATACGCGTCGAATCCGTTCGGGCTGAATCCGATCGTCTCAACGTTCCAGCGCATCGCCCGCGCCTTCATCAGCATCCGGTCCAGCGGATCGCTGGCCGACGTGGCCGGCGTGATCAGACTGCGCCACAGGAAGAACCACGAGTAGAGCCACATCAGGATCAGCGCGGGCATCATGAAGATCACGCTGCCGAACATGTCGATGATCCGCTTGGTTCGGTGGCCCACGGCCGAATAGACCAGATCCACGCGCACGTGGCCGCCCTGGATGAAGGTCCAGGCGACGCAGAGGCACACGATCATCGCGTTATAGAGCTTCAGTTCTTCGGAGTACCACGACAGGTCGCGGGTGAAGGTGGTGCCGAATGGTCCGACGCTGATCTCCGAGACGCGGAAGATGCGTTGCAGGAAGACGATCATGATCTGCTGCATGACCATCAGAAAGCCTGCCCAGGCCGCGATGCGGCCGGTCCAGTTCAGCACGAATTCCGACCCGCGGACGAGCCCCCAGCCGAAGCGGCGCGACAGTCCGACACCGATGGTCAGGGCACCGAATATGATCAGAAGGACGAAGAACAGCTCGACGCTGGCGCCGTAATAGACGAAGCGCAGAACCGCCTCGCCGTCGGACCAGTTCAGCCAGCTGCCGGGCGAGGCGAGCGCGAAGACCAGGTTGAACGGTGCCTCGAACAGGTTGCCCAGAAACCACTGGATCGGGCCGCCGGCCTCGAACGCGTCGAGACAGGATTGCGTGCCCTCGACCGTCGGCGCGAACAGCCCCGTGCATTCCGCGTCCTGCTCCATCACCGCTCCCCCGTGATAAGTTCGTCGTCATGGGCGCGACCGGGTCCCATGGCTCCGTCGCGCGCCCGAACCGGCCCCGCCCCGACAGTCCGGAGCGGGGCCGTCGGAGGTCAGCTCAGAATGCGGTCGCGCTGGGCGCGATAGGCGCTTTCGGAGGTCGAGATCCATTCCGACGACTTGCGCATCGAGTCCATCGCGCTGTCGTAGATCTTCTTGTAGAGTTCGTCGCCCATGTTCTCCTGGTGGACCTCCATCGAGGCGGCACCCATGGCTTCCCAGACATCGTCGGGGAACTGACGCAGCGTGACGCCGGCCGATTGCAGCCGCTCCAGCGCCGAGCCGTTCTCGGACAGGAACTGTGCGAGGTTCCACTGGTGGCACTCGGCAGCGGCGATCTCGATGATCTTCTGCTGCGCGGGGGTCAGGCTGTCATAGACGTCGCGGTTCGTGGCCACGGACAGACCGGCGCCCGGCTCGTGGAAGCCGGCGGTATAGTAGGTCTTGGTGATTTCCTGGAAGCCGGCCTTCTCGTCGGCCCAGGGGCCGATCCACTCGGTCCCGTCGATGGCACCGGAGGCCAGCGCCTGGTACACTTCGGAGCCGGGCAGGTTCTGGACCGAGGCACCCATCTTGCCGAGCGCCTGACCGCCGAGGCCGGGCATGCGGAACTTCAGCCCCTGGAAATCGGCGGCCGAGGTGATCTCGTTGCGGAACCAGCCGCCCGCCTGCGCGCCGGTGTTGCCGCCGAGGAAGGATTTCAGACCGAAGATCTGACCCAGCTCGTCATGCAGTTCCATGCCGCCCATGTGGTAGTACCAGTTGGCCAGCTCCTGCGCGGTCATGCCGAAGGGCACGGCGGTGAAGAAGGCATAGCCCGGATGCTGACCCACGAAGTAGTAGTCCGCCCCGTGATACATGTCGGCCTGACCGGAGGTCACGGCGTCGAAAACCTCGAACGCGCCGACCAGTTCGCCGGCGGCCTTGAGGTCGACGGTCAGCTGGCCGTCGGACATGGCGGTGATGCTGTCGGCCACGCGCTGGGCGCTGTCATGCACGCCGGCGAGGCCGCGGCCCCAGGTCGTGACCATGGTCAGCGTGCGATTGCCCTGCGCATAGGCGGGCGCGGCCAGTGCGGCGGCTCCGGCGGCGGCACCCGCACCGATCGTGGAATTCTTAAGGAATGAACGGCGGTCCATTATATTCCCCCCTGTTGGATTTCTTGGTCTTCCCACCCTCCCGGCAGGACGACGGCCCCCTTTGCGGGGCGTGCCGCGACGTTAGTGATCGACGGGACGGAGTCAAATACCCGAAAACACGTAGGCCCCCGCACCGGGCGCGCGCGATGCGCTGGCGCTCGGGGTGCGGTTGGGGTCTAATCGCATCCCATGCGCCTGCCCCGCCTGTCCTACGGCCAATCGCTCTTTGCGCTGGCGACCGTGCCACTGATCCTTGCGGCGGCGGCGATCGCCGCGATGGTCGCCATCCAGTCCGAGCGAACCGCCGCGCGCGAGATCGCCCAGCTGGAAGCGACCATGATCCAGGCCAAGCGGCGCGAGTTGCGCAACTACCTGCAACTAGCGCGGACGGCCTTCATCACCATCTACGGCAACGCCGCGCCCGACGATGCCGAGGCCAAGCTGCGCGTCACGCAGATCCTGTCGGCGATGGTCTATGGCCAGGACGGGTTCTTCTTCGTCTACGACTACGACGGCACCAACATCGTGGCCCCGCGCCAGACCTGGCTCATCGGGCGCGACTGGTCGGGCATGACGGATGCCGCCGGCGTGCCCGTGACCGACCGCCTGATCGAGCTGGCGCGGGCGGGATCCGGGTATCACACCTACGAATGGCGAAAGCCCTCCACCGGCGAGGAGGCGACGATCATGACCTATGTCATGGGCCTGCAGGACTGGCGCTGGGCGATCGGCACGGGTGTGTTTCTCGACGACGTGCTGGCGCAGGGGGCCATCGCGCGCGCCGAGGTACGGGCGCGGGTCACGACGCAGTTCATGTGGATCGGGGGCATCACACTCGCGGCGTTGCTGCTGGTCTTCGCGTCCGGTTGCCTGATCACGATCCGCGAGCGCCGGCTCGCGGACGCCAAGCTGAAGCAGCTGACGCAGCGCGTCCTCGACACGCAGGAGGAGGAACGCGGCCGCGTCGCGCGCGAGCTGCACGATTCGATCAGCCAGCTCCTCGTCGGCATCCGCTACAAGCTGGAACTGGCGCGCCGCCTGACCACGCGGGGCGAGCCGGCGGCCAGGGGCGCGCTCGACGGGGCCATCGCAGGGTTGCAAGGTGCCCTTGGCGAGGTTCGCCGGATCAGCCAGGACCTGCGCCCCGACGTCCTGGACGACCTCGGTCTCGGTCCGGCGCTCAAGTCGCTCTGCGAGGCATTCCAGACCCGGACCGGCATCGGGGTGGAGTTCCGCACCGTCGTCTTCCGCAACCGCCTCGACATCGAGGCGAAGACCGCCCTCTACCGCATCGCACAGGAGGCGCTGACCAATATCGAGCGGCACGCCGCCGCACGCCACGTCACCGTGCGGCTGTTCGGACATCGCCGGGGCGCAACCCTGCGCATCACCGATGACGGGCGCGGCATCGCACGCCGGACCGGCGGCCTGGGCCTGCGCAACATGGCCGAGCGGATCGAACAGCTCGACGGCATCCTCCGCATCGGTCCCGACGCGGATGGGCGCGGCACCGTGATCGAGGCGAGCGTTCCGCTGACCCACCTGCTGCCCCCCGACAGCGGCGAGGCGGTTCCCCACGCCGCCGAATGACGCTAGGAGGCGCGGCCATGTCAGATCCGATCCGCATCCTGATCGTCGACGACCACCCGATGGTCGCGGATGGCATCCGCGCGCTGCTGGAGACCTATGACGACATCCGCGTCGTGGGCACGCTGTCGAACGGGCGGGCGGCGATCGAGCAGGCGGACCGGCTGCGCCCCGATGTCATTCTGCTCGACCTCAACATGCCCGAGATGAACGGCCTGGCCGCGACCGAGATCCTGCGCGAACGCCACCCCGAGATCGCGGTCCTGATCCTGTCGATGCACGACGCGCCGGAATACGTGGCGACGGCCCTGCGCCACGGGGCCGCGGGCTATTGCCTCAAGGACCAGCCCACCGAGGAGATCCGCCGCGCGATCGACGTCGTCCGCGACGGCGGGCGGTACCTCTGCCCAGGGGCCGAGAGCGCCGTCCAGCCTGCCGCCGACGGATCGGAACCGCTGACCTCGCGCGAGCAGACCATCCTGCTGCTGTTGGCGCAGGGCCGGTCGAACAAGCAGGTGGCGCACGATCTCGACATCTCGGTTCGCACGGTCGAGACGCACCGCAAGAACCTCAAGCGCAAGCTGGGCATCTCGTCGACCGCCGGCCTGACGCGCTATGCGCTGGAACATGGCGTCCTGCAGGGCACCGGCCTGCTGCCTTGAAATGGCCCGTCAGCCGCGGCCCATGATGGCGCGGACGTAGCCCTGCGTCTCGCGATAGGGCGGGATGCCACCGTGACGTTCCACCGCGCCGGGTCCCGCGTTGTAGGCGGCCAGCGCCAGACGCCAGGTGCCGAACTTGCGATATTGCAGCGCAAGATAGCGCGCGCCCCCTTCCAGGTTCTGTCGCGGATCCCGCGGGTTGACGCCCAGCCGCGCGGCCGTGCCGGGCATGAGCTGCGCCAGACCCAGCGCGCCCTTGCGCGACACCGCCGCCGGGTTCCAGCCCGATTCCTGGCGGATCAGCCGCAGGAACAGATCCTCGGGGATGCCATGGCGGCGGGCCGCGTCGCGCGCCGGGCCGACATATTCGGACCGCTGGCTGCCGCGATAGCGCGGGATGGCCTCGCCCGCGGACGCGGTGGCCGCCTCGGGCGCGGTCGGCAGCAGACGTCGGGAATGGGCGTATTGCGACGAAAGGCGGCGATCCATGAGCGCGGTCTGGTTGGCGAAAAGGTCGGTCCGCGAGCGGGTCGAGAACGTCTGCGCCGCAACCAGGTCAGGCAGGAACACCGCGAGCGAAATCGCGCCGAGGCAAAAGAAACGCATACCGATCAACACCCTGTCCGTTCCATATCCCGTCGGCGCCCCTGTTGCCGGACCGTCCGCACGGGGAAATCGTTAACGGAGAATCGGTTCCGGGCCAAGCCTGGGGCCCGAAGGCGGGGGCGGGGTTTTCGCTTTTGCTTCGCCGACGACACCTTTAGTTAACCCCTCGGTGCTCAGGTGCGCCGAGGGAATCGAGAGACGAGGGGCGAGATGGCCGGCAGCGTGAACAAGGTAATCCTGATCGGCAATCTGGGCCGTGACCCCGAGGTGCGGACCTTCGGGAACGGCGGCAAGGTATGCAACCTGCGCATCGCCACGTCCGAGAGCTGGCGCGACAAGAACTCGGGCGAGCGCAAGGAGAAGACCGAATGGCATTCGGTCGCGATCTTCAACGAGGGGCTGGTGCGCATCGCCGAGCAGTACCTCAAGAAGGGCTCCAAGGTATATCTCGAAGGGCAGTTGCAGACCCGCAAGTGGCAGGACCAATCCGGCGCCGACCGCTATTCGACCGAGGTCGTGCTGCAGGGTTTCAACGGCACGCTGACCATGCTCGACGGCCGCGGCGAAGGCGGTGGCGGTGGCGGCGGCGGCGGATATGGCGGCGGCAGTGGCGGCGGCTATGACGACCGCGGCGGCAATTACGGCGGCGGCGGCGGATCGCAGGGCGGCTATGGCGGCGGCAGCGGCCCCTCGGACATGGATGACGAGATCCCGTTCTGAGCGGGGTGGACACGCACGCCGAGGGAGCCGCCCCGGTTTCGACGGGGATGCGCGCGAAGATCGCAGCCGAGATCGACCGGATCGAAAGGACGGAGGACGTTCGCGTCCTCCTCGCCGTCGAGTCGGGTTCCCGTGCCTGGGGCTTCCATTCTACCGACAGCGATTACGACGTGCGGTTTATCTATGTCCGCCCGGTCGACTGGCACCTGTCGCTCGCCCGGAAACGCGACGTGATCGAAGAACCGATCGACGATGAGCTTGACGTCCCGGGCTGGGACCTGGCCAAGACGATCGGCCTCGCGATGCGCTCCAACGCCGTGGTCGCGGAATGGCTGCAGTCGCCAATCGTCTACCGTGCCGATCCCGTGGCGGTCTCGGATCTCGAGAGCTTCTGCCGCGCGGCACTTTCGCGTCGCCCCGTCACTTGGCACTACCTGTCGCTGATGGAGCGGCAATTGTCGCGGCTGGCGGGACCGGCGGGTGGCATCCGCCTGAAGCGGTATTTCTATTGCTTGCGTCCGGCGCTCGCGCTGCGCTGGATGCGGCTGCGGGGCGAGGGAATGCCGCCGATGGACATGTCCAGCCTGGTGGCGGGATGCGACCTGTCGCGCGAAATCGCGCAGGCGACCGACATGCTCGCCCAGCGCAAGAAGACCATTTCCGAACGTGGCGAGACGGGCGAGCCGCAACCGCTGATCGACGCGCTGATCGTGGCCGAACGGCACGCGGCGCGCGACTGGCTGGCCCGGACCGACGAAACCGGCGCGCGGCCGGATTTGCTGGTCCGGGCCGACGAGATCCATCGCCGCCATGTCCGCGCGGCCTGACGAGTCCCCGCCGGAGGAGGCGACGATGCAAGTGACCCCGACCTTGGCCGCGACGCCCGCTCCGCCGGTGATGGAGGCGCGCCGCTGGATCGAGGGGGTGGCCTTCCCCGCGGACCGGCCGCTTCTGAACCTCAGCCAGGCCGCGCCCGCCGATCCCCCGCCGGAGCCGCTGCGCCGCGCCATCGCGGAGATCGCGTTGACGGACGCGGAGGCGCATCTTTACGGCCCGGTCCTGGGACTGCCGGAATTGCGGGCGCGCGTCGCCGCCGACTGGTCGCGCGCCTATTCCGGCGATGTCGCGCCCGCGCAGGTGGCGATCACGTCGGGCTGCAACCAGGCCTTCACCGCCGCCATCGCGACGCTGGCCGGCCCCGGCGACAACGTCATCCTGCCCGCGCCGTGGTACTTCAACCATCGCATGTGGCTGCAGATGTCCGGTGTCGCCCCCCGTGTACTGGAGGCCGGCGCGGACCTGTTGCCCGACGCGGAAGCGGCCGCCGCGCTGATCGACGACCGGACGCGGGCGATCGTGCTGGTCAGCCCGAACAATCCCGGCGGCGTGGAATATCCGGCCGCGACCCTGGCGGCGTTCCGCGACCTGGCCCGGTCGCGCGGCATCGCCCTGATCGTCGACGAGACCTATCGCGATTTCGACGCGCGCGACGGCGCCCCGCACGACCTGTTCGCCGATCCCGACTGGGACGACACCCTGATCCAGCTCTACTCCTTCTCGAAGGCGTACCGCCTGACCGGACATCGGGTCGGCGCGATCTGCGCTTCGCCCGCACGGCTGGCCGAGGTCGAGAAATGGCTCGACACGGTGACGATCTGTCCCAACAGCATCGGCCAGCGCGCGGCGCTCTGGGGGATGGAGAACCTGTCCGACTGGCTCGCCGGCGAACGGCGCGAGATCCTGGCCCGGCGTGCGGCGATGATCGACGGGTTTACGGCCCTGCCCGACTGGACGCTGCTGGGCTGCGGCGCCTATTTCGCCTATGTCCGCCACCCGTTCGACGCCCCGTCGGACGACGTTGCGCGCGATCTGGTCCGGCGGGCGTCGCTTCTGGTGCTGCCGGGCACGATGTTCGGACCGCTGCGCGCCGAGGGCGGGACGGGCCGTGCCGAGGCGACTTTGCGGATCGCCTTTGCCAACGCCGATCTGGCCGGCATCACGACGCTGTTCGACCGCTTGGCGGAGGTGTCGCGCGGCGCGCCTTGACCCCGCTTGCCCCCGTTCGGCACGCACCCTATCAACGCGCGGACCACCAAAGGGGGCATCATGGCCGAGCAACGTCGCAAGAAGAAGTCGAACGCCCTGGTCTGGGCGATCCTGGGCCTTCTGGTGCTGGCACTTGGCGGATTCGGGATCGGCGGCTTCGGCGGTTCGCTGACGAGCGTGGCGCGGGTCGGCGACCGCGAGATCACGGTCCAGGACTATGCCAACGCGATCCAGTCCGAACAGGCGCGCCTGCAACAGCAGACGGGCCAGCGCCTGACGCTGCAGCAGATGCAGATGTTCGGGCTCGACCGGCAGGTGATGGAGCGATTGCTGGCCGGCGCCGCGCTGGAGCACGAGGCGGACCGCGTGGGACTGTCGGTGGGCGATGCCGTCGTGGTGGAACGGATCCGGCAGAACCCCGCCTTCGGCGGTGTCGACGGGACGTTCGACCGCGAGGGCTACAGCTTCGCGCTGGACAACGCCAACCTGGACGAGGCCCGCTACGAGGCGCGCGTTCGCGACGAGATCGCCCGCGAGTTGCTGCAGGCGGCCGTCGTGGGGGGAACTGCGGTGCCCGACGCCTATGCCGACGCCATGGCCGCCTGGATCGCGGAGAGCCGGGACATCACCCTGGCCACGGTCACCGAGGCCGACCTGCCGGGCGGAACCGTGGCGCCCACGGAGGACGACCTTCGCGCCTTTCATGACGAGAACCCCGAGCGGTTCGAAACGCCGGAGCGGCGCGCGATCACCTATGCGTGGCTCGCACCCGACCGTCTGGCCGGCGAGATCGAGATGGACGAGGACGCGCTGCGCGACCTCTATGAGCAGGGCGCCGACGAATATCGTCAGCCCGCGCGCGTGCTGGCCGAGCGCCTGGCCTTCGCCGATGGGACCGAGGCGGCCGAGGCGCGCGCCGCGCTCGACGCGGGCGAGATCACGTTCGATGCGTTGGTGGCGGAGCGTGGGCTGACCCTCGATGATGTGGACCAGGGCGAACTGGCCCGCGACGACCTGGACGCCCCGCTGGGCGAGGCGCTGTTCGCGCTCGACGAGCCGGGCCTGGTCGGCCCGGTAGAGACGGATCTGGGTCCGGCGATCTACCGCGTGAACGCGGTTCTCGACGCGACGGAGATCCCGTTCGAGGATGTGCGCGACGACCTTGCCCGCAGCTTTGGCATGGAAGCCGCCCGCCGCCGCATCGCCGCCGCCCGCGAGGGGATCGACGACCTGCTGGCCGGCGGCGCCACGCTGGAGGAGCTGGGCGGCGAGACCGACATGATCGTCGGCAAGATGGAATGGGATCCCACGGTCTCGGACGGCATTGCGGGCTATGAGGCGTTCCGCGCCGCCGTGCAGTCCGTCGAGGCGGGCGACTTTCCCGAATTGCTGGAACTGGCCGATGGCGGCCTCTTCGCACTGCGTCTGGACGAGGTCATCGCGCCCACCACTCCCCCGCTGGAG
Organism: Jannaschia sp. S6380; assembly: GCF_023015695.1. Lineage (NCBI taxonomy): Bacteria > Pseudomonadati > Pseudomonadota > Alphaproteobacteria > Rhodobacterales > Roseobacteraceae > Jannaschia > Jannaschia sp. S6380. The sequence continues at coordinate 1,060,790 of NZ_JALKAS010000001.1, forward strand.
GAGATCCGCGAGGAGGTGGAGCTGGCTTGGACGGCCGACACGCGCCGTTGGCGCCTGTTCGAGCAGGCGTCCGAACTGGCCCGGAACCCGACGCGCGACATCGCCGGCCCCCCCGAGGTTCTGACCGGCCTCGTGCGGGACGCGCCGCTCGAAGGCACGCCCCCTGCCCTTCTGGACCGCGTCTTCGCCGCCGAACCCGGCGAGGTCTTCGCCTTCGAGGGGGACGACCAGCGCGCCTATGTCGTGCGCGTCGACGCGGTGAACGCGGCCGATCTGAGCACGGGCGAGGCCGCCAACCTGCGCGAGGCCATCGTGTCGCAGACCCGCACCGAGATCGCGGGCGACCTGTTCGAAGGATACCGGCGCGCCATCCAGACCGAGGCGGGGTTCGAGATCGACGCGCAAGCCCTTGCCGCCATCCAGACGCAGCTGGGCGGCTGAGATGATCGCCCCCGATTTCGCGACCTTCGAGGCCGGCTTCGCATCGGGGGAAAACCAGATCCTCTGGATGCGTCTGCCCGCCGACCTCGACACGCCGGTCAGCCTGATGCTCAAGCTGGCCGAGGCGCAGCCGCATTCCTTCGTGCTGGAATCGGTCACGGGGGGCGAGGTACGCGGCCGCTATTCCATCGTCGGCATGCGCCCCGACCTGATTTGGGAATGCCGTGGCACGTCCAGCCGCGTGAACCGCGCTGCCCGATACGACCCCTCGGCTTGGGAGGATGCGGGCGAACCGCTGGAGGCGATCCGACGCCTGTTGGACGAAAGCCGGATCGCCCTGCCCGACGATCTGCCCGCGGCCTGTGCGGGGCTGTTCGGCTATCTGGGCTACGACATGATCCGGCTGGTCGAACGCCTGCCCGACGTGAACGCCGACCCGCTGGACCTGCCCGACGCGATGCTGATGCGTCCCTCGGTCGTGGCGGTTCTGGACGGGGTGAAGGGCGAGGTGATCCTGGTCGCGCCGGTCTGGAACCGGGGCGAGGGGACGGCCCGCGCGGCCTATGCCCGGGCCGCGGAACGGCTGCAGGACGCTTTGGCCGCGCTGGGCCGCGCCGTGCCCGAGCCGCGCGACATGGCCGAGCCGTTCGACCTGGGCGATCCGGTCTCGAATTTCACCAAGGTCGATTACAAGGCGGCCGTCGAGAGGGCGCGCGACTACATCGCCGCGGGCGACGTCTTCCAGGTCGTGCCCTCGCAACGCTGGACCTACGACTTTCCGCTGCCGCCGTTCTCGCTCTACCGGGCGCTGCGGCGGACGAACCCGTCGCCCTTCATGTTCCATTTCGACATGGGCGGGTTCCAGATCGTCGGGGCGAGCCCCGAGATCCTGGTCCGCGTCTTCGGCGAGGAGGTTACCATCCGCCCCATCGCCGGCACCCGGCCACGCGGCGCCACGCCCGATGCGGACCGCGCGCTGGAGACGGAACTGCTGGCCGACGAGAAGGAGCGGGCCGAGCATCTGATGCTGCTGGACCTGGGCCGAAACGACGTGGGACGGGTAGCCAAGACCGGCACCGTGCGCCCGACCGAGACTTTCGTGATCGAACGCTACAGCCACGTGATGCATATCGTCTCGAACGTGGTGGGTGAGCTTTCGGCCGATCACGACGCCCTGTCGGCGCTGCTGGCCGGTCTGCCGGCGGGGACGGTGTCGGGCGCGCCCAAGGTGCGGGCGATGGAGATCATCGACGAGCTGGAGCCCGAAAAGCGCGGCGTCTATGGCGGCGGTGTCGGCTATTTCTCGGCCGGGGGCGACATGGACATGTGCATTGCCCTGCGGACGGGCGTGGTGAAGGACGGTAAGCTTTACGTTCAGGCCGGCGGCGGCGTGGTCCATGACAGCGACCCCGACGCCGAATGGCAGGAGACGGTCAACAAGTCCCGCGCCCTGCAACTGGCCGCGTCAGAGGCCGGGCGCTTCGTGCCCCGCGGCAACCGCTAGGCCGGATCGCGCGCCATTCGCGTCAGGATCCGGTCAAGCGCATTCTTGAACGCCGCGCGGTCGCGCGGGCCGAACGGCCGCTGCCCGCCCCCCTGCCCGCCGGTCATGCCCTCCATCCCCGGCCGCAGCTCATGCATCAGGTCGCGGGTTGCCACAGTCTCGCCGATGCTCTCGGGCGTGAACTCCCGCCCCCGCGGATCCAGCGCCGCACCCCCGGCCTTCAGCACCCGCTCGGCCAGCAATATGTCGGCCGTGACGGTGACCGTGCCGGGCTTGGCCACAGCGGCGATGGCGTCATCGGCCGCGTCGAACCCCTCGCCGGCCACGAACAGGCGGATAAGCGGATTTTCGGTCAGGCGCAGATAGCTGCCGGCGACGAAGATCGCCTGGATGTTGCGGCGGAGCGCCGTTTCCGTAATCTCGCGTTTGACGGGGCAGGCATCGGCGTCGATCAGGATCATCGAAAATGTCCTTCGTCGAAGGGGATCATGCGTTCGCCCGCCGTCGTCGCGATGCACAGGCCGTCCGGCACCGGGGCCACGGAGCGCACATCGTGATGGCCCGGAAGCCGTAATATGGCATGCGGGATGACATGGCGCCCTTCCCGCAGCACCGTGGCCACGCCTTCGGCCGCGACCCGCGACCGACCGGACAGCGCGGTGGCGAAACCTTCGGCGCCGGCGCAGATACCGTCTTCGATGCCCAGCAGACCGTCCGATCCCGACCAGATGCCGCCGCGCGCACCGTTCGAGAACCACAGGTTCGTGACGGGCAACTGCTCCGCTCGGCGCAGCGTCAGGATCGTGTCGCCCTCGGCCTCGCGCCTGAGCGCCGTCCAACCGAGCCCGGGATCGGCGACAATGGTCGCGAAATCTTCGGCCTGGCCTTCGGGATAGGTGCGGACATCCCGGCCATCGACGATCCAGGCATCGGACCGTGCGTTCGGGGTCAGAAACGGGACCTCGGACGCGAAGGTCAACACCGCGCGCGGGGGTGGTGCGGATATCCGGCCGCCGCCGGCCAGGTGAAAGATCGGATGGTGGGCGAAAGTCACCGGCGCGGTCAGGTCCAGAACATGGGTTTGGTACAGCACCGGATGATCGTCGCGGACCGCGATAGTCGCCGTGATGTGCCCACGCGCGAAGGCGCAGGTCGCGCGAACGGCAGCGGGTCCGGCACGAAGCACGCGCCAGGGCCGGTTCGCCGGTGCCCCGTGCGGCGGTCCACCATCCACGTCGTCACGGCCGAACGGGGCGCAGACGAAGGTGCCACCCAATCGCCGGTCGACGAGTGGAATGCGCGCGTCGGATTGCACCTCCGGGTCCGCGCGCCATGGTGCGGCCCACAGGACAGGCGCGCCGCCGATCCGAAGCTCTGGCAGGTGCCCGGTCGCAACCTCCCACGTCGCGCGGATTCCGCGCGCGGCCAGCGTCCGCGCCATGGTCATAAAAGCGCGCGCATACCCTGCGCCAGGACGACGGCGTCCGACCCCATCGCGACCGCGCGGGCGCCCGCGCCGATCCAGCGGTCGGGGTCGGCGGCGAAGATGCCGGGCACGGGGCCCGCCGCCGCGATCCGGGTGATCGCATCCGTCAGCGCGGCATGCACCGCCGGATCCGCCGCGTCGGTGCCCATGTCGGCGGCCAGGTCGGCCGGTCCGAGGAACACGCAGTCGACGCCCGGCACGGCGCAGATCGCCTCCAGCGCGTCCAGCGCGGCCCGGCTCTCGGCCTGCACCCAGACCGAAACCTCCGCGTTCGCGCGCCCGGCATAGGCGGCATCGAGCGAATACATCCCCGCCCGCGCGACGAAGGCCCCCATGCCGCGCACGCCCTCGGGCGGATAGCGACAGGCCGCGACCGCGCGCGCCGCCGCCCCGGCGTCGTCGACCATCGGCACGAGGACGGTGCGCGCGCCGAGATCCAGCGCCTGCTTCAGCAGCCAGTCCTCGTTCGCCGGCACGCGCAGGATCGCATCAGGCGCCGCGATCAGGCGGCGGCGGATGTCGCCCGGATCCCAGGGCCCGTGCTCGCCATCGATGACGAGCCAGTCGAACCCGGCACGCGCCGCGATCTCGGCGGCCTCGGGGCCGGGCAGGTTCTGCCACAGGCCCCGCGTCACCGCCCCGGTCGCCAACTTTTCGCGCAAAGCATTCATCGCACGGGCGTCGCATGACGGGCGCGGTCCTTCAACCCTTGCCCGGTGCGCACCCCTGACCTAGCCTGCGCCGGGAACCGCGCGATTTGAACCGGCGCGGCACACGGGAGGACCCACTATGAAGTATCTGTCCACGGCGTCGATCGCCGCCTTGACCCTCGCCTTCGCATCCGAAGCCGTCGCGGTCGAATGGAACGTCTCGGTCTGGGGCAAACGTCGCGCCTTCACCGAACATATCGAGCGCATGGCCGAGATCGTGGCCGAGGAATCCGGCGGCGACTTCACCATGAACGTGAGTTATGGCGGCCTGTCCAACAACCGCGAGAACCTGGACGGCATCAGCATCGGCGCCTTCGAGATGGCGCAGTTCTGCGCGGGCTATCACCGCGACAAGAACCGCGCGATCACCGTGCTGGAGCTGCCCTTCCTGGGCGTCCAGAACCTGGAGCAGGAAGTCGCAGTCGCCCGCGCCGTCTACGACCACCCCGCCGTGCAGGACGAGATGGCGCAGTGGAACGCCCGCATCCTGATGACCAGCCCCATGCCGCAATACAACATCGTCGGCACCGGCGAGCCGCGCACCACCGTGGACAGCTTCGACGGCATGCGCGTGCGCGCCACCGGCGGCATCGGCGAGATCATGGAGAGCGTGGGCGCGGTGCCGACGTCGGTCACGGCGACGGAGGCCTACAACGCGATGGAATCGGGCGTGGTCGACGCGGTCGCCTTCGCCCAGCATGCGCATCTGTCCTTCGGCACGATCGACATCGCCGACTGGTGGACCGAGAACCTGAACCCCGGCACCGTGAACTGCCCCGTCGTGGTCAACACCGATGCCTACGAGGCGCTGTCGGACGAGCACAAGGCCATCCTGGCGAGTGCCGCCGAGCGGGCGATCGAGCACTATCTCGAGAACTACGCCGTGCTTCTGGAGGGATGGGAGGCGACACTGGCCGAGAAGGGCGTCGAGAAGGTCACCGTGGACGAGGCCGAGATCGCGCGCCTGCGCGAAGGCGCCCAGCCCATCCACGAGGCTTGGATCGAGGATGCGACGGCCAACGGCCTGCCCGGCCAGGAACTCTACGACCTGACCATTCAGGCCGTCGAGGCGAACGCGCCGAGCTGACCGCCCCCGGCAGGACCCGTACGCGACGGGTCAGGCCATAGATCCTGCGCGTCCCCGATAGCCCGGGGGCGCGCGCCCCACCCGCGCGAGGTTCCATGGCCACATCCTCCAACGTCCTGACGGACGACACGCGCCTGTCGCGCGGCGATCGGGCCCTGCTGCGCGTCGAGGCGGCGCTGAACCTCGCCTCTGGCGTCACGATCTTCGCGCTGGTGCTGCTGGCCATCGCCAACGTGCTGCTGCGCAAGCTTCTGAACATGCCGATCCCGGGCTATATCGACTGGACCGAGCAGTTCATGGCCGTCTTCGCCTTTCTCGGCCTGGCCTATGTGCAGCGCGAGGGCGGGCATATCCGGATGGACCTGATCGTCGGCCGGCTGCGGCGCCGGATGCTGTGGCTGTTCGAGTTCCTGTCGGTCGTGTTCATGCTTCTGGTCACGACCGCGCTCATCTACGGCACCTGGTTCCATTTCCTGCGCTCCTTCGACTGGAATGCGCCGAACTGGTCCACCGACAGTTCGATCGACATCGCGCTGCCGCTCTGGCCGGCCAAGATGGCGGTGCCAGTCGCGCTGGTGATCCTATGGCTGCGGCTGGCGCTGCAGATCTGGGCCTATGGGCGGGGACTCCGCACCGGGGCCGAGCGGATCGTGGCCGTGCCCCTGCCGCAGGACCCCGCCGAACTCGCCAGCCAGGAGGCGGCCTCGGTCGCCGGGGCCGACTGAATGGACCGGTTCGTGGACATGAAGGCGCTGTTGGTGGATGTCTCCATCTTCGAGCTGTCGCTGTGGCTGTCGGGCCTGCTGCTGGTGCTGGTCCTGATCGGCGTGCGCGTGGCCTTTGCCGCGGCCTTCATCGGCTTCATCGGCCTGTGTGCCTTCTTCATGCAGAAACAGGGCTTCGACCGGGGGCTGGTGACGGCGGCCAAGCTGACCGGGCAGATCCCCCATTCCAAGGCGACGTCCTATGCGCTGTCGCTGATCCCGACCTTCATCCTGATCGGCTACCTGGCCTATTACGCCGGGCTGACCCGCTACCTGTTCGAGGCCGCGAAACGCTGGATCGGCTGGACGCCGGGCGGCCTGGGCGTGGCCACCGTCTTCGCGACCGCGGGGTTCGCGGCCGTCTCGGGCGCGTCGGTCGCGACCTCGGCAGTCTTCGCCCGCATCGCCATCCCCGAAATGCTGCGCGAGGGCTACGACAAGCGTTTCGCGGCCGGCGTGGTCGCGGCGGGCGGCACGCTGGCCAGTCTGATCCCGCCCTCGGCGATCCTGGTCATCTACGCCATCATCGTCGAGCAATCGGTCGGCAAGCTGCTGCTGGCGGGGTTCCTGCCGGGCCTCGTCTCGGCCCTGATCTATGCCGGGCTGGTGATCGGCCTGGCGCGGCTGCGCCCGTCCCTCGGACCGGCGGTGGGCGGTTTCACCTGGGGTCAGCGGTTCGCCGCCCTGCCCGGCGCGCTGCCGATCCTGCTGGTGGTCTTCATCATCGTCTATTCGATCTATTTCGGCTGGGCCACGCCGACCGAGGCCGGCGCGCTGGGCGCGGGTGTGGTGCTGGCGATGGCCGTCTGGCAGGGCATGCGCTGGCGGCAGTTGCACGGCGCGCTGATGGAGGCGGCGAAGCTGACGGTGATGATCTTCGCGATGATCTGGGGCGTGCTGATCTATGTCCGCTTCCTGGGCTTCGCCAAGCTGCCCGAGGCATTCGCGGACTTCATCACCGGGCTGGACATGGGGCCGTACCAGATCCTGTTGATGATCCTTATGGCCTATGTCGTGCTGGGCATGTTCATGGATGCGATCGGCATGCTGATCCTGACGCTGCCGATCACCTTTCCCGCCGTCATGGCCCTGAACGGAGCGGTGGGCGACGCCCCCGGCGCGCTGGGCATGACGAACGAGGAGGCAGCGATCTGGTTCGGCATCATAGTCGTCAAGATGGCGGAGCTGTGTCTGATCACGCCGCCCATCGGCCTGAACTGCTTCGTCGTGGCCGGGGTGGCGCAGGATGCGAAGATGGACATCTCGGTCGAGGACGTCTTCCGCGGCGCATCGCCCTTCTTCGTCGCCGATGTCGCCACGGTCGCCGTCCTGATTGCGTTCCCGGGGATCGTCCTGTGGCTGCCGGGGCTGATGGGATAGATGCCGACGGTCCGTGCCCGGGCCAGCCGACAAGGGTCCGTGCGACCCATCGCATAAGCCAGTTCCCGCAGGTCGTGGCGCCCCGCTCGGCGGTCCCTCGCGCAGGTCCGATACGACTCGGAGGCAGGCCTCTCAGGCGGGGGCCTGCCGGTTGGGGGCATGGTCGGCGGAGCGTTCCCGCCAGTCCGGCCCGCGCCCGTTTGGCCGCGCGGATCGGTGCCGAAAGGCGATGGCCGAAGGGGCGGTGGCGCGCGCGAAAGCGCCCGGTCGCGACCCGCCCCTCACACCGGACAGCTCGGCATGGCCAACTCTCCCCGACGCGGAAATCGCGTCGAACCCAACCAACAGGGAGAAGACAGATGAACAAGCTTACCACGGTCACGGCCGCGCTTCTGCTGATGGGCGCCCCCGCCTTCGCGCAGGATGCGGACGGGGATGGCAACGTCTCGCTCGAGGAACTGCAGGCGGCCTATCCCGAGGTCACAGCCGACGCGTTCGCCAGCATGGACACCGACGCCGACGGCGTACTGAGTGCCGATGAGCTACAGGCGGCGATTGACGCGGGCATGCTCGAGACCTGACGCACATCCCCTGCCGGTCCGCGTCCTCTCCGCGGGCCGGCCCCTCCCCGGCGTGGCACCCCGCGTCGGGGATCTCCTGTCCGCCCTGACAACCCACGCGGGGATACCGACGTAATAAGTGCAAAAATTCGTTGTCTTACGCGAAATATTCTCCGCCCCTGTTGACGCCCCTGCGACGGTCGCTAAAAGTCGAACCCGTAACGGAGCCAACAGATGACCACGCTTCTCGTAATTCTTGGATCAGGGTGCATGGGTCGCACATAGCGGCATCCATAACTGGAACCATGCGCCCCCGGAGCTGACCCCTCCGGGGGTTTTTCGTGAAAGCGCCTGAGGGGAACAGGACGATGAACAAACAGATGTCGGGCAAGCAGATGACGGGCGCGCAGATGGTCGTGCGCGCGCTCAAGGATCAGGGGGTCGACGCGGTCTTCGGGTATCCGGGCGGGGCCGTCCTGCCGATCTATGACGAGATCTTTCAGCAGAACGAGATCCGGCATTTCCTCGTCCGCCATGAACAGGCCGCCGTGCACGCCGCCGAAGGCTATGCCCGCTCGACCGGCAAGATCGGCGTCGCGCTGGTCACTTCGGGCCCCGGGGCGACGAATGCCGTCACCGGCCTGACGGACGCACTGATGGATTCGATCCCGATCCTCGTTATCTCGGGCCAGGTTCCGACCTTCATGATCGGCTCGGACGCGTTCCAAGAGGCGGACACGGTCGGCATCACGCGCCCCTGCACCAAGCATAACTGGCTTGTGAAGGAGACCGACACCCTGGCCCCCGCCCTGCACGAGGCGTTCCACGTCGCCACCAGCGGGCGGCCCGGACCCGTGCTGGTCGACATCCCCAAGGACATCCAGTTCGCCAACGGCACCTATGTCGGCCCCAAGCAGATCGAGACGTCGCATTACCGCCCCCGGCTCAAAGGCGATCCGGACGAGATCGAGCGGATGGTCGAACTGATCGAGACGGCGGAACGCCCGGTCTTCTATACCGGCGGCGGCGTCATCAATTCGGGCCCCGCGGCCAGCCAGCTGTTGCGCGAACTGGTGCAGGGCACCGGCTTTCCGATCACCTCGACCCTGATGGGGCTGGGCGCCTATCCCGCCTCGGGCGAGGCGTGGCTGGGCATGCTCGGGATGCATGGGCTCTATCAGGCGAACATGGCGATGCATGGCTGCGACCTGATGATCAACATCGGCGCGCGCTTCGACGACCGGATCACCGGCCGGCTGGATGCATTCTCGCCGCACTCCCGCAAGGTCCATGTCGATATCGACCCCTCCTCCATTAACAAGGTGGTCAAGGCCGATGTCCCGATCCTGGGGGATGTGGGCCACGTGCTGGAGGACGCACTCAACCTGTGGAAGTCGCGCGGACGCAAGACGAACACGGCCGCCTTGCAGAAATGGTGGGCCCAGATCGAGCAGTGGCGCGCAGTCGATTGCCTGGCCTTCGAACAGACCGGCCCGACCATCCGCCCGCAGCACGCCGTCGCGCGGCTGGAGGCGCTGACCAAGGACCGCGATCGCTACATCACGACCGAGGTCGGCCAGCACCAGATGTGGGCCGCACAATACATGGGGTTCGAGGCGCCGAACCGCTGGATGACGTCCGGCGGCCTGGGCACCATGGGCTACGGCCAGCCGGCGGCGATGGGTGTGCAGGTGGCGCATCCCGACAGCCTTGTCATCAACGTCGCCGGCGAGGCGTCTTGGCTGATGAACATGCAGGAAATGGGCACGATGGTGCAGTACGGGCTGCCGGTGAAGCAGTTCATCCTGAACAACGAACGCCTGGGCATGGTCCGTCAGTGGCAGGAACTGCTCCATGGCGAGCGTTATTCCCAAAGCTGGTCCGAGGCCCTGCCCGATTTCGTCAAGCTGGCCGAGGCGTTCGGCGCCAAGGGCATCCAGTGCTCGGACCCCGCCGACCTGGACGATGCGATCATGGAGATGATCGACCATGACGGGCCCGTCCTGTTCGACTGCCTGGTCGAGAAGCACGAAAACTGCTTCCCGATGATCCCGTCCGGCAAGGCCCATAACGAGATGCTGATGGCCAACGCCGCGACGCAGGGGCAGATCACCGCCACGGGCGCGGTTCTGGTCTGAGCCAAGGGACGGGGCGCGCGCGGACGCGGCGCCCCGTTTCGTCTGGGTGGCTGCGGCGTCAGCGCGCCAGCATGCCGTCCTCGGCCATGTCGGCCTCGATCGCGGCGGTCTCGGCCGCCTCGATGGCACCGGACCCGTCCACGTCGTAGCGGTTGAACAGCAGGGCATTGTACTCCGCCTCGTCGACGCCGCCATCGCCGTTCAGGTCCATGTTGGCGTATTCCCCCACCGTGCCGAGGCCCGAGTCCCACTCCGCCGCGTCCAGCTGTCCGCTCTGGTCAAGATCGAAGGTGGCATAGGTGCCTTCGGCCGAGAAGCCGGTCACGAACTCCTCGGGCGTAAGGATCGTGTCGCCATCCACGTCCCAGGCCGTCTGGGCCAGGGCGGGCATGGCAAGGGCGGCGGCGATGGTGGTCAGGGTCATCATGCGTTTCATGCGTTCTCTCCTGTCGGGCCGGGACGTGATGCCCCGGCTGCACCGCAGATGTGCCCCCCGCCCGCCCGTCCCGCCACGGGTCGGGCCACCCGTCCACGGATCGGCCCCTTGCCTGCCGATGCCTCGGCGGCGAGGCGCGCGGAATGCGTCGTCTTTCCGCCGACCCCGCGCCGATCGGCACTGGCCCGCCCATTCCGACGGTTGGCCGCGCATGAAAAAGGGCGGCCCCGAAGGACCGCCCCATCATTCGCCACGACCGGCTTACAGGTCGAAGAGACCGTCTTCGCCCATGTCCTCATCGACATAGGTCATCTCGTTCTCGTCGAGCATGCCCGAGCCGTCGGCATCGTAGGTGTCGAACCAGCTCGTGTTGTACTCTTCCTCGTTCAGCAGGCCGTCACCATCGGCGTCATAGTCCGAGAACGCGCCCATTTCGTACTCGCGCTCCTCGAACACCGTCTCGCGGTCCGTGAATGCGGTGTCGTACTCCATCTCCGACAGGAAACCGTCACCGTCGCTGTCGTAGGTGGTGAACTTACCGCCTTCGGTGAAGCCGGTGTTGAACTCGTCAGCGGACAGCGCCGCATCGCCGTCCAGATCCCACTCGGGGGTCATCATCTGGGCCGCCGCCGGGCTGGCCATGGCAAGCGCCAAGGCGCCGGGGATAAGGAATTTCTCGATGGATTTCATCTGATCGTCTCCCTTGGTTCGCAGGTTTGAAGGGGCGAGACAGGCCCCGCCCTATCATGATCCATCAATGCTCGAACCCGGGGGGTATGTTCCGCCCACGTCGAGAAAAATTTTGTTGGTCGGCACCCAAGGAAAAGGGCGGCCCGATGGACCGCCCCGATCATTCGTGATGAGTGCTGGAATTACAGCCCGAAGACACCATCCGTACCGAAATCGGTCTCGATCTGCTGCAGCTCCTCGCCTTCGATCACGCCCGAGGCATCGGCGTCGTAAGTCAGCAGGAAGCCCTCGGCATACTCCTCCTCGGACACGAGGCCATCGGCGTTCAGGTCCCAGTCGGTATAGGTGAACCCGGTATAGCCCAGCTCGGCGAAATGGACCTCGGCATCGCCGAAGGCCGCGTCATACTCGCCCTGGCTGAGATAACCGTCCCCGTCCGTATCATAGGTCGCGAGCGTCGCGACATTGTCGAAAAGGTTGCGGAACTCCGCGCCCGTCAGTTCCCCGTCGCCATCGACGTCATAGCTCTGGAGAACGACCTGTGCGGTGGCCGGCGCGGCGAGCGAAAGGGCAAGGGCGGATGCGGTCAGAAACTTGGTGGCAGTCATGGAAGGACTCCTAAACTTCGATTGCAGGTTGGGCCGTCCGACATCGTCGGCGGCTCGTGACGACACAATGCACAGCCCCCGGGGGATGGTTCCGACGCCCTTTCCATGTTCGGCGAAAAGCTGCAGATACGATGGCGCGCACCATCAGGGGGAATCCATGTCGCCGCTCAAGCTGAAGAAAGGGTCGACCAGCCATTCGGCCTACAACCTGCGACCGACCTTTTCGGACACGCAGGAGCGGCACACGCTCGCCGTGATCGTCGACAACGAGGCCGGCGTGCTGGCGCGCGTCATCGGCCTGTTCTCGGGGCGCGGCTACAACATCGAAAGCCTGACCGTGGCCGAGGTGGACCATGAGGGGCACACGTCGCGTATCACGGTCGTTACTACCGGCACGCCCCAGGTGATCGAGCAGATCAAGGCCCAGCTTGGCCGGATCGTCCCCGTCCACGAGGTGCATGACCTCACGGTCGAGGGGCCCGCGGTCGAGCGGGAACTGGCGCTGTTCAAGGTGCACGGCACGGGCGACAAGCGGATCGAGGCGCTGCGCCTGGCCGAGATCTTCCGCGCCAACGTGGTCGACTCGACCCTCGACAGCTTCGTGTTCGAGATCACGGGCGATGTCGGCAAGATCGACGCCTTCGCCGAACTGATGCGCCCGATCGGCCTGGTCGAGATGGCCCGCACCGGCGTCGCCGCCCTGTCGCGCGGCAACGAATAACGCCTGTTGCGGCTCGCCCCGCCGGAAGCCGCGTGGATCAGTCGCGAAACCCCGATCAGCCGCCGAAATGACGGGAGAGCGCCGCCTCCACCGGGGGCGTGACGAAGCCGGACACATCGCCGCCCAGGCGTGCGATCTCCTTGACGAGCTTGGAGGCGATCGCCTGATGCTCGGCCTCGGCCATCAGGAACACGGTCTCGATCTGGTCATCGAGGATCCGGTTCATGCCGACCATCTGGTACTCGTATTCGAAATCGGCCACGGCGCGCAGCCCACGGACGATCATCTGGGCGCCGACATCGCGGGCGCAGTCGATCAGCAGGTTCTCGAACGGGTGTGCGACGATCTCGGTGCCGGTACGCGCCGACCAAAACGCCGCCTCCGCCTCGACCATCGCGACCCGTTCCTCCAGCGGGAAGAGCGGACCCTTGTCGCGATTGATCGCAACGCCGATGACAAGGCGGTCGACCAGGGTGCAGGCGCGTTTGATAATGTCGATATGGCCTTTGGTGATCGGATCGAACGTGCCGGGATAAAGGGCGGTGCGCATCGGGCCATCTCCGCAAGAAAGTTGCGCCACGCCTGACATGCGACGCCCGGCGGATCAAGCGCGTCGCGCGTATCGCCATCGGAGGCTCTGCTCGTTCAGTTGCCGCAGGTCGGCCTCCCCGGAAAGGACCGCTTCGCCCAGGGCGGTTGCGCGCGACAGAACCGCATCGGACGCGTAGGCATAGGCGGGCCGCCCTTCGATGGCGTCGTACCAGACGCCCCCGGTGGCATGGTCCAGCAGGATACGTTGAAAGCAGTGGTTGAACCGGACCGGCCAGTCCGAGCGCGCCGCCGTGGGCAATTCGCGGTCGGTCAGGTCGCGCCAGCGACGTTCCAGCCGCGCGCGCGCCGATCCATCCTCGGCCGGTGGGCCGGGCATGTCAGCCGTGGCCGGAGATCATCGCCTCCAGCGCGTCCTTTTCCATCGACACCTCGCTCAGCCGAGCTTTGACCACGTCACCCAGACTGATGAGGCCGACGAGGAGTCCGTCCTCCTCGACCGGCATGTGGCGGAAGCGCCCCTCGGTCATCGCCGACAGGATCTTCTGCGCATCGTCGCCGGGCGCGCAGGTTTTCAGATCACTGGTCATCAAATCGCTGACCTTGTGTTCCAGGATCTTGGTGCCGTCGGCATTCAATTCGCGAACGATGTCACGCTCCGACAGGATGCCGTCGGCATGCCGTCCGTCGCCGCTGACGACCAGCGCACCGATCCGCCGCGCCGAAAGTTCGGCCACCGCGTCGGCAATCGTCGCCGATGGGTCGATCGTCAGAACGCCCTTGTGGGCCTTGGAATTCAGGATCTGGGTGACAAACATTGCGGGCCTCCGTGCAAAGCGACCATGTGGGAAGCGTCGCGCCCCGCCCCGGACGTGTCAAGCGCGGTGAACCGGGGCGGCGGCTTCGGCGGGCATCCCAGGGCCGTCATGCCTGGTCACGCGCATCTACGGGATGATCTTTCCGCGCAGGGCCGCTGCGGGGCGGTTCACGCAATTTACCCCGGCCGCCGACACCGCCGCACGTCGCAGCCGCAGCCAGCCTTCGGCATCCACGGGGCGCGGCCAGTCGTAGATGCTGTCGATCTGGGCGAAATGCAGCGCGGGCAAGGCAGAGCCACGCCAGACTAGGCTGCGCTGTTCGGCCCGGGACTGACCATCCTGCCGGCCGTCGACGATGGCATGGGCCAGGGCCATCACCTCGGCGCAGGTAACGGGATCGGGTTTCGGAGCCGCGCGCCATGGCGCGCATCCGGCCAACACGATCAAGGAAAACAGGACGAGGGCGAACTTCATGCCCCCCAGATGGGCGACGAAGGTTGAGAATTCGTCAACCGGCCGCCGCTTCCAGGCGATCGACTTCGCGGCGCACGCCATCGGTGAGCAGATCTGCCGTCCGACGGACCAGCAACGTGTCCGCGTCGCGATGCCGGCACAGATGAAAACTGCGTCGCAAACCCACGGCCCCCGGAAGGACGCGCTGCAGTTCGGGCGCCGAGGGAAGCATGAAGTCATGGACCACGCCGATCCCGCCTCCGGCCCGGATAAGCCCCAGTTGCACGGCCGCCGAATTCGACGCGAGCCCCGGCGTGTCGGCCCCGACTTCGGCCAGGTAGTCCAGATCGGTGTCGAAGATCATGTCGGGGATGTATCCCACGATCGCGTGCCGGCCGAGGTCGGCGCGCAAGTGGATCGGCGGATGCGCGGCCAGGTAGTCCGCCTGCGCCGCCAGCCCCAGCCGATAGTCGCAAAGCTTGCGGACCATCAGCCGCCCGGCGGTGGGCGCGCTGACGGTGATGGCCAGATCCGCCTCCCGCCGGCCCAGGTCGAGGATCCTGGGAAGCGCCACCAGCTCCAGCGTCAGGTCGGGATGGGCCCGCCGCATGTCCGCAAGGACTTTCGGCAGGACGTGGTTGGCCACCCCGTCGGGCGCCCCGATCCGTACGCGCCCCCGTAACCGGTCGTCCTGCGCCAGGGCGGAGATGCCGGCGCGCGCCCGATCCTCCATGCCCTCGGCATGGGGCAGCAGGCGTTGGCCTGCGTCGGTCAACGCATAGCCGCGGGGCGACTTCAGGAACAGCGCCGCGCCGGCCTGCCGCTCCAGCCGCGCGGCACGGCGGCTGAGGGTGGCTGGATCGAGGCGAAGGCCCCGTGCGGCCTCGGCCAGCGACCCCGCACGCGCGATGCCGAGGAATATGCGCAAGTCATCCCAATCCATTCGACCCCATATACCGACAAAATCGCAAGACTACCCTGCCCGACTGCCCCTGTCGCGACAAGGCGTTAACGACTAGGTTGCGCGTGAAGCTGAGGGAGGCACGACATGCAGAATATCGGGCACTGGATCGACGGGGCGCAGGTCGACGGGTCGGGCCGCACGGCTGACGTCTACAACCCCGCCACGGGCGAGGTGCAGGCCAAGGTGGCGCTCGCGTCGTCGCAGGAAATGGACCGCGCGGTCGAGGTCGCCGCCGCCGCGCAGCCGGCCTGGGCGGCCGTGAACCCCCAGCGCCGCGCCCGCGTCCTGATGAAATTCGTCGAGCTGCTGAACCGCGATATGGACAAGCTGGCCGAGGCGCTGTCGCGCGAACACGGCAAGACCCTGCCCGACGCGAAGGGTGACGTCGTGCGTGGCCTGGAGGTCGTCGAGTTCTGCATCGGCGCACCGCATCACCTGAAGGGCGATTTCACCGACAGCGCGGGCCCCGGCATTGACATCTATTCCATGCGCCAGCCGCTGGGGGTGACCGCCGGCATCACGCCGTTCAACTTCCCCGCCATGATTCCGATGTGGATGTTCGCGCCCGCCATCGCCTGCGGCAACGCCTTCATCCTGAAGCCATCGGAGCGCGATCCGTCTGTTCCCATGATGCTGGCCGAACTGATGGAGGAGGCGGGCCTGCCCGAGGGCATCCTGCAGGTCGTCAACGGCGACAAGGAGGCGGTGGACGCGATCCTGGACCACCCGGTGATCCAGTCGGTGGGCTTCGTCGGCTCCACCCCGATCGCGGCCTATATCTACGAGCGTGCCTCCGCGAACGGTAAGCGCGCGCAGTGCTTCGGCGGCGCGAAGAACCACATGATCGTCATGCCCGACGCCGACATGGACCAGGCCGCCGACGCGCTGGTCGGGGCCGGCTATGGCGCGGCGGGCGAGCGGTGCATGGCCATCTCGGTCGCCGTTCCGGTGGGCGAGGCAACCGCCGACAAGCTGATCGAGAAGCTGGTGCCGCGGATCGAGAAGCTGAAGGTCGGGCCCTACACGGCGGGCGACGACGTCGATTTCGGCCCGGTGGTCACGGCGGCGGCCAAGGACAACATCCATCGGCTGATCCAGTCGGGCGTTGACGCGGGGGCCGAACTCGTCGTCGACGGGCGCGATTTCAAGCTGCAGGGCTACGAGGACGGGTTCTTCGTCGGGCCGCACCTGTTCGACCGGGTCACGAAGGACATGGAGATCTACACCAAGGAAATCTTCGGCCCCGTCCTGTCCTGCGTCCGCGCCGAGACCTACGAGGAGGCGCTAGGCCTCGCCATGGACCACGAATACGGCAACGGCACCGCGATCTTCACCCGTGACGGCGACGCCGCGCGCGACTTCGCCAAGCGGGTGAACGTGGGCATGGTGGGCGTGAACGTGCCGATCCCGGTGCCGCTGGCCTATCACACGTTCGGCGGCTGGAAGAAGTCGATGTTCGGTGACCTGAACCAGCACGGGCCGGACGCCTTCCGCTTCTACACGCGCACCAAGACCGTGACGGCGCGCTGGCCGTCGGGCATCAAGGAGGGCGGAGAGTTCTCGATCCCCGTGATGGAATAGATCACATTCGCGTAGACGGGATTGATCGTCAAATGACGCCACGTCATGTTGCGCGGGGACAGTGAGAGAGGACCCCGCACATGCCGATCACCCGCCGCGCGCTTCTGAGCGCCACCATCGCCACGCCTTTCGTCGCGACCTTCGCCACCCGCGCCCATGCCGCGGCGCACCAGGTCACGATTCAGAACTTCGCGTTCAATCCGGCTTCGCTGTCCGTCTCGCCCGGCGACACGGTCACGTTCACCAATGCCGACAGCGCGCCGCACACCGCGACGTCCACCCAGGACGGCGTCTTCGACACCGGCCGCCTGCGCGCCGGGCAATCGGCCACGATCACGATCGGCTTCACCGGTACGGCCAGCTACTTCTGCGAAGTCCATCCCAGGATGCGGGCGTCGATCACGTCCGGCTGAGGGCGGATCGGAGAGCGGGAACCCGTTATCCGCGGCATTCCCGGTCGCGGCGGGCACTCAGGGCCAATTGAAGTCGAAGCGATCCTGAAGGCCGAGGGCCGCGATCCGCGCCTCCACCCGGTCGCGTTCGGGGCGCAGCGCCGGGATCCGGTCCTCATGCGTTTCGACGTAGATTTTGTCGATCTGTCCGATCGCGGGTGTCTCGACCAGGTCGGCGATCACGCGGTACTCCGCCCCCTCGATATCCATCTTGACCAGCCGGACCCGCTTGCCCAGCCCGGTCACGAAATCCGCCAGCCGGATCGTCTCGACCTCGGCCCCTGTCTCGTAGGTCACGTTCGCCTTGTCCGTGACGAGCGTGGAGCCCTCGGTGAACTTCCCCTCGGCCGCGTCGTCGAAGAACAGCCGCGCGGTCCCGGTCTCGTCGGACACCGCCTTGTTCATCGTCTCGATTCGGGGATAGTTCCGGGTATTGTGACACAGCGCCCGGTATGTCTCGGGATGCGGCTCGAACGCATAGACCCGCCCGGCGCGTTGGGCGAATTCCTGGCTGACTTGGCCGATATGAGCGCCCAGGTCCAGCACGACGTCCGCCCGGGTCAACGTATCGGCCACGCCGCGCACGAACAGGTCCTCCTGCCGCAGGATTGCGCGCGGCATGCGCCAGCCGCGGTCGCGCGCGATGCGGCGGAGTGTGCGTTTCAGACCCATGCGTCATTCCCTTCGGTTCGCGCGGCGATAGCGCGTCCGGCCCCGCGCCGGCAAGTGACTTGCGGGAACCGCCGCCTCCGGCTATCGCCGGTTTCCGTGCGCACCGGGGGCGACGTGATGGACGAAATACCGACCAATCCCAGGACCTGCCTCTTCGTGGGCAGCCATCCGCTGCCCGGCCAGACCTTCGTGAACCGGCACATCGAACACATGTTCGGCGGCAACACCTGCATCATCTCGACCGACGCGTCCTCGGGCGAAAACCCTTACGGCAAGGCGATCCACGACATCGCGGCGTCGCGCACGCGGGGGCTGGCGAATATCCTGGGCATCGCACCACGCCTGCGCAACCAAAAGCTCTACGGCACCTCCCACGTGCCCTTCGGAAGCGGCAAGGCGGCGCTGGAGCGGTTCCTGATCGACGAGGGCGTCGAGATCATCCTGTGCGAGTTCGGCAGCCGCATCGCCAAGATCGCCCCGCTTGCGCATGAGATGGACATCCCGTGCTTTTCCTACTTCCGCGGGCGTGACGCGACGGAGGAGTTGCGCAAGCCCCGGCGTGCGCGCGGTTATGTCAACCTGCTGCCGATGCTGGACGGGATCTTCGCGGTCAGTCAGTACCTGCTGGATCAGCTGGAGGCGGCGGGCCTGCGCCATCCGAACGCCCATGTCATCCCCTCGGGCGTCGACATCCGCAAGTTCCGCCCCGCCGAAAAGGTCCCGCGCAGTTGCCTGGCCGTCGGGCGGATGGTCGAGAAGAAATCCCCCCTGACGACCCTGCGCGCCTTCGCCGACGCCACCCGCGACATTCCCGACGCGCATCTGCGGTTCATCGGCGACGGCCCCCTGCTGGCGCCCACGCGCAAGCTGGCGGCGGACCTTGGCGTGACCGACCGCGTCACCTTCGACGGCGCGCTGCCGCATGATCGGGTCCGCGAGGCGCTGGCGACGTCTAAAGTGTTCCTGCAACATTCCGTGGTCGGCCCCTCGGGCGATGCCGAGGGGCTGCCGACGGCGATACAGGAGGCACTGGCCTGCGGCTGCATCATCGTCTCCACCCGCCACGCCGGCATCCCCGAGGCGGTCGACCACGGCGTCAACGGCTGGATGTCCGAGGAACACGACCTGCCCGGCTTCACCGCCCTGATCCGCGAGGCGCTGAGCGGGGACCATTCCGACATGACGCAGGCCGCGCGGCGAACGGCGGAGGAACGCTTCGACAACGCGGTCCTCTTGCGGCAGGTCGAAGACGTGCTGCGCGACGGGCTGGCCGCGCACCGGATGAAACGGAACCCCGGCCGCGCGTGATCGGATGCGCGGCGAATTGCCGATCGGGCGCCGGACTGGCGCGAACGTGAACGCGCCGGCCCTTAACTCATGGACGCAGGGTTGATACCTCAGCGCAAAGCAAGGAGCAGTTTCGATGACCGATCGCCGTACCCTTTTGCTGACCGCCGCCGCAGCTCTGGCCGCGCCCGCGCTCGCCCGTGCGCAATATACCGCCGAGCAGTTCGGCGGCGAGGCGCAGCCGGATTTCAGCCGCCGCAACACCTCCAGCTTCCGCATGATCGACTGGCGCGACCATTTCGACACGCTGGGCGTGGCCACCATCATCGCCGACACCCGCTCGCGCGCGCTGCATTTCTGGTCGGGTGACGGGTCGGACTATCGTCTTTATCCGACCTCTGTCCCGATGTCCGAGGAACTGACCCGGCGCGGCTATTCCGAGATCGTGCGCAAGAAGGTCGCGCCGAGCTGGACACCCACCGCCAGCATGCGCGAACGCGACCCCGATCTGCCGGTCACCATCGAAGGCGGCGATCCCGGCAACCCGCTGGGCACGCATGCGATGTATCTGGACTGGCCCGCCTACCTGATCCACGGCACCCACGACACGCGCAAGATCGGACGGCGGTCGTCCTCGGGCTGCATCGGTCTCTATAACGAGAAGATCGCCGAGCTTTACGCGCTCACCCCGATCGGCGCGCAGGTCCGCCTGATCTGAGGCACCGGTCCCGCCGCGCCCCGACGGCTGGACATCCCCCCGCCGGCCGCTAACCTGCGGAGGATTGGGGGGTTTCCGCATGCGGGACGAGCCGGCCTTCACCATAGGGATCGAGGAGGAATACCTCCTCACCTCGGCCGAAACCGGGGCATTGGCCGCGGCGCCCGACGCGCTGATGGCGGCGTGCCGGGAGGCACTTGGCGACCAGGTGAGCCCCGAATTCCTGGACTGCCAGATCGAGGTCGGAACACGCGTCTGCGCCGACGTGACCGAGGCCCGCTCGGAGTTGCGCCGCCTGCGCCGGACCATCGCGACGTTGGCCGGCGAACACGGGTTGCGCCCGATCGCCGCGTCCTGCCATCCGTTCTCGGACTGGAAGGATCAGCATTTCACCGCGCAGCCCCGCTATCGAAAGCTTGCCCGCGACCTGCGCGTCGTCGCGCGCCGAATGCTGATCTGCGGCATGCACGTCCACGTCGGCATCGAGGATCGCGAGACGCGGATCGACCTGTGCAACCAGGCCACCTATTTCCTGCCGCATCTGCTGGCGCTGTCGGCCTCCTCGCCGTTCTGGCAGGGCGAGGATACGGGTCTGTCCTCCTATCGCCTGAGCGTGTTCGACAACATGCCCCGCACCGGCCTGCCCCCGCACCTGGACGGCTGGCGCGACTGGCAGGGCTCGGTCGATCTGCTGGTGGAACTAGGCGTGATCGAGGACGCCTCGAAGATATGGTGGGATTTACGGCCCTCGCACGCCTTTCCGACGGTCGAGTCGCGCATCTGCGACGTCTCGCCCCGGCTGGAAGACGCGCTGACGCTTGCGGCACTGACGCAGGCGCTGATGCGGGCGCTCTGGCGGCTCTCGAAATCGAACCGAAGCTGGCGGCGCTATGACCGGTTCCTGCTGGCCGAGAACCGCTGGCGGGCGCAGCGCTATGGCACGCGCGATGGGCTGATCGACTTCGGACGGGGCGAGATCGTGCCAATGGCGGATCTGGCGGAGGAACTCCTCGACCTCGTGGCCGAAGATGCCGACGCCCTGGGCGGCCTGCCCGAGGCGCGGCGGGCGGCCGATATCGTCGCGCGCGGCACCAGCGCGGCCCGGCAGCGCGCCGCCCATGCAAAGGCGCGCGAGGCCGGCGCCGATGATGCGGAGGCGATGCGCGCCGTGGTCGACCACCTCGCAATCGAGTTTCGCGAGGGACTGAACGGCTTGCCCTGACGCGCAAGCGGTCGCATAATTGAACGGTCGTTCGATTTCAGGCTGGGAGGGCCGACGGATGGATTTCGCACTTTCCGAGGAGTCGCAGGCGATCTTCGACATGGCCCGCGACGTCGGCCAGGCCGAGATCGCCCCCCACGCCCGCGCATGGGAGGCCGAAGGAGAAATCCCCAAGGACCTGTGGCCCAAGCTGGCGGAATTGGGGTTCGGCGCCCTTTACGTGTCGGAAGACCAGGGCGGAACGGACCTGACCCGTCTGGATGCCACCCTCGTGTTCGAGGCGTTGTCGATGGCTTGCCCATCGGTCGCGGCATTCCTGTCGATCCACAACATGTGTGCCAAGATGATCGACGCCTTCGGGTCCGACGACCTGAAGGGGCGGATCCTGCCGGATGCCGTCGCGATGAAGACCGTCCTGAGCTATTGCCTGACCGAACCCGGCAGCGGCTCGGACGCCGCCGCGCTCAAGACCCGCGCTGCCCGCACGAACGAGGGCTGGCGCCTGACCGGGACCAAGGCGTTCATTTCGGGCGCAGGGTATTCGGACGCCTATATCGTCATGGCCCGCTCGGGCGAGGACGGGCCGCGCGGCGTGTCGGCATTCGTGGTGCATGACGGGGCCGAGGGCCTGTCCTTCGGCGGGCTCGAGGACAAGATGGGCTGGCGGTCGCAGCCCACGCGCCAGGTGCAGCTCGACGACTGTGCCGTGCCGTCCGCCGATCTGCTGGGCGAGGAGGGGCACGGCTTCCGCTACGCCATGCAGGGCCTCGACGGCGGCCGCCTCAACATCGCCGCCTGCTCGCTGGGCGCGGCGCAACAGGCGCTGGACATGACGCTGGCCTACATGGCCGAGCGCCGCGCCTTCGGGAAGCCGATCGATCAGTTCCAGGCCCTGCAATTCCGCCTGGCCGACATGGAGATCGAGCTGCAGGCCGCCCGAATCTTCCTGCGCCAGGCCGCGTGGAAGCTGGACACCGGCGCGCCGGATGCGACGAAATTCTGCGCCATGGCCAAGAAGCACGTCACCGAAACCGGCAGTCGTGTCGTCGATCAGTGTCTGCAACTTCATGGCGGCTATGGCTACCTCGCCGATTACGGGATCGAAAAGCTCGTCCGCGACCTGCGCGTCCACCAGATCCTGGAAGGCACGAACGAGATTATGCGCCTGATCGTCGCGCGGGGGTTGATCGCGGCGTGAGGCGGGGCGAGGGGCCAGCCCCTCGCGCTCCCCGAGGTATTTTCGGCCAGAGGAAGCAGACACGGTGAACGACGACATCCACATCCGCACCGAAGGCCGGGCCGGGCGGATCACGTTGAACCGCCCGAAGGCCCTGAACGCGCTGACCTGGGAGATGTGCCTCGCCGTCGAAGAAGCGTTGGACGATTGGCGCTTGCGCGATGACGTTCATGTCGTCTTGATCGACGGGGCGGAGGGACGCGCCTTTTGCGCCGGCGGCGACATCGTGGCGATGTACGAGGCCGGCCGCGAAGCCCGCTGGGACTACGGCCAGCGGTTCTGGGCGGACGAGTACCGCATGAACGCCAAGCTGTTCCATTTTCCGAAGCCGGTGGTGACCTTCTTGCATGGCTTCACCATGGGGGGCGGCGTGGGTGTCGGCTGCCATGGGTCGCACCGGATCGTGCGCGACGACAGCCGGATCGCGATGCCCGAATGCGGCATCGGCCTGGTGCCGGATGTGGGCGGATCGCTTCTGCTGGCGCGGGCGCCGGGGCGTCTGGGCGAATACCTCGGGATGACGGGCGCGCGTATGGGCCCCGGGGATGCGATCCATGCCGGGTTCGCGGACCATTACATCCCGGAAGGATGGGATGCGCTGAGGGCGGATCTGATCGAGACGGGAGATGTGGCCGCGGTCGACGCCACCGCGCGCCCTGCCCCCGATGCGCCCTTGGCCGCCGACCGTTCGCGGATCGACACGCTATTCGCTGGCGAGACGCTGGGCGACATCGCGCGCGCCGTGGCGGATGCCGACGGTCCCGTCGGCGATGCCGCGCGCGGCGCGCTGGGACGCAACGCGCCGCTTTCCATGGCATGCGCAGTCGAGATCCTGCACCGGCTGGGCGACGACCCGACGATCGAGGCGGCGCTGGGACAGGAGGCGCGCTTCACCTTCCGCGCCGCCGAACATGGCGACTTCGTTGAGGGCATACGCGCCCAGATCATCGACAAGGATCGCGCGCCGCGCTGGCGGCACGACGGCCCGCAATCCGTCACCGGGGCCGATGTTTCGCGAATGCTTCGCCCGCTCGGCCCGCTGGCGCCAAACCTGGAGACATGGAAATGAAGATTGGATTCATCGGACTCGGCAACATGGGCGGCCCGATGGCCGCGAACCTCGCCACGGCCGGGCACGACGTGACGGGCTTCGACACGGCCGCGGCGGCGCCCGAGGGCGTAACGGTCGGACGATCCGCCGCCGAGGTCGCGGACGGGGCCGAGGTGGTGGTGACGATGCTGCCCAACGGCCAGATCTTGCGCGCCGTCGCCGAGGAGATCGTTCCGGTCATGGCGAACGGCGCGGTGTTCCTGGATTGCTCGACCGTCGACGTGGAGTCGGCCCGTGCGGTCGCGGAGATAGCGGCGGCACGGGGCCTTCTCGCGCTCGACGCGCCGGTGTCGGGTGGCGTGGGCGGGGCGGCTGCGGGCAGCCTGACCTTCATGGTCGGCGGATCAGACGCTGCGCTGGCCATCGCCGCCCCGCTTCTGGACACGATGGGTGCGCGTACGGTGCATTGCGGGCCGTCGGGCAACGGTCAGGCCGCGAAGATCTGCAACAACATGATCCTCGGCGCGACGATGGCCGTGACCTGCGAGGCCTTCGCATTGGCCGACAAACTGGGTCTGGATCGTCAGGCAATGTATGACGTTGCCTCCACCTCCTCGGGGCAGTCCTGGTCGCTGACCACCTATTGCCCGGCCCCCGGGGTCGGGCCGACCGCGCCGTCCGACAACGACTACAAGCCCGGCTTTGCCGCCGAGATGATGCTGAAGGACCTGCGCCTGTCGCAGCAGGCCGCCGAGGCGGCCGACGCGGCCACGCCGATCGGTGCCGTGGCGACGGAGCAATACGCCCAGTTCGTCGAGGCGGAGAATGGCAAAGGCCGTGATTTCAGCGCGCTTCTTCCTCGGTTGGAACGACGCGGCCGCGGCTAACCGGCGGCTGCGACGCGTGCCAATGCGTTGCGTGCGACCAGGATGTGGAACGGCATGACGGCCATCAGATACAACCGGCCGCCCGGATTGTGCGTATGTACCCAAGTGGCCAGATGGATCCGGCCACCCTCCGACAGCAGCGAGATGCGGAAATCGAGGTGTCTGTCGTCGAACCCGGCCACGAGCTCGCCGGCGTCCTCGCGCAGGACGGGAAACGGGCCCAGCATGTCGGGACCGGCCGGGCCGCTTTGCGACAGGCCGAATGGCGCGGTGAGCGCATGTCTTAGCCGCAAAAGCGCGTGAACCCAGGGCGGAAAGGCCACCACGATCTCGGCCGCCGGTCGCGGACCCAGCGTCGAGGCGACCGAATAGCAGTCGAGGAAATCCGCCGGCCCGCAGAGCGCATGAAGTTCGCTTCCCGCCGGCAATCGTGTCGCCATGACCTGGGACATCGAGGCATCCATCCTTTCGACGCCATGCTAGCAGCCGCCCGGGCGACACGCATCGGACAGGATGACGCGGAAAGGGACGGATGGCGCGGTTGACGGGGCTCGAACCCGCGACCCCCGGCGTGACAGGCCGGTACTCTAACCAACTGAGCTACAACCGCGCAGTGTCGGACCGTTGGGGCAGCGATGGCGCGGTTGACGGGGCTCGAACCCGCGACCCCCGGCGTGACAGGCCGGTACTCTAACCAACTGAGCTACAACCGCCCACTGCCCGCCGGTGGCCCGGCGTGAGCGCGGGTTTATGGTGCGTAATGCAGCGCGTCAAGCGGCTGCGGCGGATTTCGGGACCACGGGCGACAATACTTGGCAATGGGCCGAAATGCCCGCCGGATCGCAACGGCGACGCTTGTGCCGCCGCGGCCGAACCTGTCAACTCGGCACCGCCAGGGGAGGAATGTCATGCAAAAGACCGCCATCGTCACCGGAGCCGCCCGCGGCATCGGGCTTGCCACGACCAAGCTGTTCCTGGCCGAAGAGCGGCGCGTGGTCATGGTCGACAACGACGTGCCCGAATTGACCCGCGCGGCCGAGGGCCTGTCGAACGCGATCGCCCTGCCCTGCGACGTGTCGGACGCCGATGCGGTCGCCGGGCTGGTCGGAGAGGTCGAGCGCGCGATAGGCCGCGTCGATGCCCTGATCAACAACGCCGGCATCGCCGATTTTGGCCCGATCGAGGAGACGGGATTCGACCGCTGGCGCGCCGTCATGGCCACCAATCTGGACGGCGTGTTCCTTATGAGCCAGGCTTTCACGCCCGCGCTGAAAGCCACGCGCGGCGCCATCGTCAACATCGCGTCGATCAGCGCCCTGCGCGCCTCGACCCTGCGCGTGGCGTACGGAACCAGCAAGGCCGGCGTCGCGCACCTAACGCAGCAGCAGGCGGTGGAACTGGGCGAACACGGCATCCGCGCCAACTGCGTCTGCCCCGGCCCCGTTCGCACCAAGCTGGCCATGGCGGTCCACACGCAAGAAATCATCGACGCCTATCACGATGCGATCCCGTTGAACCGCTACGGCAACGAATCCGAGATCGCCGAGGCGATCGTCTGGCTCTGCTCGGACAAGGCGAGTTTCGTGACCGGGCAGCGGCTGGCCGTCGACGGCGGGTTCGAGGCGACCGGAATCGGGCTGCCGGCCCTGCGGGAATGACCGCCACGTCCGGAACATGGGGCGGTTGGTGGGTGGTGAGGGGCTCGAACCCCCGACATTCTCGGTGTAAACGAGACGCTCTACCAACTGAGCTAACCACCCGCGCGGGCCGCGGATACCGCGGCGGGACGGGTCAATCAAGCGTTGCCGCGGGGTCGGCCGCGTCTTCGCGTGCGGGGCGCAGGCAAGTTTCCGTTCCGCCTGCGATCCGCCACGCGATCCCTTGCCCGCCCGGGAGATCTGCGAAACTCGCACGTGGACGGCCGAGGGCGAGCGTGCGGATCATGCGCCCCGTGATGCCGTGGGTGACGAGGATCGTCGGCCGCGCGAGATTAAGAAGGAGCGGGGCGACGCGATCGAAGACCTGCGCGACGCGCTCTCCGTTCGGCGCGCGATCGTAGAGGTCGAAGCCGCCGGTCGCCGCCGGCAACCCGAGTTCGACGCGCAAGTCCGCCGGCCGACGCCCGGACCAGTCGCCGACGTCGATCTCGGCCAGTCGCGGATCGGTTGGCAGGTCGGCCCCGAAAGCCAGTTCCGCCGTGTGCCTGGCGCGCCGCTGCGGACTGACGAGGATATCATGTGTCCCGCGCCCGAGGCCAAGCCGGGCGCACATCGCACCGATCGCGCGGGCCTGGGCGCGACCCTCGGGCGTGAGCGGCGAATCGCGGGCGCCCTGCCAGATCCCCGCGAGGTTCCATTCGGTCTGTCCGTGACGGATGACGATGATCTCGGGGAACGACATGGCGCGAGTGATGCCGAGCCTCGCCCGGTCGCGCAAGCGTTCGTCATCGGAGGAGGGGGCGTGGTGGGTGATGAGGGATTTGAACCCCCGACATCTTCGATGTGAACGAAGCGCTCTACCACTGAGCTAATCACCCGTCGGCGCGGAGGTAGCTCAAACCCAAGATCGGTTCAACAAACAAATCTCAGCAAACTTGCGACCAACAATTGCCGCGATTGCGGATCATCAGGGCCGGAACGGAAACGCAATTCATCGATGGCAGGCCCCTGTGACCCATACGAGTATCGACCCCCCCGCACCGTCCCTTCTAGGGACCCGGCATGGCGCCCGCGCGATTGTCCTTTTCACCGGAACGATCCTGCTGAGCGCGTCGCTTCTGTTCTTCGTTCAGCCGCTCTTCGCCAAGATGGTCCTGCCGCGGCTGGGCGGGGCCCCGGCGGTTTGGACGACGGCGATGCTGTTCTTCCAGACCTGCCTGCTGATCGGGTACCTCTACGCACATCTCCTCATCCGCTTCGTCCCCCCGCGACGGCAGCTGATGATCCACGGCGCCTTCTGGATCGCGGCCCTGTTCTTCCTTCCGCTCTCGGTCGGGGAGGCCAGCGTCTCGTTCGAGGGCGGCGCGACGTCCTGGCAGGCACTCGCCATCTTCGCCACCGGCGTGGGCGTCCCGTTCACGATGCTCTCGGCGAATGCGCCGCTGATCCAGTCCTGGTACTCCCGCACCGGCGGGCCGTCGGCGGACGATCCCTATTTCCTCTACGGCGCCAGCAACGCTGGATCGCTGTTGGCCCTGCTGGGCTTTCCGCTTCTCGCCGAACCCCTGATGGGAACGGCCTCGATTTCGATCATGTGGAGCGCGGGGTTCGTACTCCTGGGTGGTCTCCTGCTCGGCAGCGGCCTGATGGCCGAAAACCGGACGGTCCAGACGTCGCACTCCGTCGCGTCGACGGACGCGCCGCGGCCCGGCGCGCGGACGGTCCTGTCATGGATGTTCCTTGCCTTCGTGCCCTCGTCGCTGATGCTGGTCGTCACCACGAAGATCAGCACTGACCTGGGATCGTTCCCCCTTGTCTGGGCGATCCCGTTGTCGATCTATATCCTGACGTTTATTCTGGCCTTCAGCAACCGACCGCTGATCTCGGATCGTGTCACGTTCTGGATGTTCCCGCCGGCCATCGCCGCCCTCGTGTTCGTGACGACGCGGTCCTTCAACCTTAACCTGTCGCTCCTCGCCATTCTCGGACTGTCCTTCGCACTCTTCGCCGGGGCGCTGCTGTGTCACCGCCGCCTCTATCGCATGCGGCCGGACGCGAGCCACCTGACGTTCTTCTATGTCATCGTGTCGATCGGTGGCGCTTTGGGCGGGTTCTTCAACCTGATCGTCGCGCCCCTGCTCTTCGATACGCTGGCCGAGGTGCAGGTCACCGTCGTGGCCGTCGCCGCCGCATGCTGCTTCGGCGTGGCCCGCGGCCCGATCCCCCGCATGGTGGCCCTGGCGGCCCTGGCGGCGACCGCCGTGCCGGCCACAATCTTCGGCGGCGTCGCGTTCGGGCTATCGCTCGACAGCAGCCGCGTTTTGGGCGCAATCGTGTTCTTCGTGATGCTGGTCGCACTGGCTTCGCGCCCGATTGTCCTTACGGGTTTTGTCGCGCTGCTTGTAATGGGTGACTACGTCATATTCGGCGACGCACCGCTGTTCCGCGATCGCAGCTTCTTCGGCCAACATGTGGTCGAGCAGCGCGACGACGGTCAGGTCATTTACCGGCACGGCACCACCATCCACGGCGCGCAAATGGCCGGCGAGACAGGCGTGCCCCGGGCGCTGACCTACTACAGCGAGGGCAGCCCGATGGCCCAACTGGTCAACGCGCCGATCAGCGGCCCCGGCGCCGGCATCGGGATCGTGGGCCTGGGCGTCGGGTCGCTCGCCTGCTATGCCACGCCCGGCCAGGACTGGCAGTTCTACGAGATCGACCCGATGGTCGTGCAGATCGCCACGAACCCGGCGCTGTTCACCTTCATGCAGACCTGCGCACCCGACGCCCCCATCCATATCGGGGACGCACGCACCGTGCTGGCGACGCAGACGCTGACCTACGATCTGCTGGTGCTCGACGCGTACAGCTCGGACGCGGTGCCGGTTCACCTGCTGACCCGTGAGGCGTTCGACATCTATCTGGATCGGACGACCGAGGGGGGCATCTTCGCGCTTCATATCTCGAACCGCTACTACGACCTGGCCGGCCCGATCGCCCGAATCGTGCGGGACATGGGGCTGACGGCGCGGATCGCCCACGACTACCCCGATGCGGACCGCGAGACGGCGGGGGCGACCGGCTCGGTCGTGGTGGCCGTCGCCCGCTCCGCCGAGGATCTGGAGCGCCTTCCGGGTGACGTCTGGCAAGCCCTGCCCGCCGACGACCGCACGGCCTGGACGGACGATCATGCGAACCTGCTGGGCGCCCTCGACGCATTGAACGGCTGGGAAGACTGAGATCGGCCCAATGGGCAAACGATACATGAAAAAGGGCCCCGCCAAGCGGGGCCCTTTCGGCATCCGGCGACCGATAGGTCAGTGCGCCGTGGCGCCGCGACCCGGCTGATCGGCCGATTTCGCGGCCAACGCCGCGGCTTCCTCGGCGGCCTCGTCCCATTCGATCCCTTCGGGCGTGGCGACCAGCGCCAGCTTCAGAACCTCGGACACGTGGGAAACCGGAACGATCTCGAGGCCGTCCTTCACGCTATCGGGCAACTCGGCGATGTCCTTCTCGTTCTCCTCGGGGATGAGAACGGTCTTGATCCCGCCCCGCAGTGCCGCCAGCAGCTTTTCCTTCAGGCCGCCGATCGGCATGGCATTGCCGCGAAGCGACACCTCGCCCGTCATGGCGATATCCTTGCGCACCGGAATCTGCGTCAGGGTCGAGACGATGGACGTCACCATCGCCAGACCCGCCGACGGTCCATCCTTGGGCGTCGCCCCGTCGGGCACGTGGACGTGGATATCCATCGTGTCGAACTTCGGCGGCTTGATCCCGATGCTGGGCGCAATCGACCTGACATAGCTGGATGCGGCGTCGATCGATTCCTTCATCACGTCGCCCAGCTTGCCGGTGGTCTTCATCCGACCCTTGCCCGGCAGCTTCAGCGCCTCGATCTGCAACAGGTCGCCGCCGACGCTGGTATAGGCCAGGCCGGTCACGACGCCGATCTGGTCCTCCTTCTCGGCAAGGCCGTAGCGATACTTCTTGACGCCCAGGAAATCGTCCAGGTTCTCGGTCGTCACATGGACCGAAGTCTCCTTCCTGCCGACGATCCGGGTGACCGCCTTCCGCGCGATCTTGGCCAGCTCCCGCTCCATGTTCCGCACGCCCGCCTCGCGGGTGTAGGTGCGGACCATTTCGTGCAGGACGGCGTCGTCGATCTCGAACTCGCCCTTGCGCAGGCCGTGGTTCTTGATCTGCTTGGGCAGCAGATGCTGCTTGGCGATCTCGACCTTCTCCTCCTCGGTATAGCCGGCGAGGCTAATAATCTCCATCCGGTCCAGAAGCGGCGACGGCATGTTGTAGGAGTTGGCCGTGGTCAGGAACATCACGTTCGACAGGTCGTACTCGACCTCCAGGTAGTGATCCACGAACGTGCCGTTCTGCTCGGGGTCCAGTACCTCCAGCATCGCGCTGGCCGGATCTCCGCGGAAATCCTGGCCCATCTTGTCGATCTCGTCGAGCAGGATCAGGGGGTTCGTCGTCTTGGCTTTCTTCAGCGCCTGGATGATCTTTCCGGGCATGGAGCCGATATAGGTCCGCCGGTGCCCGCGGATCTCGGACTCGTCGCGCACGCCGCCCAGCGAGATGCGGATGAACTCCCGCCCCGTGGCCTTGGCGACCGACTTGCCCAAGCTCGTCTTGCCCACGCCCGGCGGTCCGACGAGGCACAGGATCGGCCCCTTCAACTTGGCCGAGCGCGCCTGAACGGCCAGGTATTCCACGATCCGTTCCTTGACCTTCTCCAGGCCATAGTGATCGCGATCAAGGACTTGCTGGGCCTTGTTGATGTCCTTCTTGACCCGGGACTTGGTGCCCCACGGGATCGACAGCATCCAGTCCAGATAGTTGCGCACCACGGTCGCCTCGGCCGACATCGGAGACATGTTCTTGAGCTTCTTCAGCTCCGTCTCGGCCTTCTCGCGGGCTTCCTTCGACAGCTTGGTCGCCGCCACGCGCTCTTCCAGTTCGGCCACCTCGTTCTGGCCATCCTCGCCGTCGCCCAGCTCCTTCTGGATCGCCTTCATCTGCTCGTTGAGGTAGTACTCGCGCTGCGTCCGCTCCATCTGCGACTTCACGCGGGACTTGATGCGCTTCTCGACCTGCAGGACGCTCATCTCGCCCTGCATCATGCCGAACACCTTCTCCAGGCGCTCGGACACGGTCAGCATCTCGAGCAGTTCCTGCTTCTGCGCCACCTCGATACCCAGGTGACCGGAGACGAGGTCGACCAGCTTGGCCGGATCGCGCGACTCCGCGACGGCGCCCAGGGCCTCCTCGGGGATGTTCTTCTTGATCTTGGCGTAGCGCTCGAACTCCTCGCCCACGGACTTCATCAGCGCGTCGATCGTCGGCTCGTCGCCCCGGGTCTCCTCCAGCGGGGCGGCCTCGGCCTCGAAGAACGACTCGTTGTCGAGGAACCGCGTAATCTTCACGCGCGAACGCCCCTCGACCAGCACCTTGACCGTGCCGTCGGGCAGCTTGAGCAGTTGCAGCACGTTGGCCAGTACGCCGACACGATAGATGCCGTCGGCCTCCGGCTCGTCGATGGCGGGGTCGATCTGGCTGGAGAGCAGGATCTGCTTGTCGTCCTGCATCACTTCTTCAAGCGCGCGGACCGAGCGGTCGCGCCCAACGAACAGCGGCACGATCATGTGCGGAAACACCACGATGTCACGCAGCGGCAGCACGGGATGGGTGGAAGTCGTCATGTCTGTCTGTCCTTTCGCAAAGGTCCCCTGCCCCGGTCTCGGCGGCGTCGGGCGACCTTCCGTTGTCGGGATCAGATGTGGTGATGCGACAGCCGACCGTCAACGTGCAAGTTTTGTTCGCATCCCGACGCGGATCCCGCAGGGCACGCCGCCGCCATGCGGCGGCCTACCCCCGAATGGGTCGAGCGGAACCCGATTGGCGGGCAGGTCGCCATGAAAACGCCTCACTCTCACTCACGGAAAGACACGATCACGGCGGACAAGACGCACTGTATTTGCGGAGAGCCACATGTCTGTTCAGCCAAGTCCGACAGCTTTCACGATCGACCGGATGCCATCGGACGTGCCGACGTCGCTCGGCTACGGTCACCTGCTCAGACATGCGGCGCAGGCCTCTGGGCGTTCGGTTATCGAGATCACGAAGGAGTTCCGATCGCTTGAGAAAGGGCCCGGCAAGCTTACCCTCGCGGAATACGTGAGATACGGACTCCATCACGCGGACAGGTTCGATGACGAAGGACGCGCCGCGTTCATTCATGGGAACCTGCATTGGCCGGTCGCCCATGCCTGCAATGATCGCAAGTGGTTCGGGGCGGCAGAGGACAAGATCCTGACAGAGATGATCTTGCACGCGGGCGGCATACCGGTACCGCGCACGCTCGGCGTCTTCGACACCACGTCGAGACGCTATCCGGGACAGAAGGCCCTCCGGACGCCGGACGATCTTCGCGAGGTCATTCTTGCCAATGCAACCGATGGGGTGTTCTGCAAGCCGGTCGCCGGGATCATCAGCGCCGGTGCGTTCAGGGTGGAACAGGCGCTTCGAGATACGATAAGGCCGACGGGCGCCGATCCCATGGATTGGGACGGCTTCGCGACGAACTACCTTGGCGGGCACGCCTATCTCGTTCAGACGCAGCTTGAAAACGACGGGTCCATTCTTCCATGGACGTCGGCACTCGCGACTGTTCGGACGTCGACGATCATGATGCCGGACCGGACGCTGTCGCCATTCGCCCTTCTGAAGATTCCACAGGGAAAGAACGTCGCAGACAACTTCTGGCGCGCGGGGAATCTGGCTTGCGGCCTGGACGTCGATAGCGGTCGCGTTCAGAGGATCGTACGCGACGGCTCTCCGGAATTGGACCTCTTGCCCGATCATCCCGACATTCCGGGCCTGATGGGCCTGAAGATGCCCCACTGGGATGCCTTGCGCGATATCGTGGCCGAAGTCGCGCGACTGTTCGCGCCCCTTCGCTATCATTCCACCGATATCGCGCTGACGCCCGATGGCCCGGTCGTGGTCGAGGTGAATTACGGCGGCTCCATGGAGCTGGTTCAGACGGGATGCGGGAAAGGTTTCCTGACCCCCGAAGTGCGGGAGCTGTTCGAGTCTTGCAACGCGGTATCCGGCAAACCCAAGAGCCGCAGGTTCGGGTTCCTGCGCCGGCGCTGATCGCCATTCGAACAAGTATGGCGCCGGTCGATCCGAAGCTGGGTCCGTGCCTTACAGCGGCGCGATGTCGCCCGCCACTCGCGCCGCGTGGAATTCGACCTGCCATGACGCAAACGTTCCCGATGCGATCGCCTCGCGCATTCCGGCCATCAGGTCCTGATAGTAGTGCAGGTTGTGCCAGGTCATCAGCATCGATCCGATAATCTCTTTCGACCTTGAAACATGGTGCAGGTAGGCGCGGGAATAGCCGCGGCAGGCCGGACAGCCGCAGGCCTCGTCCAGCGGGCGCGGGTCGTTGGCGTGGCGCGCGTTGCGGATGTTGACCACCCCGTGCCGGGTGAAAGCCTGCCCCGTGCGGCCCGATCGGGACGGCAGCACGCAATCCATCATGTCGATCCCGCGCGCCACGGCGCCGACGATATCGTCCGGCTTGCCCACCCCCATGAGGTAACGGGGCCGATCCTCGGGCAGCTGGCCCGGGGCATAGTCCAGACAGTCGAACATGGCCGCCTGCCCCTCGCCCACGGCAAGTCCGCCGACCGCGTATCCGTCGAACCCGATCTCGCGCAGGCGCTCGGCGCTCTCGGCGCGCAGGTCCGGCTCCAGCCCGCCCTGCTGGATGCCGAACAGCGCGTGGCCAGGCCGGTCCCCGAACGCGGCCTTGGACCGCGCGGCCCAATCCATCGACAGGCGCATGGATGCCGCGATCCGGTCGCGGTCGGCGGGCAGGCTGGGGCATTCGTCGAAGCACATCACGATGTCGGAGCCCAAAAGCCGCTGGATCTCCATCGACCGCTCCGGCGTCAGGCGGTGCTTCGACCCGTCGATATGGCTCTTGAACGTCACCCCGTCCGCGTCGAGCTTGCGCAGCGCGCCCAGCGACATAACCTGGAACCCGCCCGAATCCGTCAGGATCGGCCCGTCCCAGTTCATGAACCGATGCAGCCCGCCCAGCCGGTCGATCCGCTCCGCCGTCGGGCGCAGCATCAGATGATAGGTATTGCCCAGCAGGATGTCGGCCCCCGTCGCGCGCACCGATCCGGGCAGCATCGCCTTGACCGTCGCCGCCGTGCCCACGGGCATGAAGGCCGGCGTGCGGATATTGCCGCGGGGCGTGCGGATAATGCCGGTCCGGGCGGACCCGTCGCTGGCACCGCGTTCGAATCGAAAGGCGTTCGCCATCTTGACCTCGGGCTGTCGGAACCGGGCGCCGCCCTAGCACCGCCGTGCCGCCGCCGCCAGCACCCGGCGACTGTCCGCCCGTTGTGATCGACCTTCGGCGACAACCGGCTGAAATTTCGCCCGGCGGGGAACAGACCCTGCCATTCGCCCGTTTCGCCGCCATGTGAACGACGCGGTTCGGCAACGACCGACCGCAACGGACCTGCAAGAAGGAGCATTCCGATGACACGCACCGTACTTACCCTCGCAGCCCTGACGCTGGCGACGCCCGCCCTGGCGGGCAACATCGCCCCCGCGCCGCTGGAGCCGGCCCCCGTCTTCGTCGAACCCGCCGCACCGCTCTACAACTGGGGTGGCGGCTATATCGGTGGCCAGGTCAGCTATGCCGACATCGACACCAGCGGTGACGTCGACACCGACGGCGACGGCGCCCTCTATGGCCTGCGCGCGGGCTACGACTACGATTTCGGCCGCGCCATCCTCGGTGGCCTGGTGCAGTATGACTTCGGCGAGATCGAACTGGACGACACCGATGTCGAGGTCGAGGACGTTCTGCGCCTCGGTGTCCGCGGCGGTTTCCACTCCGGCGCGAACCTCTTCTACGCCACGGGTGGCTATGCCGAAGCCGATACGAACGATCTGGGCAAGGCCGAAGGCTATTTCGCCGGACTCGGATATGAGCGCTTCGTGACCGAGAACGTGACCATCGGCGCCGAAGCGCTGTACCACGAGTTCGACGATTTCGACGATACGGACGCCGATATCGATGCCGACGCCACGACCGTCGGTCTGAACATCAACTATCGCTTCTGATCGCCCAATTGCCGGACAGGGGGCGCGTCCGCCGGGCGCGCCCCCTTTACGCTGCCCGGCATAATCCTTATCTTTTCGCTCGACCAATCACGGGACAACCCATGACCGCCGAGCCGACAGACCGACTGGAAGGCGCACCCCTGATCGCGCCCTCGACCACCGACCATCCGATGCATGAACCCATCGTCGATGCCTGCCGAAGCGTGTTCGACCCGGAAATCCCGGTGAACATCTATGATCTGGGCCTGGTCTATACGATCGACATAACCGCCGAGAACGACGTCCGCGTGATCATGACGCTGACCGCCCCCGGCTGCCCCGTCGCCGGCGAGATGCCGGGTTGGGTGGCCGATGCCGTGTCGGGCGTGCCGGGCGTGCGCACCGTCGATGTCGACCTGACGTGGGAGCCGCCCTGGGGCATGGAGATGATGTCCGACGAGGCGCGTCTCGAACTCGGGTTCATGTGACGCACGGTCCGACCCGGCGCCGCCCCGCCATGGAACCGCGCCCCCGCGCCGACGTTTGCCGGACATGATCCGCACCGCCCTGTTCGCCCTCGCCCTCGCGGCCTCCCTCGTGGCGGGCCTCGTTACGGCGGCCGAGGCCGAGGACCCGTTCTTCGAACTCGGGGCACTCAATGCCGGGCTGGACGATCCGCCCGACCGCATCGACCGGCGTACGCCCCGCGCGGCGATCGTCTCGCTCCTGCGGGCGGCGAAAGATGGCGACTGGGCGGCGGCCGCGCATCTGCTGGAGCTGACCGACATCCCCGAGGCGGAGCAATCCGTGACAGGCCCGGTCCTCGCCGCGCAACTCCATGCGATCATCGACCGGAAGGCCCTGCTGGACTGGGGCCGCCTGAACGCGCGGCCCGATGCGTTGCAGATCACCGGTGGCAAGACCGACGCCCAGGCCGGCGAGCCGCGACGCTCGCTCCTGTTGCGCGAACTGCCGCTGGACTATGCGCCCGCCTCGGTGCGGCTGAACCGCATCAAGGCCGGCGATGCCGATCCGGTCTGGGTCTTTCCGCGGGAAACCGTGGCCGACCTGCCGGACCTGTACCGCGTCTACGGCCCGTCGCGGCTGGAAAAGCTGTTACCGGCGCCGATGCGCGATGACGCCTTCTGGGGCCTGATGTGGTGGGAGTTGATCGGCGTGCCGCTGCTGCTGGTCGCGGCCGGGATGTTGGCCTGGGCACTGCATCGATCGCTGCGCGCCATCGGGCGCCACGCCACCCACCCGATGACGGCGGCGATATTCCGCGCCGTGCGTACGCCCGTAATGGTCGCGGGCGTTACGACACTGGTCTGGTATGTGACGCGGCACGTCTTCGTCTTCTCGGGCAACATCGACATTCTCATCTCGCCGCTGATCGCGATCGGCTTCGTCACCGCGCTGCTGATGCTGATCGTCAACGTGGTCGAGGTGGCGCTGGATACCCTGATCGCACCGGGCGAGGACGTCGACCTGACCCGCGCCGAACAGGCCGAGTCGCGGACGCTGGCCACGCGGCTGAACGCCGCGAAGCGCATCCTCGTCGTCGTCGTGTTCTTCATCGGGGCGGGCGTCGTGCTGTCGACGGCGAACTTCTTCCAGGGGATCGGCCTGTCGCTTCTGGCCTCGGCCGGGGCGCTGACGCTGATCCTGGGCTTCGCGGCCCGCGACGTGCTGGGCAACATCATGGCGTCGCTGCAGATCGCGTTGAACCAGTCCGCGCGGGTGGGCGACCGGGTCGTCTACAAGGGCGAGCTTTGCCACGTGGAGCGCATTCACCTGACCTTCGTGCAGCTGCGCGACTGGGACGGAACCCGACTGGTCGTCCCGGTCGAGGAGTTCGTCTCGGAGACGTTCTCGAACTGGTCGCTGCAGGATCCGGCGATGCTGCGGATCCTGAAGTTCAAGCTGGACCCGCGCGCCGATATCGACGCGCTGCGCGAAGCGTTCCGGGAGATCCTGGAGGAGGTGAGCGCCTCCGATCTGGGCGCGCAGCTCGGCGATCTGGAAGACGCGTCCGTCAACGTCGCCGGTCAGGACGTTTTCGGCATCGACGTCTGGTTCAGCACGCCCTGCACCGACCCCAACACCTCGTGGGAGGTCGCGTGCACCGTGCGCGAACGCCTTGTCGCGCGCGCCACCGAGATCGAGAAGTCGCGCGAAGATCCGATCTTCCCCACCGCCGTCGCCGCGGACGCGGCCGCCTGATGCGCCTTGCGCGAGGGAGCGGGGTTGCCCGGCCGCAGTCGACCGATGGGCCTCAGCCGAGGCGCCGACGGCCCGCCACCCGCAGGGCCAGCCAAAGCCGCCAGCGGGCGCGCGGCCGGGCCTGTAGCCGCAGGCGTTCCATGTCTGCCTTGCGGGCGGCGAAGATGGCCAGTTCGCGTTCGTATTCGGTCGTAGGCTCGGTCGGTCGGAATGCGGGGATCATGGGGCCTGCTCCTGTTTTCGATGTCTGATCCCAAGATGGCACCAAGCGGGCGGATTGCAGCCCGACATCGTCGCAACTAGCCTTTCATCCATGTCCGATCCCATTGCCTGGAACGATATCGCGCTCTTCGCCACCGTCGCGCGCACCGGCTCTCTCGCGCGGGCGGCCGCGCAGACGGGCGCCTCGACGGCCACGCTGTCGCGCCGGATGACGGCACTTGAATCGCGTATGGGACGGCGGCTTTTCCGGCATGGCGCGCAGGGCTACGC
Organism: Jannaschia sp. S6380; assembly: GCF_023015695.1. NCBI lineage: Bacteria > Pseudomonadati > Pseudomonadota > Alphaproteobacteria > Rhodobacterales > Roseobacteraceae > Jannaschia > Jannaschia sp. S6380. The sequence goes on from NZ_JALKAS010000001.1 coordinate 1,098,726, forward strand.
GCTGACCGAGGACGGACACGCGCTGCTCGACCGGGCCCAGCGAATGGAGGAGGCCGCGACCGACATCGCCAAATGGCGGGCCACGGCGACCGGTCCGGCCCGCATCCGTATCACAGCCGGCACCTGGACGTCACAGGCCCTCGCCGCCGGCGTTGCCGCCTATTGGTCGGTGGAGGCGGACTGGATCCCCGAATTCGTCCATTGCGACCGCGACCTCGACATCGCGCGGCGCGAGGTCGACATCGGCATTCGCAACCGCCGGCCCGAACAGCCATGGCTGGCCGGTCGGCGAACGGCGCGCGTGCGATATGCCGTATACGGCGACCCGGGAACCGACCGCTGGATCGGCCCCTCGCATGACAGCGCACAGACCCCTTCGGGCCGCTGGGTCCTGGAAACGCATGGCGGCGAGATCGCGACCACCGTCAATGATCCACGCTGGGCCCTGGCGCTGGCCCGGGCCGGGATGGGCCGGATCGTGCTGCCGATGTTCATCGGCGAGGAGAGTGGCCTTGCACGCCTGTCGAAGCCGATCGACGCGCTGGAGCACGAGGAATGGCTGGTCTCGCATCACGAGGCGCGGCATGACGCACCCATCCGGGCCGCGCTCGATGCATTGGCCGGGTTTCTGACGGCGCGCTTGCCCCCTTGAGACCGGCCGCCCGGCGCCATAACTTGGGGGTGAAGGAGCCCGCCCATGTTTTCCATCCCCGGCCAGTCCCCCGTGACCGTCACCGACGCCGCCGCCACGCAAATCGCGCGTCTGATGGCCCGGACCGACGCCGCCGGCCTGAAGATCGGGGTCAAGAAGGGCGGCTGCGCAGGCATGGAATACACGATGGATTACGTGTCCGAGGTCGATACCCATGACGAGGTGGTCGAGGTCGGCGACGCCCGCGTGATCATCGCGCCGATGGCGCAGATGTTCCTGTTCGGGACCGAGATCGATTACGAGACGTCGCTGCTGGAATCCGGATTCCGCTTTCGCAATCCGAACGTGGTGGATGCCTGTGGATGCGGCGAGTCGATCAAGTTTGACGCGAAACTGGACGGCGCCACCTAGGCAGCGCCGCCCCGCATGCTATCCCTTGCGCCGAAAGCAGGAGGATTTCGCATGCCGAAGAAGATCGCCGCCGGAAACTGGAAGATGAACGGGCTGGTCTCGGACCTGACCGAGGTGCTGGAGATCGACGGCGCGATAGACGGTCTGGATTGCACCACGATCATCTGCCTGCCCGCCACCCTGATCTATGCCGCCGATGGCGACCCGCGCAAACGTGTCGAGATCGGGGGCCAGCATTGCCACCCGTCGCCGTCGGGGGCCCATACCGGCGATGTCTCCGCGGAGATGTTGGCCGAGGCAGGCGCCGCCTATGTCATCACCGGGCATTCGGAACGGCGTGCGGACCACCGGGAGACGGACGCGGACATCCGCGCCCAGACCGAGGCCGCGTGGCGCGCGGGCCTGACCGCGATCCTCTGCATCGGCGAGACGCTGGAGCAGCGCGAGGCGGGCCGGACGCTGGACGTCTTGGGCGCACAGCTGAACGGATCGCTGCCCGAGGGCGCGACGCCCGAGAACGCGATCGTCGCCTACGAACCGGTCTGGGCCATCGGCACCGGCAAGGTCGCGAGCCCCGATCAGGTGGCCGAGGTCCACGATGCCCTCCGCGCGCAGGTCGGGCCGGAGATGTCGCTGCTCTACGGCGGATCGGTCAGGGCGAACAACGCGGCGGAGCTATTCGCCCTTGCGAACGTGGACGGCGCGCTCGTCGGCGGTGCCAGCCTGAAGGCCGCGGATTTCGTCCCCATCGTCGAGGCATTGGCCCGGAGTTGAGAAGGGGGCCGAAGCCCCCGACCCTATTGGATGATCAGTTCCGGACCCATGACCAGCGTGGGCAACCAGATGGAAATCGCCGGGATGTAGGTCACCAGCAGCAGAAACACGAAGAGCACCGCCAGGAAGGGCAGTGCCGCGCGGACAACCGCCATCATCGACATGCCCGCCACGCCGGACGTCACGAACAGGTTCAGACCGACGGGCGGTGTGATCATTCCGATCTCCATGTTGACGACCATGATGATACCCAGGTGGATCGGGTCGATGCCCAGCTCGATCGCGATCGGGAAGACCAACGGCGCCACGATGACGAGCAGGCCGGACGGTTCCATGAACTGGCCGCCGATCAGCAGGATCACGTTCACCACGATCAGGAAGGTGATCGGCCCCAGCCCCGCCGACAGCATGGCGTTGGCGATATGCTGGGGGATCTGCTCGTCCGTCAGAACGTGCTTCAGGATCAGCGCATTGGCGATGATGAACATCAGCGTGATCGTCAGCTTGCCCGCGTCCAGCAGCGTGTCCCGCGTGTCGCGGTGGAAGAACGCCGTCAACAGGGCATGCGGGTGCCGCAGCAGCGATTTCGGCGTCCCTATCGGTGCATGCAGCGGGCCGTCGACGATCGCCGCGCCGACCGACTGCGTGCGCCGTGGGGCCAACGGGCCGATGTCGCGATAGACGAACATCGCCACGATGAAGGCGTAGACGGAGGCGACGGCCGCGGCCTCGGTCGGGGTGAAGATGGCGCCGGTCACACCGGGAATGCCATAGATGCCCAGCATGATGATCGCAATCAGCATCAGGCCCCAGAACGCGTCGCGGAACGACGCCCCGACCTCGCCCCAGCCGGCGAAGTCGCCCTTGGGCATGTTCCGCTTCACCGCGATCACGTAGATTGTCACCATCAGCATGAAACCCGCCAGCAGGCCCGGGATCACGCCGGCCAGGAACATCCGCCCGACGGAGACGTCGGTGGCCGAGGCATAGACGACCATCACGATCGAGGGCGGGATCAGGATGCCGAGCGTGCCCGCGTTGCAGATCACGCCGGCGGCGAATTCCTTGGTGTAGCCGGCCTGCTTCATGGCCGCGATCACGATCGTGCCGATGGCGACCACGGTGGCGGGCGAGGAACCCGAGAGCGCCGCGAACATCATGCAGGCGAAGACGCCCGCGATGGCGAGCCCCCCGCGCAGGTGCCCCACGCAGGCGATCGAAAAGCGGATGATCCGCCGCGCCACACCGCCCGTCGACATGAACGACGAGGCCAGGATGAAGAACGGGATCGCCAACAGCGTGTAATGCCCGGCCATCGCCTGGTAGAAGCTCTGCGCGATGGACGCGAGCGAAGTGTCGGAGAACGTCAGCAGGAAGAAGATCGAGCTGAAACCCAGGCTGACCGCGATCGGCACGCCCAGCAGCAGCAGGCCGATGATCATCACGAAGAGGAGGACGACTTCCATGGCTCAGACCTTTCCGGTGCGGTTGGCGGTCGCAATATAGAGACCGGTGGCATCCTGCGGATCGACCGGATCGTCGCGCAGCGCGGCGGCGGCCTCCTCCACGTCCTCTTCAGCCTCGTGGCTCACGATGAGGGACGCACGGGTGCCGCGGACGATACCGACGGCCGCCTGTGTCGCCCGGAACAGGATCAGCGCTGACCCGATCGGAAGGATGATGTAGGGAATGACGCGAGGCAGCTTCTCGTATTCCTCGCCCTGATTGATCAGCGGCTCCAGCCAACCGAACAGCCAGCGCATCGGCGGCACCTGGTCGGTGACATACCAGGCCTGGTCGCGCGTCTCCTCGAACCCGGTCGGCAGCCATTCGTACGGGCCGGTGGTGCGATCCAGCGCGGCATAGGGCGCCCAGTAGTCCCACGACCCCTTCAGCAGCAGGAACGCGTAGATCAGCGTCACCGCCGCCGCCAGCAGGGCACAGAGGCGTTTGCCGCGACTTGGCAGGATGTTGGTCAGGGCGTCGACGCCCAGATGCGCGGTCACCTTGAAGGCATAGCTGACACCGAAGATGACCAGCCACGCGAACAGGATCAGGATCACCTCCAGCGACCAGATCACGGTCGCGCTGAAGACATAGCGCAGCACGACGTTGACGAATGTCAGAAGCGTCATCAGTCCCAGCAGGACCGCGATCGCGGTTTCCTCGAAGCCGTGGACCGCGCGGCCCAGGCGGCTCTCCGGCTCGTAGCGCTTCGCCATCGTGATGACCTCCCCCTGTCGGATACTCCGGGCCGACCGCAGGGGTGGCCCGGAGCGTTTGCGTTCGATCGAGATCAGCTGCCCGAGTTGTAGGTCAGCGCGGTGTCGATCACGTCCTGGCCGATGCCGTCGGCGAACTGCGCCCAGACGGGCTGCATCGCGTCGACCCAGGCTTGGCGCTGTTCGGGCGTCAGCTCCCGCACCTCGCCGCCGGCGTCGATGATGGCCTGCTTGGCCTCGGCGTTCACGGCTGTCGATTCCGCGTTCCGCGTGGCCGTGACCTCTTCGAGGATGGTCAGCATCTGGTCGCGGACCTCGGGCTCCAGGCTGTCGAGGAAGTCGACGCTGGTGACCACGAGGTAATCGAGGATCGCGTGGTTCGTCTCGGTCGAGCCGTCCTGAACCTCGAAGAACTTCTGACCGAAGATGTTCGACCAGGTGTTCTCCTGCCCGTCGACGACACCGGTCTGCAGCGCGCCGTAAACCTCCGAGAAGGCCATCGGCTGCGGCGACACGCCGAGTTGCTCCATATAGGCCACGATCACGTCCGAAGGCTGGACGCGGAATTTCAGACCGTCGACATCGCTCGGCATCTCGATCGGCACGTTGGCCGACATCTGCTTGAGGCCGTTATGCCAGAATGCCAGCCCCTGCAGGCCACGCCGCTGCATCGAGTCGAGCAGTTCGGCGCCATCCTCGGACTGCTGGAAGGCATCGACGGCGTCGACATCCTCGAACACGAAGGGCAGGTCGAACAGCTGGAAGACCTTCGTGAACGCCTCGAACTTCGACAGCGAGGGCGCGGCCATCTGCACATCGCCCTGCAGCATCGCCTCCAGCACCTGATCGTCGTTGTAGAGGGTCGAGTTCGGGAAGACCTCGACGCACATCGTGCCGTCCATCTCCTCGTTCACACGATCCTGGAACAGCGACGCGGCGATGCCCTTGGGATGCTTGTCGGTGTTGGTCACATGCGCGAACTTGACGACGATCTCGCCATCGTCGCAAGCGGCCAGGCCGGCCTGCGCGGTCACGGTCAGCGCCAGTGCGGTGGCGGCGGTTGTCATGAATTTCATTGATGTCTCTCCCTGTTGCGACGCCAGAAGGCGCTTGCCGCATGACGGTATCAGGGGGTTTCGTACGGTAAAGGCGTATCTTTTCGCTGAAGAGAATACATTTCTATCAGTGCATTACACGGTAATCTTCATTCGGATCACTTGCGGCGTGCGAAAAACCACACGTCGGCCGACACTGTCTTGTGCGGATTTCCGCCCAGACTCAGTCGTCCCTGAAATCTTCCGCCCGCAGGCCGTGCCGCGCGAGCTTATCATAGAAAGTCTTGCGCGGCAGATCGAGGTCACGTGCCGCCATCGTGGCCTGCCCGCCATGGCGCGTCAGCGTTTCGATCAGGATCGCCCGTTCGACCGCGCGCATCCGGTCGGCCAGCCCCGCGCGCTGCGCCCCGGGCTCGTCGCCGAGCCCCATCGCATAGCGCATCGCGTGGTTCATCAGGCCGCGCGCGTTGCCGGGCCAGTCACGCGCCATCAGGCGGGCCTGAACATCCGGTGGCACCTCGGGCACCGGCAGGTCCGCCTGTTCGCAGGCCAGCGCCAGATAGTGCCGGAACAATACCGGGATATCTCCCGGACGCTCGCGCAGCGGCGGGATGTACACGCGCAAAGCTTCCAGCCGGTAGTAGAGATCGGGCTGCAGCGTCTCCGCCAAGGCCAAAGGCGCGACGTTCGTTGCCGCCAGCAGACGCGCCGCCGCCTCGTCACCTTCGTCGGGCAAGCGGTGCTGCAGGGCCGCCGGCAGCGCGTCCACGTGATCCAGAAACAGGCTGCCCCCTTCGGCCAGCTTCAGCGCATCTGCCAGCGACACGGCGTCGAGCGCGGGGGCGGCGCGTTTGACGAACGGCCCCGTGGCGCGCGACGAAAGCAAGTGGATGACCTCGGCCACCTTGGACGTGCCGGTCCCCGGCTCGCCATGGATCAGGACGGCACCGGCGCCCCGCGCGACCGTCCGGGCGGTGTCGCGCAACAGGCCGGCCTGTGGCGATACCCCGGTCAGGATCCGGGCCGCGGCATCGCCCCCTTCCAGCGCCCCCCGGGCATGGCGTGCCTCCAGCGTCGTCCGGCGCAGGGCCAGCGCCCGCCGCACGGTCGCGACCAGTTCGTCCGGGTCGCAGGGCTTTTCGAGAAACGCGAACGCCCCTTCGGCCACGCCGCGCAGGGCCGTCGGCACATCCCCCTCCCCGGTCAGCAGGATCACGGGCAGATCGGGATCGGCCCGCCGCGCATGGGCCAGCAGGTGAAAGCCGTCGCGGCCGGGCATCCGGATGTCGCTGATCACGATGCCCGCCAAGTCGCGCGTCAGCCGCGGTTGCGCGGCCACGAAGCTGCCGGCCTGCGCGACCGTCAGATCCGCCAGCTCCAACGTCTGCGACAGTGCCTCGCGGACATGGGCATCGTCCTCGACCAGTAGGACATCCGTCATGGCACGCCACCCCCGGTCACGCGGCGGCCTCGACACTGGCCGGCCGCAGCGTCACGGTGAACGCGGCCCCGTCCTTCACGTTCTCACCGCGGATCTCGCCGCCGAAGCCGGCCACGATACCGTAGCTGATCGACAGGCCAAGCCCCAACCCCGCGCCGACCTCCTTGGTGGTGTAGAACGGGTCGAAGATATTCGCCGGGTTCGCCAGACCCACCCCGGTGTCGCGGACGGTGATGCTCGGCGGGTCGGCGCGCAGGGTCACCGTCAAGACGGCGGGGTCGCGGTCACGCATGGCGTCGATGGCATTGCCGATCAGGTTCACCAGGACCTGCCCCAGCCGCACCTCGCCCCCCATGGCCAGCACCGGGCCGGGGGCCAGATCCAGCCGCGTCTCGATCCCGGCTTCGCGACGGCGGGTCTCGGTGATCTCCAGCGCGGCTTCGATCACGTCGGCCAGATCGGTCTCGACGGCGGGCTGGCGTTCGGCGCGGGCGAAGGCCGACAGGTTGCGGATGATGCGCCCCATCCGGCCGGCCAGCGCGTCGATGCGCGTCAGGTTGCCGGATGCCGCATCGGTGTTTCCCCGCGCGAGGAAGGTGCCGGCATTCTGCGCGAAGCTGCGGATCGCCATCAGCGGTTGGTTCAACTCGTGGCTGATGCCGGCCGACATCTGGCCCAGCGCCGACAGCTTGCCGGCCTGGACCAGATCGGCCTGCGCGCGCGTCAGCCGCGCCTCCGCCTCGCGCCGCTCGCGCACCTCGTCGGTCAGGCGCGTATTGGCCGCCGTCAGCGCCTCCGTCCGCTCGGAGACCCGCGCCTCCAGCGTCTGGTTCGCACGTGCCAAAACGCGACGCCGCTCCCACAGCACGACGAGCGCCGCGCCCAGCGTCAGCAGCGCCGCCCCCGCCGCCAGCGCCCGGGCCAGCGCCAGATCGCGCGCCGGGGCCGTCGACATCAACAGCTCCGCCGTCAGGCCCAGCGTCGCCAATGGCAGCTCCAGATGCAGCGCCTCGTGCGGGACGTAGCGGCCCGCCTCGATCCGGCGAATGTCGTGCCCTTGCAAGGGGGTCAGCACCTGCGGCGGCGGCCCGCCCAGCAGCTCCTCGCGGTTGGACACCACGACGCGCCCTTCGGCATCGGTGAAGTAGATCGCCTGCGGATCGCCGCGCCAGCGCCGCTCGATCACGCCCAGATCGCGCGCGACGGCCACCGCGCCGGCCACGCGGCCGTCGGGGCCGAAGACCGGCGCGGCATGGATCATCGCCCGACCCTCGGGCGCGGGCCCGAAGCCTAGCGCCCCCTGGCGGGCCCGCTGAAGCCAGACCGCGTTCGGAACGGCGTCGCGCATGCCGGTGCCGGCGGTGATCACCTCGCCCCGCGCGTCGACCAGCCAGATGTCGGAGGCGCCAGCCCGGTCGGCGAAACCCTGCAGGACCAGCGCCGCGCCGGTCAGGTCGCGCCCCCCCGGCGCGGCCAGCCAACCCAGGAGGCGCGGATCGTCCGACAACAGGACGGCCAGATCCCGCGATCTTTGCAGCTCCAACCGCAGGCGGTCGGCGGCGAGGCTCAGGTCGGACCGGCCCTTGGCCTCCAGCGCCGACAGCGCGGTGCCCAGCGTCGTCCACCACACGACCCCGGCCAGGGCGGAGGCCGCCCCAAGCGTCAGCAGGATGATCAGCGCGCGATACATGCGCCCACGCTAGGCCCGGCGCGCGTCGGGGCCAAGCCCGCTTGCACTTCGCCGCGCCAGGCGCCACCCCTGACCGCGAGATGCAGAGCTTCGCGCAATCCCCGACCGATCCGGCCTTCGTGCAGGACCCGTACCCGTTCTACGACCGGCTGCGCGCCGCCGGGCCGCTGGCTTTCTGGACGGCGTACGACATGCCGGTTGCGACTTCGCATGCGGTCGTCTCGGCGTTGTTGCGCGATCGCCGCTTCGGGCGGGAGGATCCGTTCCCGCCGGAGCGGCCGCCGCACCAGGCCGGGTTCTGGGCCGTCGAGGACCATTCCATGCTGGAGCTGGAACCGCCGCGCCACACCCGCCTGCGCGCGCAGGTCCTGCGGGCGTTCACGTCCCGCCGGATCGCCGCGCTCGGGCCCGAGATCGCAGCGCTGGCGCATGAACTCGTCGACGCGTTCCCCGCCGGCCCGTTCGACCTGCTGGACGCCTTCGCCCGGCCCCTGCCAGTCCGCGTCATCGCACGCCTGCTGGGTGTGCCCGAGGACGACGCACCGCGGCTACTCGACTGGTCGAACGCGATGGTCGGCATGTACCAGGCCGGACGGGATCACCGGGCCGAAGTCGCGGCCGCGCGCGCCGCCACCGAATTCGCGGCCTATCTTGCCGACATCTTCGCGCGGCCGCCCGGCGACGGCCTGATCGCCGATCTGCTGGCGGTCGAGCGCGACGGCAAGCTCCGCCGTGCGGAGACGACGGCGACCTGCATCCTGCTGCTCAATGCGGGTCACGAGGCGACGGTGCACACGCTGGGAAACGGCGTGGCGGGGATTTGTTCGGCCGGGCTTTGGGGTGCACCCGTCACGCCCGACCTGGTCGAGGAGGTGCTGCGCCACGATCCACCGCTGCACATGTTCACCCGCTATGCGATGGAGGAGGTCGAGGTCTTCGACCACGGCTTCGCGCGCGGCGATCAGGTCGGCCTCCTGCTGGGGGCCGCCAATCGCGACCCTGCCGTGTATCCGGCACCGGGTCGCTTCGATCCGACCCGGTTTCCCGCTGCCCCCGCGCCGGTCAGCTTCGGCGCTGGGCTGCATTTCTGCCTCGGCGCCCCGCTGGCACGGTTGGAACTGGTGGAAGGCTTACGGGTGCTGGTGGAACGATGCCCGGGACTGCGGATAATGGAGCCCACGACCTATGCCGATATCTACCACTTCCATGGGCTGGAGCGACTTCCGGTCCATCGGTAGTCTTGGCGAACGGTTCTGGCGGAGGAGGTCGGTGAGGCCGTGATCTAGGGGCGATACGAACCGGGATCCAAGCCCATCTTCCTGGCGAAGGAGGAACAGTACTTGCTCCAGTCCTTCATATCCGCGGAGAATACCCAGCCCACACCGCGGCGGCTCCACTCGTGATCCTTCGCGACGGCCAATCGATCGAGATAGGCATCGGGTTCGTCACGACCCTCCGATACGGCCTGCTCGCGCGCGACCATCGCCATGTCGTGGGCATAGCGCGCCATAGCGGTCTTGACGCGCCCGTTTTGCGTATTCTCCGCGATCCAGAGCATGTGCGCGCGACATGACATGGCGTTCTCGCTGAACGGAGCGGCACCTGCCGGCAGCGCCAGCAAACCGAAAATGAAGGCGGAACAAAAAGTTCGGTTCATGCCGCCTTCAAAGCGAACCAACATGTCGATTTCGTGGCCGGCCTACTCCGCCGCCACCTTTCGCGCGGCCAGCATCGGCTTCAGATACCGGCCCGTGTGGCTTTCGGCGACCGTCGCAATCTGCTCGGGCGTGCCGGTGGCCACGATCTCGCCGCCGCCGTCGCCGCCCTCGGGGCCGATGTCGATGACGTGATCGGCGGTCTTCACGACGTCGAGGTTGTGCTCGATCACGACGACCGAGTTCCCCTGGTCCACCAGTTCGTGCAGCACTTCCAGCAGCTTGCGCACGTCCTCGAAATGCAGGCCCGTCGTCGGCTCGTCGAGGATGTAGAGGGTCCGGCCCGTGGACCGCTTCGACAGCTCCTTGGACAACTTCACGCGCTGCGCCTCGCCACCCGACAGGGTCGTCGCCTGCTGGCCCACCTTGATGTAGCCAAGGCCCACCCGCATCAGCGCGTCCATCTTCTCGCGGATCGACGGGACCGCCTTGAAGAAGGCCTGCGCGTCCTCAACCGTCATGTCGAGCACATCGGCGATGCTCTTGCCCTTGAAGTGGATCTCCAGCGTCTCGCGGTTGTAACGCTTGCCCTTGCAGGTCTCGCACTCGACATAGACGTCCGGCAGGAAATGCATCTCGATCTTGATGACGCCGTCGCCCTGGCACGCCTCGCAGCGCCCGCCCTTGACGTTGAAGCTGAAGCGCCCGGGCTTGTAGCCCCGCGCCTTCGATTCCGGCAGGCCCGCGAACCAGTCGCGGATCGGGGTGAAGGCGCCCACATAGGTCGCCGGGTTCGACCGGGGCGTACGCCCGATGGGGCGCTGGTCGATATCGATCACCTTGTCGAGATGCTCCAGCCCCTTGATCGTCTCGCAGGGCGCCGGCGTCTGGCGCGCGCCGTTCAACTTCATCGAGGCCGTCTTGAACAGCGTCTCGATGGTCAGGGTCGACTTGCCGCCGCCCGACACGCCGGTCACGGCGACGAACTGGCCCAGCGGATAGTCCACCGTCAAGCCCTTGAGGTTGTTGCCGGTGGCTCCGACCACCTTCACCTTCTTGCGGTTGCCCTTGCGCCGCACGGCCGGCACGGCGATCTCGCGCCGTCCGGCCAGATAATCGCCGGTCACGCTGGCGGGATTGGCCTCCAGTTCCGCGGGCACGCCCTGGGCCACCACCGTGCCGCCATGCACGCCGGCCCCGGGACCGATGTCGAAGACGTAGTCCGCCTCGCGGATCGCCTCCTCGTCATGCTCGACGACGATGACGGTGTTGCCCTGGTCGCGCAGGTTCTTGAGCGTCGTCAGCAACCGGTCGTTGTCGCGCTGATGCAGGCCGATCGAGGGTTCGTCCAGCACATACAGCACGCCCGTCAGGCCGGAGCCGATCTGGCTGGCCAGCCGGATGCGCTGGCTCTCGCCGCCCGAAAGCGTGCCGGCGTTCCGGCTGAGCGTCAGGTATTGCAGGCCGACATTGTTCAAGAACCCGAGCCGCTCGCGAATTTCCTTCAGGATGGCGCGCGCGATCTCGTTGTTCTGCTTGGACAGATGCGACGGCACGGCGTCGCACCAGGCCAGCGCCTCGGCGATCGACATCTGCACGACCTGGCCGACATGCATCCGCTCGTCCCGCCGGCCCTTCGCCGCCGGGCCGATCTTGACGGCCAGCGCCTCGGGCCGCAGGCGATAGCCGCCGCAGGCGCCGCAGGGGCGGTTGTTCTGATACCGCTCGAACTCCTCGCGGACCCAGGCGCTGTCGGTCTCGCGATAGCGGCGTTCCATGTTGGGGATGACCCCCTCGAACACGCGCGTGACCTCGTAAATGCGCCCGCCCTCGTCGTAGCGGAACTTGATCTTGTCGCGCCCCGAGCCGCGCAGGAACACCTGCTGGATCTCGGGCGGCAGGTCCTTCCACGGGGCCTTCTTGTCGAATCCGTAATGACGCGCGATGCTGTCGATCGTCTGCGTGAAATAGGGCGACTTCGTCTTGTTCCAGGGCGCCAACGCCCCCTTGGCCAGCGGCAGCGTCACGTCGGGCACCACCAACCGTTCGTCGAAGAAAAGCTCGGCCCCCAGCCCGTCGCAGGTGGGACAGGCGCCGAACGGGGCATTGAAGCTGAACAGGCGCGGCTCGATCTCGGGGATAGTGAAGCCGCTGACCGGGCAGGCGAATTTCTCGCTGAACGTGTGGCGCTCGGGCGCAGGTGCGGCTTCGCCGTCGACCGGTGACCTGGGCGCCGTCTCGAGAATGGCGATGCCGTCGGCCAGGTCGAGCGCGGTGCGGAAGCTGTCGGCCAGCCGGGTCTCCAGCCCCTCGCGCACGACGATGCGGTCGACGACGACGTCGATGTCGTGGCGGAACTTCTTGTCGAGCTCCGGCGGGTTGTCGAGGTCGTGGAACGCGCCATCGACCTTCACCCGCTGGAAACCCTGCTTGCGCAGCTCCAGCATCTCCTTGCGGTACTCGCCCTTGCGGTCGCGCACGATGGGGGCCAGCAGATAGCCGCGCGTCCCCTCCTCCATCGCCATGACGCGGTCGACCATGTCCTGCACCTGTTGCGCGGTGATCGGCTCGCCCGTCTCGGGCGAGTAGGGCGTGCCCGCGCGCGCGAACAGAAGGCGCATGTAGTCGTAGATCTCGGTCACCGTGCCGACGGTCGAGCGCGGGTTCTTCGACGTCGTCTTCTGTTCGATGCTGATGGCGGGCGACAGGCCGGTGATGTGGTCCACGTCCGGCTTCTGCATCATGTCGAGGAACTGGCGCGCATAGGCCGACAAGCTCTCGACGTAGCGGCGCTGACCCTCGGCATAGATCGTGTCGAAGGCCAGCGAGGACTTGCCGGAACCCGAAAGCCCGGTGATCACCACCAGCTTGTCGCGCGGGATGTCGACATCCACGCCCTTCAGGTTGTGCTCGCGCGCGCCGCGTACCTCGATGAACTTCTGCTCGGCCATGTCGCCCCCAAAGCTGCAAACGCACTACGTAGGAACGGTCGCGGCGGTGACAATCCGACGGCGCGGGAATCCTGTGGAACGTTTACGGAACATTTACCATTTCGATCCGGGATGCGCCAGAGGCGCCGCGCCCGGACCAGACGACCAGTACCAGCCCCGTCAGCGACGTCCCCACGATCAGCCAGATCAGGGCCGGTGTGCCGTGGACCGCGAAGATGGCGGCGAAGACGGGCGTGCCCAGCACGGTGCCCACGTTGCCCAGCTGCGCGATGGCACCGGTCGCCCGCGCGCGGTCGCCCCCGGTCGCGTTCCAGGCCGCAATTGCGGCGAAACTGGCGCCTGGGATCAGCCCCATGAACAGAAAGCTGACCAGCGCCGCGCCGGGCAGCCCCGCCATCAGGCCCAGCGCGCCCAGCGCGGTGCCCGCATAGCCGACCGCGCCGACGTGATGCGGCGCGAACCTGCGGCAAAGGGCCCCGCCCGCCAGCGTCGTGGTCAAGGTCATCAACGGCAGCACCGTGCCGAGGGATGGGCGGTCCAACGCCACGGGCAGGAAGGCAACGGCGGCGACGAACAGGAAAGTATAGCAGACGAAACCCAGCCCCGGCGCCATGTAGCGGATGTTGCCGTAGATCGCGCGATGCACCGCCAGCGGATTCAGCGGGACGGCCGACATCGACATCCGCGGCACACGCGACCACAGCACCGCCGCCAGCGCCAGCAGCATGCCCCCATGCAGCGCGAACAGAAGCGACAGCCCGCCCGCCGCCAGCAGGAGCGGGAACACCTGCGCCGATATCGCGAGCGACGCGCCGAAGAACACCGCCCAGAGCCCCATGACGAGTGGCCGGTCGCGGTCGTTCGCGGCGGCGGCCATGACCGGCGGTCCGCCGACCACGAGCGCCAGATGGGCCAGCCCCTCGACCCCGCGCGAGAGCGCGAACAGCCAGAACGGCGGCATGGCCGCCTGGACCAGCGACATCGCCCCGCCGAGGACCAAGCCGCCCAGGAACGTCCGCCCGACCCCCAGCGCGGCCGCGAGCCCCCCGGCCATCGGACCGAGGATCAGGCCCATCAACCCAACCAGCGAGACCAGGAAGGACACGCCCGTGATCGGCCGCGCGAAGGCGGCCGCCACTTCGGGCAGCGTCAGGACGATCTTGCCGAACTGCGCGGCAGCGAGGAGTCCGCCAAGAAAAACGAGGGCGACGAGGCCCCAGCGCGTGGATTGCATGGCCCCCTCCGTGACAGAGGGCGGGCCCCGTGACCATAGCCGATGGGCCCCTCACTTCGCCCGGAACGCGACCTCGCGGCAGCCATCAACGCCGCAGGCAAACCGGCGCGGTGGCTGTCGGATGTCAGGCAAAACCGACTTCTCCGTCATATCGCTGACCCAGCTCGCGCGTTCGGACGGAAAAGCGGCCGGTCGTGCGTAGCGCAGCGAACTGCCGGTTTGAACCCAACCTGTTCCTTGGATTCTCTCGCTGCTTGCGCTCGCAGCGTCAAGATCGCCGCGTGAGCGAGAAGACTGGTGCCGCTATGCAGCGGAAGAAACGGTCACTTATGCAGATCACAGCGAGGGTCGGACGTCCAACTCACAGATCTCGGGACAAATTGATCATTCGCTGAACTCGTTCAGTGGCAGCTTTCGAACCATGGCGGCCACCGAATGTGAGGAGCCGCAGGCGCCACGCCTGCAACAAAAACGCTCGTCTGGTCTAAGGATTTTTGGCAAAGCCGGTACTCGCGCTTAGTGCGACGAATTCAAAGGGAGAGTCCTTCCCAGCCATTGCAAATTTGTGCTGCAAGCGCACTCAGCACCAACTCAAACCGGACCAGGACTCGAGCCGCAGCGGTGTTCAGATCAGGTCTCAAAGTTCAATATGCCGCGCCTTTCTTGGGCGATTGTATATTTGACAAACCGAGCGCGGAGTCCAAGATGTAGGCACTGATTCTTATCGGAGCACAAGATCAATGGTTTCACTGAGCGTTGGATTGAGCATCGGGTCCGTCACGACCATGAGCCCAGCGGAGCAGTCAGATGCGCCGGAACAGGTGATCAAGTCGGCGATCAAAGAACGGCACCACATTCGCGCCGTCCGCGATGGGGTTGGGCTTCTCCTCCAGCCCTACGCGCTGCGCGTCGTTAAGGGGGCTACCATCCTGACTGGTGTTGTCGTTTTCGTTGATGGCGCGCCCGAAGGCGAGTGGCGGCCTGTTGATATCCCCATCTGCAGCCTTTCGGGCGTGGAGGTCTATGACGAGACATTCATCCCCTCCGATGCATTCGATGGCGACAGTCTCACCGGCGCGATCGTGGCGCTCGTTGATGCGGTCGATCCGTTTGAGGATCGCAGTGAAAGCGTCGCGAGCAACAGTTAGGGCCACCTCGGCTGGGAGGTTGTCAATGGCGCTGCGGGCAACCGCGGCGTCCCACTGAATTTTTCCAAGATCACCCGGAACCTGTCGCATAGCATGATTGTAAGATCGAGTAGCAAGCCACTCAACTGTTAGAGGCGTCCTTGCTTTTGTCGTCTGGCTTCTGCTTCGCCAGCTTCCGCAGCTTCTCGTTGAACCGCGCTTCGTCATCGTCCGTCTCTAGCTGGCGGGCGGCTTCCTTGAAGCGATCGAGTTGGGATTTTTCGGTTTCCATGACGCAAGCATAGTCCCTGCGAACGCGTACAAAAAGAGGCGACCCAAAAGTCGCCCCAAGTCAGGTTTCATCCAAGTTTCCGCTACCGAGCCGCTATCGCCTAGCTCAGCAGCGCCCGATCATCGTCTCAGCCTAGGCCGGGCGGCTGCGCCAGTGAGCGCAGACGAACTCCAGACGACCAAAGCGGATGCGATGATAAGCGTGAACAAACACGTCTTTCATGCCCTATCTCCTTCGTAGAAGGGTTTCCCTTGATGTGGGGCGCAAGAAGTGTCAGATTCTGAGGGCCACCAAAGAACTGACGGGCCTGCGCCCCGATGATCTACACCACGAAAGCCGGTCCCGTCGGGGCCGGTTTTCTTGTTTCTCCCCTGCGGTCAGGCTTGCGCCCGGGTGTCCTTCCGCAGGGGCCGGTCCGGTCTCGTCACTGTGCCGCTCCATCAACATCTTGGGACGTGAGCCCGAGGCCAACTATAGGCGGTGACCCGAACCCCCGTCAACTGCGAAGTAACGACCGTTGCTCTTTCCTGCGGATTGCAGTAAAGAAGGCGACGTGACGAGCAACGGAGTCCCGGTCGTGAACAAGAAACCCATACGCAGCCCGTCTTATCCGAGCATGGCTCTCTCGGACGCCGTCGAGGCAGTTCGGAAGATCGAGGCGGAGTACGTGACCTCCGCCGTCGATCGCGAAATCGCCGCTAAACTGATTGGCTATTCGTCCTTGAGCGGGCCCGCCAACAAGGCTCTGGCCGCCCTTGCATCCTATGGCCTCGTAGAGCGAGCCGGAAAGGGCATGATGAAGGTCTCTGGGCGCGCGCGGGCAATCCTGCACCCTGATTCCGAAGACGAGAAGACTGAGAACCTTCGCGCAGCCGCCCTTGAGCCCCGATTGTTTCAGGACATCAAGGAGCGATTCCCGGACATCGCGATACCGCCGGAGGCGGGCGTGATTAACTATCTTCGCCGTGAAGAATTTAATCCGTCCGCTGTTCGTCCTGCCGCAAAGGCTTTCCTCGAAACAATGGCATTTGTCGAGACATTGCGTGAAAGCGATAGTCATGTTCCCGATGGTGATACTGGCGCAGAATCGTACTCACCGGACGATGACACCACGTTCGGCGGCGCGTCCGTGGGTGACCTGATCCAGTGGGAAAACCAGGGTGCGCTACAGCTTGAAAAGCCTCGCCGCGTGCGCGCCATCTCTGCAGATGGGCTGTGGGTTGCGGTAGAGGGTAGCGACACAGGGATACCCATGAGCCAAGTCATAGTCGAAACTCCCGCGCCGCCAATGCCACCCCAGTTCCCGCCAGAGCAGCCTGCGGTGGCGGAGGCAGTTCCGAAGGGCTTCTCCGAGTGGTTCCGCGCGAAGGTAGGGCCGGACAAGCTGGTCACGATCAACTTCAAGGGCGAAGGTGAGATCGGCCCGAAGGAAATCGAGAAGATGATCCGGGTCCTTGAGGCGCAGAAGTTGGCCCTAGAGGATTGAACTACCCAGTCGGGCCAAGCGCAGGGCGGGGTATCAC
The DNA here is from genome assembly GCF_023015695.1 of Jannaschia sp. S6380. Taxonomy (NCBI): domain Bacteria; kingdom Pseudomonadati; phylum Pseudomonadota; class Alphaproteobacteria; order Rhodobacterales; family Roseobacteraceae; genus Jannaschia; species Jannaschia sp. S6380. The sequence goes on from NZ_JALKAS010000001.1 coordinate 1,115,753, forward strand.
CCCCGCCCTTTCGCTTTCTTAGTCAGGTCTTGCGTATGTCAGCCGCTTGCCGGTCGCGCCGCGCAAAGCGATCTGACCGCGCTCCGCATCGTCCACACCATTGGCAACGCGGTGGTTGTAACGGAAGTCAAACTCAGCCGCGTATCGGTGCAAGTGTTGCTTTCCGCAGTGCTGGTACACACCCTTCATGCCGCGCTTGAAGATGCTGTAAAAGCCTTCAACCGTGTTCGTGTGAACCTCGGGCGCCTCGCGGCGGACATACTCACCGGCGCTGTGCGTGGTCCAATCGTGGCCGCTGAAATCGCCGCTGGTGGCGAGGCCCTGGTACTGACGGGCCTCATCGGTCAGCACAAACGCCTCGCGGCTGATGTTCTCGCGCAGGATCGGGACCAGCGTGGACTTCTTGATGTCATCCACAACGATAGAGCGGGCTTGCTTCGTCTCGCGATCCACAAGCGTCAGAACCTTCATCTTGTGGTCGCCGCCACGGGCGTTCGGGGCCTTCGTGACGCCGGGCTCTTTGCCGATGAACGTCTCGTCAACTTCGACCGCGCCGCCATTGCTACCGAATGGGGCCAGATCGCCGGAACGCATACACTCGCGGATCCGATGGGTCAGGAACCAAGCGGATTTGTAAGTGATGCCCAGAACGCGGTGAAGCTGGTGGCTGCTGATGCCCTTCTTGCTCGACACCATCAGGTGAATGGCCTGGAGCCACAGGTGAAGCGGCAGGTGGCTTTCCTCAAAGATAGTGCCCTTGCGAACAGTAAATTGCTTGCGGCACTCGCGGCACTTCCACAGGCCGTGACGCACCTTGCCCTCGGGGCTCTTCTTGCTGGGCTTGGTGCGGACGCCTTCCAGCTTGCCAGCGCGATCCACAACGCCGCAGTGCGGGCAGACCGGACCATCGGGCCACAGCATGGACTCGACGTGCGCGAAGGCGGCGGCTTCGTCGTGCATGTAGGCGGCGGACAGAACGGACATGGCGGAGACCTCTCGCGTGTTGAGTTAGATATAGGTCTGCCGGGTGGGTTTGTCAAATATACAATCGCCTATTGTTTCGATTGCAGCAGGCGGCTGACGAATTGCTGCCCGCGCCCGTGCGCCACCTCTCGCTCTAGGCGATCGCGGACGACCTGCACCGTCCAGCCGCGTTCGTCCGGGTCGAGAAGCGCGGCGGCGTATCGAAGATCCTTCGCTGCATTTCCGATGGTGAAGCGGCTGCCGTCGAAATCGCCTTCCAGGGCCGGTAGCACCGCCTTTTCCAACGTGCCGGATTGTGCCGCACCACCGCGCATCGCCTCCGCCAATGGCTCCCACGCGACGCCGTGACGGGTCGCCAGGTTGAACGCCTCGGACAGCAGCATCATCGTGCCCTGACTGACGAGGTTGTTCAGCAGCTTTGCGGTGTGGCCCGTCCCGGTTTCACCGAAGCGGAAGACCGCCTTGGAATAGGCGCCGACCACGTCGCGGACACGGTCGAATGCCGTCTCAGGGCATCCGACGAGAGAGGTCAGCTTACCGCACTCGGCTTGGGGTGGGCCGCCGGTGACCGGCGCATCGGCGAAGGTCGCTCCGGTGCCGCCAACCGCCGCGGCGACCCTTCGAGTCACGACCGGATCCGACGTTGTCGCGTCGATCCAGAGCAGGCCCGGCCGCAAATGCCCGGCGACACCTTCGGCGATCGCCTCGACTGCGCTTGCATCGGGAACGCAGGACAACAGGACATCGTGCCCGGCCACCAATGCGGCGAGATCGCTTGCTTCCGATGCGCCTTCGGCCAGCAGCGCATCGACCGTCGCGCGCTCACGATGTGCGAAGACCGTGACCGCATGTCCGGTCCGCATCAGGCTTCGGGCCATGCCGCCGCCCATCATCCCGGCTCCAATGAGACCGATGGCCGGACGTGTCGTCATCGAGAAATGACCGTGTCGCACGGTCCGTCGGTCATCGTCGCCAGGGAATCCGCAGTCTGGCCCGAAGCTTGCGACGACCGCAGGCAATGTCCGGTCTTGGTGGAGGCATTGCGTCTGGATCCCATGAGCGGCCCTTAGGTTCTATAGAACACGTCCACCAGCCAGAGCGGCACGGCGGGCACATAGGTAACGATCAGCAATACGAAAACCAGAACGGCGATGAAGGGAAGGTTCGTCTTCGTCGTCGCCCAGACATCGGTCCTGGCGATGGAGCAGGCGGTAACCAGGACGCTCGCCACCGGCGGCGTCTGTTGTCCGAGCGCGATGTTCAGCGTCAGAAGGATGCCGAAATGGACGGGGTCGATGCCGAGCTGGTTCACCAGCGGCATGAAGATCGGAACCGTCAGAATGATTGCCGCCGCGCCGTGCAGTACCATGCCGATGAACAGCAGAAAGACATTGATGATCATTAGGACGAGAAACGGGTTTTCCGTCAGCGTCGTGATGCCCGCGGCCAGTTTCTGCGGCATCTGCGTTTCCGTAAGATAAAGCCCCAGAACGGCCGAGGATGCGACCAGCAACATGACCACCGATGTCTGCAGAACACCATCGATGAGCGCGTCGTAGAGTTTGCGCAGGTTCAGTTCGCGGTACACCAGAAGGCCGATGAGAAGCGCGGCGAGGACCGCGATTCCAGCTCCCTCCGTCGCGGTGACGATACCGCCGAAGATCCCGCCCAGGATGATGATCGGCAACATCAGTGCCCAGGCCGCCTCGCGCGTGGCGTGGGCGAGGCGGCACAGCGAAAAGCCGTCCTCGCGCGGAAGGTCGTAGCGAACCGCGAAGTAGTAGCACATCCCCATAAGCAGCGACGCCCCAAGAAGGCCGGGAACGATGCCGGCCACGAAAAGCTGCACGATCGACGTATTCGACAGCGCGCCGTAAAGGATCATCGGAATCGACGGAGGAATGATGATCGCCAGCGATGCGGTCGACGACGTGATCGCGGCCGCGAAGCGCGGCGAATAGCCCTTGCGCTTCATCGCCGGGATCAGGACCGAACCGGTCGCCGCCACATCGGCCACGGCCGAGCCGGAAATCTCGGCGAAGAACAGAGACACGCCCACATTCACCATCGCCAGCCCGCCGCGCACGAAGCCGATCAGGGCCGAGACGAAAGCGATCAGACGGGTCGAGATTCCGCCCGTGTTCATCAATGCGCCCGCAAGAATGAAAAGCGGGATCGCGATGAGCGGAAAGCTGGTGGCGCCGTCGAACAGCGACAGCGCCGCGTTCAGGAACCCCAGCGATCCGTTCAGCAGCCAAACGCCGATCAGAGCGCTGGCAAGGATCGACACCGCAATGGGCACGCCGACCGCGATCAGCAGGAACATCGACGCGAGGACGAGCGCCTCGGTCACGGGCGGCGCCCCGTACGCGACAATTCCGCTTCGGCCCGCGCGATTTCGTACGCAATCTCGTCGCTTTCGGGGTCGGTGCCCGTGCGCACCGATGCGCGGCGTTCCGGCAGAGTTAACAGGCGCGCCAGCATCATCAGCGCCGCCGCGACGGGCAGTATTCCCTGTACGAAGGTCCGTGGCACAAAGCGGAGCGTCGTCATCGTCTCGGAGCCGAAGAAATTCAAGATCGCCCAGCCGCCCCAGACGACCACGGCAAAGGTGGCGAGGAAGATCGCCTCGATCACCCAGAAAAGCGGCATCCGCAACGGCAGCGGCAGGCCGAAAAGCAAACCGTTGAAGCCAAGGTGCGCATTGCGAAGCACGGCCAGTGCCGCACCCGTGAACGTTATCCAGGCCAGGAGGACGGAAGACACCTCGTCGTACCAAATTAGCGACGCGCCGGAATACCGGAAGCCGACTCCCATGAGCACGATGCAGGCGAGTACCACGGTGATCGCCAGCGTCGCAATCTGCAGACCGACATCAAGCGTGCGGATGGCCACTGCGCGCATGTCGGAAGCTCCTTTCGGGGGTGTAGGTCTTCAGGGATTGGGAACGACACGCGATCCTCGCGCGCCGTCCGGTTTCATTCGGGCAGGATCAGGACCCCTCCGCCAGGGCCATGGCCTCGTCTATCATCGCCTGCCCGTTCTCGACCTCTTCCGCGAACTTTTCGTAGATCGGCTTGGACGCCTCGACGAACGCAGCGCGATCCGCTTCGTTAACCTTCATACCGGCCTCGGTCAGGGTGGTCAGCAGATCCTCGTCCTCCTTGGCACCCTGTTCGCGCGCCCAAATCGCGACTTCCTGTGCCGTTTCGGCGAGGATCATCTGCACCTCCGGAGCGAGCTTCTCGAACGTGTCGATGCCGACGGTCGGATAGGCGGGCGAATAGACGTGACCGGTCATCGACAGGTATTCCTGAACTTCTTGGAACTTTGCCCCCGCGATGTTGGTCAGCGGGTTCTCCTGCCCGTCGATCACGCCGGTCTGCAGGGCGACGAACACCTCCGAAAACGCCATCGGCGTCGGATTGGCGCCCCATTCCTGGAACATGGAAACCCGCCATGACGAATTCGGCGTTCGGATCTTCAGGCCTTCCAGATCGGCGGGCACATTGATCGGACGCTCGTTGTTGGTGATCTGGCGGAAGCCGTTCTCCCACACGGCAAGGGGGCGATAGCCCTCGGCCTCGGCTGCGGGAACCAGGGTGCCCTTGAACAACGTCTCGTCCATGCGCGCCAGATGATCCCTGTCGGAGACGAGGAACGGCAGATCGAAGATGGCGTATTCAGGGGCGATCTCCGGCATGACGGACGACGGCAATGTGATGTGCATCGTTCCCAGCCGGATTTTTTGGAGCATGTCCTTGTCCTTGCCCAGTTGCGAGCTGTCGAAGACCTTGACCTCGCCCAGGTCACCGAGCTTCTCGTTCGCCCGGCGCTGGAATTCATAGGCCGACTGCCCCTGCAGCGAGTTCGGCGTGGCGGAGATGCCAAAGATGATCTCCTCCTGCGCCAAGGCTGCGTTGCCCAACGCGATTGTAACGGCGACCATTGCGCTCAGGTTCGTATTTTTCATGTCGTCCTCCCAGATTGACCTGTTTTGTCAGCGTCTGCTGACGGCTCTAGTTCCCGACGCGGGCCGGGGGGCGTTTTGGATTGGCCGCGCGCCCAAGCAGGTTTGTTTTTCAGTGCCGCGATAAGGTTTTCGCATGTCACGTCGTCGGTTTGCCTTGCCGAGGAGCGCCCGGCCAGACGCAGACCGAGATCCAGCGCCGCCAGCGTCGCGCCGGTATCCGCGACGCCATGTCCGGCGATGTCGTAGGCCGTGCCGTGTGCGGGTGTGACGATGGGAAAGCCGTAGCCCGCGATCAGCGTGACGCCGCGATCGAAACCGATGAGCTTCATCGCGATCTGGCCCTGATCGTGGAACATGGTCAGGACCGCGTCGAATTCGCCTTTCAACGCGCGTACGAAGACCGTGTCCGATGGCACGGGTCCCGTAACCGCCATTTGACGGGCCATCGCGCGCTCGACCGCAGGTAGGATGATGTCCTCGTCCTCTGTGCCGAAGTTGCGTCCATCGCCGGCATGCGGATTGAGCGCTGCGACACCGATGCGCGGCCGCTCGATGCCGGCGTCCTGCATCACCTCCACGGTCAATTTCAGGCTGTCGAAAATACGGTCTGCGCTCAATGTCCCGGCGACTTCCCGCAAGGGGATATGTGACGTGACACGGGCATTCCATACCTCGTCCAGTACATTGAATTCCCGGCCGGACCGGGGCGCATCCAGCACCGCATCCACAAATCCGATTTCGTCCACATAGTCGGACTTGGCCATCCGCATCGCGGCCTTGTTGAAAGGTGTGAATGCGACGGCATCCGCCAGACCGGCTTTTGCCGTCAAAAGCGCGGCCCGAAAGTTCTCGAGCGCCGCCGCGCCGGATGTTGCGGTCGCCATGCCGATCGTCGCGTCGCCGGGATCGAGGGTGCCCAGATCAACCAGTACGTTGCCGTCGATCCGCTTCCGTAGGTCATCGGGACCGATCACCGGAAGGTCCAGGTTTATCCCCGCCTGCTGCGCGCCCAGGCCCAGTGCCCGCCGGTCGCCAAAGACAAGCATGTCCACACCATCGCGCGGTTCGGACAGCATTCGGGCCGCTAACTCCAAGCCGATCCCGCCCGCGTCACCAAGCGCTAGTGCTATTCCGCGACGATCCGTCATGGCTCCTCCATTTGTATACAAAATACATAATTGGTCTCGGATGACAAGTCTGATAATGATAGAGACAGTTCAGGATCAGGAGTTCAGCTTGCCCGACAACCATCGCACCCCGATCCATGCCATCCAGAAACGGAGCCTGCATGATCAGGCCGTGGAGCAGATCCGCGATCTGATCATCGAAGGACATCTGGAGCCGGGGCACCGTATCGATGAGGCCGCGCTAACGACGGAGCTGGGCATATCGCGCACGCCTTTCCGCGAGGCCCTTCGAACCCTTGCCGCCGAAGGTCTGGTGGAAATCCGTCCCTCTCGGGGAAGCCGGGTAAGGAAGCTCGCCGCCGAGGAGGTTCACAGCATGCTTGAGTTGCAGGCCCATCTTGAAAGCCTTGCGGGTCGCCTCGCCTGCGAGCGCGCCACGGACCCAGAAATTGCCGAGCTGCTCGATCTGCATGACCGAATGATCGCACTCTATGACGCTCGTGACCGGCTGCCCTATTACAAGCTGAACCAGGCGTTTCACACACGACTGGCCGAGGTCTCGGGCAACAGCGCGCTGGCAGAAACGCAGCGTAGCCTCCAGGCCCGACTGAAACGCATCCGCTTCATCGGGAATCGTCACCCGGAGTTCTGGGAAGCTGCGGTGCAGGAGCATGAAGAGATGGCCGATGCCCTACGAATAAAGGATGGCCGCCGACTTGCCGAGACAATGGAACGGCACCTGAAGAATACGTGGGATCGAGTCCGCAATGTCGTGACTTCCGAATAAGAGTAAACGTGTCGGTGCGACCGCTCCGATACGAATTTAGCGTATCGCAGAGTCAAAATTCCCGGTTCCCATCGGAGATATTCCATTTCGTAGATGATGGCCGAACGTGACCGTGAGGACGGCCCAAGCAACGAAAAATGTCTTAACTTGCGAGGCGACTAGGACGTCCGCATTCTTTCCGTATGATCGTGCCCGCTTTCTGATGCGGATCGTCGGATCGCGAATGTCGGCTTCCGGCCCCTTCGCGACGCGGCTCGACGCGGCGACCGCCCGGCATGCTGCGCTGCAACCGAGGTCCGGAAGGAGCCCACTTTTCCAAGTGATATGGCGCGGACGAACGGCGGTTTCAACGGATTGCGCTGTGGCCGCAGCGTGGTGTTCCGTATGGTCCTAGGCCCACCCAGCGGAGCGTGCCGAAAGCCTGCAAAGGCCCTACTGTAACGACCAAACCGTTTAGCCCAGTCGTGCTGCAAAGGTGCACCCTAGCGGCTCGGTATAGTAACGGTCCGTTAACTGCTCCGAGCTGACATTCGGACCCCGACGATTCACGGGGTTCGCTCACATGATAACGACCAGCTACGACCGCTTCCTGCGCAGCGGCGGCAATGGCGAGTTCGTCGTGCCGCTCCGGGGCGGGCTGTGGCCGGTATCCTCGGGCGGCTACGCGACCAAGGCAGATATACCTGGCATGGCCGCCGCACGCGCGGCCTTCCACGACCGGCTGAAGCAAGCGGCCGATCGGAACCGGCGCGATCTGCGAGAGGCGCTGCTCGCCCAAGGCTGGGCCGTGCCCGAGGCAGCCCTCGCACCGATCGAGGGCGACGTGGCCGAAGCGCTCCGCCTCTGGGAAGAACGGACTCTGTCGATCTGGGAGGAATGGGCCGCCCGCCCCGATCGCATAGCCACGATCCGGCGCATGATGGAGGACGACCTCCTCCGGGCCTTCGAGAACCTCGTCAACGAGCGCCGCCAACGCGGGCTCGGCATCGATCAGTACGTCTGGGAGTCGCGCGACGACGAGCGCGTCCGTGACCTTCACGCGGAGCACGACGGCAGGACGTTCGACTGGGACGCCGCGCCAGAGGGCGGCCATCCGGGTCAGGCGCACAACTGCCGCTGCTGGGCGCGGCCGGTCCTGATCGAGGAGCCGGACTGGGTGCCGGAAACCGGATTCGCGCATCTCGGGCGGCGGGCGCTGGCGGAAGGAGAGGGCTTCGCGGAGGCCATCGTCGAGACCGGCGAGGCGATGCTCGACGGCCTTCTGGCGCTGCCCGGTCAAGTTAGGACGGCAAGGCGGTTCACGCAGCTCACCGCGCGAGAAGCGGCCGGCACGCTCACGCCCGAAGAGGCGCGCGAGCTGGCCGAGATGCGCGCTGGGATCGAGGCCGCGCTCAACGCCATCGCCGAGGCGTTCCAAGACGCGCCGGAGATCGCGGGGGCGCTCAAGGACTACGTCCTCGCCGTCGAGGCGCGGGTCGGCATGGTCGACGAGGCCTACCGCGCTGGCCTGGCCACCGAGGAGCAGCTCCTGAAGGCGATCCGGGACCGGGCGCATCTGGAGACCCTCGTCCTCGTGAACGTCCTGCCCGCAGGGCTCGCGGTCCGGCTGCTACGCCGCCGGGGCCGGGACGGCGACCTCGACGACCGCGACGGGCTGCTGGACGACCTCCTCGAGGAGACGGCGGCCGCGCGCCGGTATCCCTCAGCGCCGGACTGGGACGTCGCGGACAATCCCGGCATCGTCTGGGGCGGCCCGATCCGCGAGCAGGGCGACCCATGGGAGGACTTGCTCGAAATCGCGGCCAATCTCGGCGAGCGCTCGCCCCCGAACTTCCCCGTCTACGACTTCGTCGACCGCGCGGCGGGGCATGCGGTCAGCGCCAAGACGCTCTGGACGACAGGGCCGAGCTACCTGCGGCGACCGTCACAGATCTTCGGGCGCCTCAAAGCCTATGTCGATCAGATGCAGCGGTTCGAAGGTGGCAACCCAGAAGGGTTCCGACTTTTGCCCAACGAGATCGAGAGCCGAGAGATGATCCTCGGCATCCCTCTCGAAACGACCCCTGAGCAGATCGTTCAGATCACCCGCGCGATCGAGTACGCTGCCGAGCGCAGCATCACCATGACCGTGAGGTTCGTCGATGGATGATCGAGAGAAGCGCGTCGCGCGCTTGCGCGAGCGGATGAAAGACAATCCGTCATGGCAACGCATGGCGGACAAGTCCCGCAGAGAGGCTGAGGAGCGTCGCCGCAACGCAAAGCCCCTTGCGGAGCGACGCGAAGCGTCCATCGACCTGTTCCGTCAGTTCGTCCGCGTAAGGTCGCAGGCCGTCTACACTCTGAGCTGCCCCGATCCGGAGGGCTACCGCGCGTTTCTTGACGCCGACGTGGATGGGCCGACCCTCGTACGGCATACGCGTGCGGCCCTCGCGGCGAGCCGCTTCATCCGGCCAGATCATCCGGAGTTCGACCGTCTGATCAGGTTCCCAGGACCGGCGGAAATGAAAGCTCTGGAAGCCGAGAACCTTGCCAGGGCGGGCGTGAAGACGCGCGGCGCCCTATATCGGGACGCCGCTCATTTGGCGATCCGGTTGCAGGACGCGCAAATCGATCTGCGTCCGATGCGCTACCGTCGCGCGGCGACGTGGGAAGGCATCCGCGGCGTGGCGACCGTCCTGCCGGAGGACGTGGATGACGAGACGTTCGGCGCGGCGATCCTGGACGCGATCGATACCAGTCGGGCGGCGCGGTGAAGCCCATGCGGCGACGGTGAAACCGTTCCAGACGTATGCCTTACTGCAACGAGCGGACCTTCGCACAGACAAGCAGAACAGCAGCATTGTCCCGCAAACCCGACACCCACCCCCACGCGCCGCGAAGGTCCGGTTTGGGTCGGAAATTTCTGGTCGCCCGGTCAAGATTGGCTGACCTGACCAACTGACAAGAAACAGAATGGCCGTTGTCCCGCATCCGGGATGCGTGTCATTCGACATTAGCGTAGAGCGCTCCCGGACCGACCGACCACCCTCAGAAATGGATCGCGCGCCCATCCGCATCCAGCACGCTCTCGTGCATCATCTCGCTCAGCGTCGGATGCGGGAAGACCGTGTGCGCGAGGTCCTCCTCGGTTGTCTCCAACTGTCGTCCCACGACGTAGCCCTGGATCAGCTCCGTCACCTCGGCGCCGATCATGTGGGCACCCAGCAACTCGCCGGACTTCTTGTCGAAGATCGTCTTCACCATCCCCTCGGGCTCGCCCAGGGCGATGGCCTTGCCGTTGCCGATGAAGGGGAAGTGCCCGACCTTGATGTCGTGCCCCGCTTCCTTCGCCTTCGCCTCGGTCAGGCCGACGCTGGCGACCTGCGGGTGGCAGTAGGTGCAGCCGGCGATGCTCTCGGGGCGCACGGGGTGGACGTCGTTCTTGCCCGCGATCAGTTCGGCCACCATGACGCCTTCGTGGCTGGCCTTGTGCGCCAGCCAGGGCGCGCCCGCGATGTCGCCGATGGCATAGACACCCTCGACCCCGGTGCGGCAATATTCGTCGGTCACCACGTGCGACTTCTCGACCTTCACCCCGGCCTCCTCCAGGCCCAGACCCTCGACATTGCCGACGATGCCGACGGCGCTGATGACGGTGTCGAACTCGTGCTCCTCGGCCTTGCCGTTCGACTCGATGGTGGCGATCACCTTGTCCGACTGGCGGTCCAGCGACTTGACGATGGCCTTCTGCAGGATTTTCATCTTCTGCTTCTCGAATTGCTTCTTGGCGAATTTCGAGATTTCCTCGTCCTCCACCGGCAGGATGCGGTCCATCACCTCCACCACCGTCGTCTCGGCGCCCAGCGTGTTGTAGAAGCTGGCGAACTCGATGCCGATCGCGCCGGACCCGATCACCAGCAGCTTCTTGGGCATGTGCGGCGGCTGCAGCGCGTGCTTGTAGTTCCAGACCCGCTCGCCATCTGCCTCCAGCCCCGGCAGGTTCCGCGCGCGTGCGCCGGTCGCGACGACGATTGCGGGCGCCGTCAGCTCCTCGGTGCCCTTGTCGGTCTTGACGGAGACCTTACCCTTTCCGGCGAGTTTGGCCTCGCCCATGATCGTCGTGACCTTGTTCTTCTTGAACAAGTGCCCGATTCCGCCCGACAGCTGCTTGGCCACCCCGCGCGACCGCTTGACCACCGCGTCCAGGTCGTAATCGATTCCGTCCGCCTTCAGCCCGAACTCCTTGGCGCGGTGCATCAGGTGGAACACTTCGGAGGAGCGCAGCATCGCCTTGGTCGGGATGCAGCCCCAGTTGAGACAGATGCCGCCCAGATGCTCGCGCTCGATGCATGCGACCTTCAGGCCGAGCTGCGTTCCGCGGATCGCGGCAACATAGCCGCCGGGACCGGCGCCGATCACGATCATGTCGAATTGCTGGGCCATGGGGTCCTCCACCGAAAATCTCTTGGAACCTAGCTAATCGACCGGGCCAGCCGTGGAAAGGGCGCGCGGCGGTTGGCCGCCCTTCCCGCCCCGCATGGCTGCGTTCAGGCGGTCGTCGCGCCCGCGAAACAGCCGAACCGCGTCGCCCGGATGCCGAGGAAGCCAAGAACATGAACGCCCAGGCTAGGCCGTCCCATTTTTCGCGTTCAGTTTCGCGGCACGTCGGGATGCGCGGCCTTCCAGCGGACCCACCCGACGAACAGGACCGCAGCACCGGCCAGGGCGACGAAATAGCCGACGGGCACCAGCCAGACCGGAAGACCCGTCGCCATCACGACGAACTTGAGCGCGAAGCCCAAGACGATGGCCACCAGCGCGCCCCAGGCAACGGGCGAATGGGTAAGGTAGCTCCGCGTCATGACAAATCCTCCTTGGCCGATACGGTGTCCGCCGATCCCTGGTTCCCGGCCTGCAGCTCCCGCACCACCGCGCCATAGCCGCCATCCGCGAGGAACGCCGCCTCGCGTTCGGAACTGGTCCGGCCCAGCGCTTCGTTGCGGAACGGAAAGCGGCCGAAGGTCCGGATCACCTGGCGATGGGCCCGGGCGTGCAGCAGGGTCTCGGGCGCGTCCATGCGCGAGCAGATCAGCCGAACGGCCCGCTCCTGGTCGGCCAGGCATTCCGAATGCTCGAACGGCAGATAGAAGAACTGCCGCCCGGGCTCCTCGATCTGCAGGTCGAACTTGCGGTCGACGGCGCGCGTGGCGATGCGGCGGGCCAGTTCATCGGTGGCGAAGGCGTCCGGCGTGCCGCGGAACATGTTGCGGGGGAACTGGTCGGTCAGGATCAGGAAGGCCAGGCTGCCGCGCGCATTCTTGAACCAGGTGTCGATCCCGCCACGGCGGGCCGCCTGCCAAGTCACTTCGAACCGGTCGCGGATGCGCGCATCCAGCGCGTCGTCCTGCCGGTACCAGTCCTCCGGGCCGCAATCCTCCAGCCAGAATCGAAGAACGTCGTCGGGATCGTGGGTCATAGGGTCCTCCTGCGGATCAACGCCGCCGACGGGGCGCGGTTTCATTGCGCCTCGTTCGCCTGCGCCTCCTCCTCCCATTCGTCGACGACACCCGCGATCGTGACCGGCGTCGTCGCCATCGGCGACATCGCGACATAGCTGCCGGTGTCGTCCGGTATGACGGCCGCGCGACGCCACATCCGCCAGATCGCATAGACCGCCAGCGCCAGCATCAGCGCACCGATGAACAGGAAGAACCCGCTCGGCCCGAAGGTCGCCATCAGCCAACCCGTCAGGACGGGCCCGCCGACCGCGCCGAGCCCGTTGAGGAACAACAGCCGCGCCGAGGCCGAGGCCATGTCCTCGTAGTTCAGATAGTCGTTGGTATAGGCCAGCAGCAGCGCATAGAGCGGGTTGGCCATGCCCCCGACCAGGAACGCCGCGACCAGCAACCCGGTAAAACCCCCGGCGCCCGATGCGCCCAGCACACAGGACAGCGTGCCCACGATCGCGCCCGCGACCACCATCTGACGCCGGTCCAGCCGGTCGGATGCCCAGCCCACCGGGTACTGCAGGATCATGCCGCCCGTGTACATCGCCGACACGAACAACGCGATCTGGTTGCCCGAAAGGCCCGCCTGCGCCCCGAAGACGCCTGCCATGCCGAAGATGGCCGAGAACGCGGCACCCAGCAGGAAGACCCCGACGAAGCCCAGGGGCGACACGTGATACAATTCGCGGAACGACATGGGCTTGGTCGTCTCGAACGGGGGCACGGGCGTGGCCGAAAGAAGGATCGGCGCGAAGGCCAGCGACACGAGGACCGAGACGGTGACGAACAGGATGTAGTCGCCCGGATCGCCCAGCGTGAAGATCGCCTGCGCGGCGACGATGCCCACCATCTGCGCGATCACGTAAAGCGACAGGGCGCGACCCCGGACCTCGTTCGTGGTGGTGTTGTTCAGCCAGCTTTCCGAGACGATGTACACGCCGCAAAAGCAGAACCCCAGCAACAGCCGCAGCCCGACCCAAGGCAGCGGGTGCGCCAGCGCCGGGTAGAGGATCAGGCCGGCGCTGGCCAACGAACCGAGGGCCGCGAAAACGCGAACATGGCCGACCCGCCGGATCATCCCGGGGACAAGTTGGGAGCCCAGGAGGAAACCGGCAAAATAGGCGGACATCACGATCGACGTGGCCGAGGTGGAGAACCCCTCCAGCTCCGCGCGGACGCCCAGCAGGGTGCCCTGCATCCCGTTGCCGATCATCAGGAGCGTGATGCCGATCAGGAGCGGCCAGGAATTGCGGATGACGATCAGCATGGGGGGCTCGCGGTCGGGGTGGCTTCGATCCGCCCCTATGCCTCGCGATGCGACACGTCCATGGCGAAAACGTCGTCCCGATGCCCAAAGGCGGCACCACGCCGGACAGTGATCGCACCCCGTGATCGGCAGCATGATGGAACGTCGTTTGCCTGTTCGGCGTCGCGGGCGCAGGAAGGCATCGTCCCCGAGTGATGGAGCCTTTAATGACCGATCCGATCCGCATCGCCGCGTTCACCGATGGCCCGCGCGGGGGCAACCCCGCCGGCGTCGTGATCGCCGACACCTTGCCCGATCGCGCAACCATGCAGAATATCGCCCGTGCCGTCGGTTATTCCGAATCTGCCTTCGCCATGCCCGACGGGGACGGCTGGCGGGTGCGCTACTTCGCGCCCGACGGCGAGGTGGCGTTCTGCGGCCACGCCACCATCGCCCTCGGCAGCGTGCTGGGACAAAGGTGCGGCGCGGGACGGTTCGCCCTGTCCCTGCGCGACGACGCGATCTCGGTCGAGGCGGCGCAGGACGACGACATCTGGTCCGCGACGCTGACCTCTCCGGCCACCCGGTCGGCGCCGCTGGCGGCTGAACTGCGGTCCAAGGTGCTGAACCTGTTCGACCTGGCGGAGGGCGATCTGGATCCCCGCCTGCCGGAAACCCGGGCCCATGCCGGCGTGGATCACGCGGTGCTGCTCCTGCGCGATCGCGACCGCCTCGCGCGCATGGACTACGATTTCGATGCGGGTACCGCCCTGATGCGAGATGCGGGCTTGACCACCATCTCGCTGCTGCACGCCCGGGACGGGAACAGCTTCGACGCCCGAAATGCTTTCGCCATCGGCGGGGTCGTCGAAGACCCGGCCACCGGCGCCGCCGCGGCTGCGCTGGGCGGCATGCTGGTCGATCTGGACTGGCCGGGCTTGGCCGATGGCGGCGAATTGCTGATCCGGCAGGGCGACGACATGGGTGCCCCGTCGCGGATCCGGGTGCGTGTCACCGGTCAGCCCGGCGCGCCCGTGCTCGTCAGCGGAACGACCCGTGTCATTGCCGATTGACCGCGCGCCTACGCCCCCGGCAACAACAGCGACGCGTCCCCGTAGCTGAAGAAGCGATAACGTTCCGCGACCGCGTGGGCGTAGGCCGCCAGCATCCGCTGCCGCCCCATCAGCGCCGAGACCAGCATCAAGAGGGTCGAGCGCGGGAGATGGAAATTGGTGATCAGCCCATCCGTCACGCAAAAGTCGTAGCCCGGATAGATGAAGATATCGGTCTCGCCCCGAAACGGCGCGATCGTGCCGCCGGCGGCCGCGCTCTCGATCAGGCGAAGCGCGGTCGTGCCAACGGGGATGACACGCCCGCCCTCGGCCCGGGTCTGCGCGATCGCCGCGGCGGCTTCGGGCGTGACCTCACCCCATTCGGCATGCATCCGGTGGGTGGCCACGTCGTCGACCTTGACGGGCAGGAATGTGCCGGCGCCGACATGAAGGGTGACTTCGGTGAACGCGACGTCATGGTCGCGCAGGGCCGCCAGCAGGGGCGCATCGAAATGGAGGCTGGCCGTGGGTGCGGCAACGGCCCCGGCATGACGCGCCCAGATCGCCTGATAGTCGTCCATATCGGCGGCGTCGGGCGCGCGCTTGGCGGCGATGTAGGGCGGCAAGGGCATCTTGCCGGCCGCATGAAGAACGCCCTGCAAGTCCCTGTCGCCGCTATTGAACTCGAGCACGACATCGGTCTCCGCCTTCTCGGATACGGTCGCGGTCAGCCCGGCTGCGAAGGTGACCCGGTCGCCCGTCCGCATCTTCCGCAGCGGCTTGCCCAGCGCGCGCCAGCGACCATCCGGCAGGGCTTCGGTCAGCGTGAACTCCACCTTCGCGCGCCCGGACCCGTCGGAGGTGTCGCGATGGCGGATGCCGTCCAGTCGTGCCGGGATGACCTTGGTGTCGTTCAGCACCAGCCGGTCGCCCGGACGCAGCCAACGCGTCAGGTCCGTCACCGCCGCATCGGTCAGCCGGTCGCCCTCGGCTACCAGAAGGCGCGCCGAGGACCGCGGACGCGCGGGGCGCGTGGCGATCAGGTCGTCGGGCAGTTCGAAATCGAAATCGCTCAGCTTCATGCGCGCCGACTAGCAGGCCGGTGGCCGCTCAGGAAGGCGGCGGCCTGCGGAAGATCTCGCGAAAGATGCCGGGCGTCAGGATCGAGAGCGGGTTGACCGCCACCGACGGGTCTGCCGCCGATCCCGTCAGGCGGTAGGTGAAGCCGAACAGCCCCTCGTCGCGCCGCGCGAAGAGTGCCCCGAACAGCCCGTTCACCAGGTAGATGGGCGAGATGACACCCTGCAGGTCCATCCGCTTGCGCGTCAGGTCGTAGGTGCCATCGGCCGTGATCGACATGCTGGGCCCGACCGCGCTGGCCCGGCGGATGACGATATCGTTCGGCCGCAAGGTGAAGTCGGTCTCGACGCTGGTGAAGAACAGCCCCTCGCCCGTCAGTTGCTCCAGGATGCCCACGACGGACAGCGCCTGCAGCAGCGAGGCGAGCGCCGGCGCGTTGCGAACGCGGACGTCGCCCATGCGTACGGCGCCGGCGTAATTGCCCGTTCGGTCGGTCGGGCGCAGCGTCAGCGTGATCGACCCGCCCCGCGCGTCCCGGAAAAGGCCGGCCGAGCGCAGCACCCCGCCGGCATCCGCGCCGCGCACCTGCACGGCGGATCCGCGGCCGTCGGGCACCACGACCCCCTCGATCGGGGCGCCGCCGTTCAGGCGGGCGGTGAAATCCCCGGCTCCGTTGCGCAGGCGGGCACGCAGGTCGGTCAGCGCGATGCCCTCCGAGATGGTCAACCGCGCCAGCGCGATGTTCAGCGGGCTGCCCTCGCCGCCGTCGCCACCGCCGCTGCTAAGGAGTGCACGGCGCAGGTCCGCCTGCCCCCCGCCGATGGTGATCGCCGGGGCCGCGCCACGCCCGCGCCCCGTCAGCGTCAGCGGTCCGCGGAACCAGCCGGTATCGACCCGATCGAAGCGGGCCGCGTCGAGGATCCCGCCCGCCCGCAGCGCGATCCGCCCCGCCGCCGTCAGACCGGGAGCGTCCAGGCGGATGGCGGTCACGTCGGGGACATCGCCCAGTGTCGCCGCGACGGCGAAGGTGGCGCTGCGGTCGCGGGGCTTGGTCCAGCTGATGGCCGGAAGGCCGACGGCCATGCCGCGCAGGTCGCTTTCGACCGACAGGCGGGGCGGGCGCCCGGGCGGCAGGACGATCTCGACCTTTGCCGTGGTCTCTCCGGCCAGGGTCAGGGCCTCCAGCGCCAACCCCAGGCGGCGCAGTCCATCGGGCCCGACGCGGGCGGTTCCCTCGACGCGACCCGGCGTGGGCAAGGGCACGGGCGGGGCGGGCGGGGCGTCGGGATCGATCGCCTCGGTCGAGGGGGGCGGCAAGGGCTGCCGCCAGCGTCCGCTGAACGGAACGCCTTCGAGCGTGGCATCGCCCGCGATCTGCACCGCGGTGGCATCGACCGAAAGCGAAAGGCGCGGCGCGGCCAGCACGCGACCGGGGATCAACCGGCGGCTTTCCACGTCGCGCAGCGTCGCCGCGACGTCATAGACAATGTCGGCCGGCGCGTTTCCCCGGCGCAAGGGCAGGTTCGCGGTCACCCGCGCTTCGGCCCGACCGGTCGCCAGGTCGCGGGTCTTGTTCAGCCGCTCCAGAAGGCGAAAGGGTCGATTGTCCAGCAGTGTCAGGATCTCGCCGATCCGCCCCCGGGCATGCAGGTCGATCTCGCCGGTGGCGGGACGCGCGGCCGTGTCGGGGATGGTGAACGTCGTGCCCGCGATGTCGACAAGGCCCGGTGCCTCCGCCGCATCGGGGGCCCCGTCCGGCCCGATCGCCGGGACAGTGCCCTCATCCACGCGCAGCACCAGCCGCGCTCCACTGAGCTGCGCCGCGCCGGTGACGTCCCGGGCGGGCGGCATGAAACGCATGTAGCGGAACGATCCGCCGGTGAAGTCGAAGCTGGCCGCCGCTTCGGGCGGCGTGCCGGGACGCAGCCGGATCAGTCCCGTCGCGTTCAGCGCCCGCCCCCCGAGCAGATTGTTGGTGAACCACCCGCGCGACTGCGCCAGCAACTCCGGCGGCCAGAGGGCGGTCAGGTCGGCCACGCTCATCTCGGGCACGGTCAGCGTCAGCGACCCATCCACGCCTTCGGGCACGAAGGCCAGCCGCCCCGAGGCGCGCGCCGTGCCCGAAGGCCCGGCGAGCATCGCCTGTCCAACGTTCAGGGCCAGCGGGCGCTGGGTCAGGCGCGCCTCGAATACGCCCTGCTCGAACGCCACGCGGCGATCGAATACACCCTCGGGGTCGAGGGTCGTGGGCCCGAGGCGCAACTGCGCCTGAACCGGGCCGGTCAGCCCGTCCTCCAGCAGGATCTGACCCTCGGCGCGCAGGGACACCTCGTCGGAGGAGGCCGCGATCTCGCCCAGGCCGATGCGGCCCGATCCCGGAAGCCAGTCGAAGGCCAGCACCGCCCGGTCCAGCGTCATGCGCGGCCGGTCGGTCGCCACCAGACCCCGGCCCTCCACCCGCCCGCGCAGTGGTCCGGGCGTGCCGTCCGGGGCCACGCTCATCGTGGCGCTGGCTGACACGTCGCCCCGCACCAGCGTCAGCGCGGGCACGGCCGGCAGTGCCGCGGACAGGCCCGGCAGCGACAGGTCGGTCACGACGACGCGCGCGTCGGCCCCCTGCCCCGATCCGGCCGCGTTCAGTCGCCGCGTCAACGTGACCGCCCCCCGCGCGACTTGGCCGCCCAGCCGGAGGCCCGAAGTCAGCGACAGGCGCACGACGTCCCCTTCACGTCGCCAGGCGAGTTGCCCGTCCTGCACGGTTTGCGACAGGCCCGTCACCGCGTCGCGGAACCGGATCACGACGCCGTCGACCACGACCTCCGACAGCTCGGCGATGGCCGGGGTGGCGAGGGCGGCGTCGAGTGTCTCCAGCGCTTCGGCCCAGGTGCCCGGCAGCGCCCCGCCGCCCGAACCGAAGGCCAGGGAGAATCGGCCGTCGGCATCGCGCGTCACGTCGATCGCCAGCCCCTCGACCGAGATCCGCCGGGGCCGCAGCTTCCCACGCACCAACGCCCCCGCATCGAGCGACATATGCGCATCCGGCACCGCGACCGTGGCCGCACCGTCCGGCTCCACCAGGGCCGCGTCGCGTAGGCGAAAGCGCAGCGCGTGCGCCTGCATGTCATAGGCCAGTGCCACCTCGCCCAGATCGAGGGCACGGGGCGCGAGCGACCGGGATATCCGCGCCTCGGCCCGGGCGACGGCCCAATCCGGCAACGCGATCGGCGCCCGCGTCAGCCGCCAGGCCGTGCCACCGAGAAGCCCCGCCAGGATCACGAGCGCCAGCAGCACGACACGGATCGCGCGGCGCTTCCGATCGGGGGGCGTCTGGGTCATGTTGGCGCGAACCTCGGGGTGAGGGTCCATCTTGACCCGCCCCGGGCCGGGTTCCAAGTCCCACCGGACATCACAGCCATTGGGAGATCGCCATGCCACAGGACATCACACCCGGAACGCCGGCCCCCGACTTCGACCTGCCCACCGCCGGGGACGGCCGCGTCGCCCTGTCGAACCTGCGGGGGCGCAAGGTCGTGCTCTATTTCTACCCCAAGGACGACACGCCCGGCTGCACCAAGGAGGGCATCGCCTTCTCCGAGGCGCTGGACGATTTCGAGGCGGCGGGCGCCACCGTCGTCGGCGTGTCCAAGGACCCGGTGGCCAAGCACGACAAGTTCGCCGCCAAGCATGACCTGAAGGTGCTGTTGGCCTCCGACGCGGACGGCACGACCTGCGAGGACTACGGCACCTGGGTCGAGAAGAACATGTATGGCAAAACCTATATGGGGATCGAGCGGGCGACCTTCCTGATCGACGGCGAGGGCATCGTGCGCGAGGTCTGGCGCAAGGTGAAGGTCCCCGGCCATGTCGATGCCGTGCTGGAGGCCGTTCGCAGGTGACCACGCTCAGCGCGATGGCCGTCGAGGTGCTGACGACCCCCGACCCCCGTGCCAAGGCCGCGTTGTCGCGTCGGCACGCGGCGGCCTGGCGCGCTGCGCGGGCGGGCGGTGCGCCGATCCCGGTCGGGGCGGTGTCGCCTCCGCCCCGTCCGTCGCGCCCCGATGCGCCGGAACTGCTGCCGCCCCGCGACGTCCCGCGCCGCAAGCCCGGCACGGTCGCGGGGCGGATCGCGTTGCTGCATGCCGTCGCGCATATCGAGTTGAACGCCGTCGACCTGCACTGGGACATCATCGCGCGGTTTGCCCATGTTCGGCTGCCGCCGGGCTTCCACGACGACTGGACGCAGGCCGCCGACGACGAGGCCAAGCATTTCGGTCTGATGGCCGATTGCCTGGAGGCGGCGGGGTCCCATTACGGCGCCCTGCCCGCCCATGCCGGCATGTGGCGCGCCGCCGAGGAGACGGAGGGCGACCTGATGGCGCGGCTGGCCGTCGTGCCGATGGTGCTGGAGGCGCGGGGGCTGGACGTGACGCCGGGCATGATCGACGTGTTCCGCCGCGCGGGCGAGGATGGCGCGGTCTCGGCCCTCGAGACGATCTATGCCGAGGAGGTCGCGCATGTCGCCTATGGGTCGAAGTGGTTTCATTTCCTCTGCGGCCGACATGATCATGACCCCAAGGACATGTTCCACGATCTGGTCCGCCGGTATTTCCACGGCCCCCTGCGCCCACCCTTCAACGAGGAGAAGCGCGCGGATGCGGGCCTGCCGCCCGATTTCTACTGGCCGCTGACCGATTCGGTCTGATGATTTCCCGGCGGGAATCTGCCGCGAACGCCCGATTCGGGGGCGGCTGCGGTTGCCTCTCTTCCGGCGGTTCCATAGAAATCGCGGGAACTTGAGCCTTCGTGACAAGAGGGCCACGGGGAACGGGACCGCGACGTGGGACAGACGTTCGGCCACAACATAGGGAGACAGACGTGAAGCAACGCCTGTCGGACAGACTGAACGCACGTCTGGAACGTCACCTGCCGGAGCAGCGACTGTTTCTGAAATCCGAGGAAGGCACGCGTTTCGTGCGCATGCGCCCCCTGACGCAGGCGAGCGTCCTTCTAGGCGGCGCGCTCGTTCTCGGCTGGACCGTCGTGGTCACGTCGTTCTTCCTGATCGGAACGGTCGCATCCGGGTCCGCCCGCGACCAGACGGCCCGCGCGCAGATCGCCTACGAGACCCGGCTGGCC
This sequence comes from Jannaschia sp. S6380, assembly GCF_023015695.1. NCBI lineage: Bacteria > Pseudomonadati > Pseudomonadota > Alphaproteobacteria > Rhodobacterales > Roseobacteraceae > Jannaschia > Jannaschia sp. S6380. The sequence goes on from NZ_JALKAS010000001.1 coordinate 1,136,624, forward strand.
GCACTGTCGTCGGAGCGCGACATCCGCGCCGCCGAAGCCGAGCAGGCGCTGGACCGGTTCTATTCGGCGCTCGACGAAGTCTCGAAAATGCAGGGCACCGTGCTCGCGTCCGAACAGCGCGTGCGCGAGCTGGAGACCGGGATCGAGGTCATCCAGCGCACCCTTCGCCGCACCGTCGCCGAACGCAACGAGGCGCGCGACCAGATTGACACGCTGGAAGCCAGGCTGGAGGACGCCCCGGAAGCCGCGGCCCTGGCCGAGCGCCTCGCCGCCGATTCCGCCGCGACCGCCGAGGCACTGGCCGAGGTTCTGGATGCCACGGCCCTGGCCCGCGACGAGGCCGTCGTGGTGGCGATGGGCGCCGATGCCGAGATTTCGCGAATGGAGGCGATGGCCGAGGTCGTGGCCGACCGCAACGATCGCATCTTCAGCCGCCTGGAAGAGGCGCTGGAAACCTCGATGGCCCCGCTGGAGCGGGTGTTCGACCGCGCCGGCATCTCGTCGGACGCGATCCTCAGCACCGTGCGCAGCGGCTATACCGGCCAGGGTGGTCCGCTGGAACCGGTCGTCGTCTCGACGCGCGGCGGCCCCGTGATGCCCGATACCGACACCGCCCGGGCAAACCGCCTGCTGGATCGGATCGAGGACGTGGACATGTACCGGCTCGCCGCAGAGAGCCTGCCGCTCGCCCATCCCGTGAACGCGCCTCATCGGCGGACATCGGGATTCGGGCCGCGTTGGGGCCGGATGCATTCGGGCATGGATTTCGCGGCGAGCCGCGGCACGCCGATCCTCGCCACCGCCGAAGGCACCGTGACCCACGCCGGCTGGCAGTCGGGCTATGGCAAACTGGTCAAGATCCGACACCCGCTGGGCTTCGAGACGCGCTACGCGCATCTCAGCTCGATCAATGTCCGGGTCGGGCAAAGGGTCTCGCGCGGCGAGAACATCGGTGGTATGGGGACCACCGGACGGTCGACCGGCGTGCATCTCCACTATGAGGTCAGGCGAAACGGTCAGGCCCTGAACCCGGTAACCTTCATAAACGCAGGTCAGGATGTTTTCTAAATCGAAAGTCAATCAGCCCGGGGGCGACACCTCCGACAAGCCTTCCGCACCGACGGGCGGCAGCACGCCGCCCGCTTCGCAGCCGCCCACCAAACCGGCGAGCCTTGAGTTGGGCGCGGGCCAGGCGGCGATGAAATCCAAGGTCGCGGCGTCGTCGCTGTCGTCGGATCTGATCATCAAGGGCGACATCAAGACGTCCGGCGACATCCAGGTCGAGGGCGAGGTCGAGGGCAATATCCAGGCCCACCTCCTGACCGTCGGCGAAGGCGCCGTCGTCCGGGGCGAGGTGATCGCCGACGACATCGTCGTCAACGGCCGCGTCATCGGTCGCGTTCGCGGCCTGAAGGTCCGGCTGACGTCGACCGCGCGCGTCGAGGGCGACATCATCCACAAGACCATCGCCATCGAATCCGGCGCGCATTTCGAGGGCGCGGTCCAGCGGCAGGACGATCCGCTGGGCGGGGCACCGAAATCCGGTGCCGTGCACAAGCCCGTGGAGGCCCCCAAGGGCTGAGTCGCGACAACATGGACGAACATCAGCGGACCCCGCCCCTGCAATGGAGCGGGGTCTCGCGTCTGCCGGGGCTGGAGGGACGCATCCCCGACCGGGCCCGGCGTGCCATCGTGCTGACGACGCTGGGATCGCTGGGCGATCTCTATCCGGTCCTGTCGATCGCCCGCGCGCTGACCGACCGGGGGATCGAGGTCCGGCTGGCCCTGTCGCCCGAGGATTGCGACATGGCGCGCCGCTGGGGGCTGCTGGCGACGCCGATCGGGCCGTCGCAGGCCGAAATCTGTGACCGGCTGGGCCTGACGCGGGACGAGATCGCGGCCGCGGTCCTGCGCGACCCGACCCCGCTTCTGCGCAACGTCGCCATTCCCATGCTGCCGGAGCTGGTCCCCGAGATGGAGGAGGTCTGCCGCGGCACGGCCTGCGTCGCGGCGACATCCTTCGCCCTTTTCGCGCCCCTGGCCGCCGAACGCCTGGGGTTGCCATTCGTACCGCTCGTCCTGCAGCCGATGTTGATGTTCTCGCCCCTCGATCCGCCGCGCGGCCGGGGCGTCGGCCTGTCGGTGCCGCAGCCGCGAACCGGTGCCGCGCGCTTGTGGAACCGCGGCGTGATGGGGGCCGCGCGCGGCATCCTCCGGCTTGCGCATAAACGCCCGTTGTCGCGGGTCCGCGCAGGGTTGGACCTGCTGCCGCAGCCGGGGACGCCGCTGCTGGATCACGGGGCGCGCGTGCCGTTGCGGCTGGGCCTCTGGTCGCCGCGCTTCGCCCCCCTGCCCGCAGATCGACGCGACGAATGGCGCGCGGTCGGCTTCCCGCCCGCGCCCGAGGGCGAGCTGACGCCCGAAGCGCAGTCGTGGCTGGATGCCGGACCGCCCCCGCTCATCATCACCCTGGGCAGCATCGCGCAGTCGCTCGGTGGATCGGAGTTCTGGCCCGAGGCCGTCAAGCTGGCCAGGGCGCTGGGCGTCCGCGCCGTCCTGCTGCACGGCAAGGCCGAGGTCCCCAGCGGCCCCGACATACTGGCATTGCCCTACGCCGCGCACGCCCCCCTGTTTCCGCAGGCGGCCGCGATCCTGCACCATGGCGGCATCGGAACGAGTGCCGAGGCGCTGCGCGCCGCGCGGCCGCAGATGGTCGTGCCGGTCGGGGGCGATCAGCCCGACAATGCCGCGCGGCTGGAACGTCTCGGCGTGGCCGTCACCCTGCCCGTCCGGCGCTTCGCCGCGGACAGGGCGATCGCCCCTCTGCGCGCCCTTCTCGACCGGTTCGACTACGCCGCAGCCGGCGAACTGGGCCGTGCCATTGCCGAGGAGGACGGCGCACGGCAGGCGGCGTTCCTGCTGGCGAACGTGGTGGACGGCGTGCGCTAGCCGCCCGTGGCGTCGGCCCGGCTCTTGCCCGAGGCGTCCGATGCAAGAACCGAGGCCATCACCCCGTCGAGTGAACCATCGAGGATCCCTTGCGTGTCCGACGTCTCGTAGCCGGTGCGCAGATCCTTGACCATCTGATAGGGTTGCAGGACGTAGGACCGGATCTGGTTGCCCCAGCCGGCATCGCCCTTCGCCTCATGGGCGGCGTTGATCTCGGCGTTCCGCCGGTCCAGCTCCATCTGGTACAGGCGCGATTTCAGCGCCTTCATCGCGATATCGCGGTTCTGGTGCTGCGACTTCTCGGACGACGTCACGACGATGCCGGTCGGAATGTGGGTGATCCGCACGGCGGAGTCGGTGGTGTTCACGTGCTGGCCGCCCGCGCCCGACGACCGATAGGTGTCGATGCGGATGTCGTTCGGCGCGACCTCGATCTCGATATCGTCGTCCACGACCGGATAGACCCAGACCGAACAGAAGGACGTGTGCCGCCGGGCCGAACTGTCATAGGGGCTGATCCGCACGAGGCGGTGGACGCCCGATTCCGATTTCAACCAGCCATAGGCGTTCTTGCCGCTGATCTTGTAGGCGGCGGACTTGATGCCCGCCTCCTCGCCCGGGGTCATGGATTGCAGATCCACGTCGTAGCCGCGTTTTTCGGCCCAGCGCGTGTACATCCGCGCCAGCATGTTGGCCCAGTCGCAACTCTCCGTTCCGCCCGCGCCGGAATTGATCTCGAGGAAGGTGTCGTTGCCGTCGGCCTCGCCGTCCAGCAATGCCTCCAGCTCCTTCTCGGCCGCGGTCTCGACCAGGCGCGCGATGGCGACCTCGGCCTCGGCCACGACCTCGGCGTCGTCCTCCATCTCGCCCAGCTCGATCATCTCGACATTGTCGCGCGTCTCGCGTTCCAGCGTCTCGATCCCCTCGATCGCGTCCATCAGCGCCTGGCGGTCGCGCATCAGCTTCTGCGCCCGCTCCGGGTTGTCCCAGAGGGTCGGGTCCTCGATCATCGCGTCGAATTCCTCGCGCCGATGGGGCGCGGTCTCCCAGTCCAGGCGCCGCTTCAGAAGGGCGACCGACTTCTCGATGGTCTCGACATTGTTCTGGACTTCCGCGCGCACCATTGCCTCCGAAGGACGGACCGATCGACGGCTGACCTAACCCCTGCCCGCCGCGGCGGCAAGGCGGCCGGGCGTCAGTACAGCCCCCCCGAGGACAGCGTGCCGAAGGTGGCGCGGCCCGGCACGACGACCGTGCGGCCTGTGGAGGTCTCCACCTGCACCGCGCTCGCCGGCTGGTCGTCGCTTTCGCCACGCCCGAACAGCGGCAGATCCCCGGCCATGGCGAAGCCGCCGTCGATGACGGTGCCGCCACCCAGACCGATGAACGGGTCCTCGCCATCGCGGAAATACTCGGCCACGACGTTGGGGCCCGACGCGTCGTCGGGCAGGCGCGCGCCGGTGAAGCGGTCGATCTTGACGAAATGCCCGCCTTCGGGGACCTCGAACGGACCGGCGCCGTATTTCTTGATCGCCTCGCGCATGAACTCCTGGAAGACGGGGCCGCACATGCCGCCGCCCGACGCTCCCCGGCCCATGCTGCGCGGGCGATCGTAGCCGATATAGCACCCCGCCACGATGGTGGACGAGAAGCCGACGAACCAGACATCCTTCGCATCGTTGGTCGTGCCGGTTTTGCCCGCGATCGGAACCGGCAGGTTCACCGTCTTCGAGGCCGTGCCGCGATCGACCACGCCTTTCATCATCGACGTCAACTGATAGGCGGTGATGGCGTTCATCACCCGTTCGCGATTCGACACGATGCGGGGCCCCAGTCCTTCGGGGAGCGAGGCGAACTGCTCGCATTCCTCGCAACTGCGTTGGTCGTGCTTGTAGACGGTGCGGCCGTAGCGGTCCTGGATGCGGTCGACCAGCGTCGGCTCCACCCGCTCGCCGCCATTGGCGAACATCGCGTAGGCCGCGACCATCTTGTAGAGCGTCGTCTCCTGGGAGCCGAGAGAGTTCGCCAGAAGCTCGTCCATCCGGTCATAGACGCCGAACCGTTCGGCATAGCTGGCGACGGTGCCCATGCCCACGTCCTGTGCCAGACGCACCGTCATCAGGTTGCGCGACCGCTCGATCCCCGTGCGCAGGGGGGCCGGACCGTAGAAGCGGTTGGACGCGTTCTTCGGCCGCCAGATCTCGCCGCCCGCGCGGATCTCGATGGGGGCGTCGACGACGATCGTGTTGGGCTGATAGCCGCTGTCGAGCGCGGCCGCATAGACGAACGGCTTGAAGCTGGACCCGGGCTGACGCGTGGCCTGCGTCGCCCGGTTGAAGACCGAATGCTGATAGCTGAAGCCACCCTGCATCGCCAGGACACGGCCCGTGTTCACGTCCATCGCCATGAAACCGCCCTGCACCTCGGGCACCTGTCGCAGCGACCAGCGGATCAGGTCGCCCGAGGCATCCTCGGTCATGCGGCGCACGTGGACGACGTCCCCGGGCTCGAAATTGTCGAAGAAATTGCCGCGCATCCATTGGATGTCTTCGCGCGGGACGCTGACGGTCCCATCCACGTCCTCGGCGCCCAGGGTCAGGGTCTGGTCGGCCACGTCAAGGACCACGGCGGGGTGCCAGCGACTGTCCAGATCGATATCGCGCGCCACGTCGGCCTTCGACAGCGCCTCGCGCCAGGTCTCCTCCGCCGCAAGGGCCTCGGCCGGGATGGTCTTGCCGGTGCCGCGCCAGATCCCGGACGAGCGGTCGTACTGCTCCAGCGCGCTGCGCAGGGCCCGGGCGGCGACGTCCTGCATCTCGGCGTCGATGGTGGCGCGGACGTTGAAGCCCTGGGTAAAGAACTCCTCCTCGCCGAAGTCCCGCGTCAACTGGCGCCGGATCTCGTCGGTGAAGTAGTCGCGCGGCGGCAGCGCGGCGCGGAACGGCTGATAGTGGCCGGACTGCACGGTCAGGAGCGGCTTCGCCTGCGCCTCCTCCATCTCGGCGCGGGTGATATAGCCGTTCTCGAACATCTCACGCAACACGAGGTTGTTGCGGCGGTCGATGGCGCGTTCGGCTTGGCGAACCGGATGATAGTCGGACGGCGCCTTGGGCAGGATGGCCAGATAGGCGGCTTCCTCCAGCGTCACTTCGGCCAGCGTCTTGTTGAAATAGGTCTGCGCGGCGGCCGCCACGCCATAGCTGTTCTGCCCCAGGAAGATCTCGTTGAGGTAGAGTTCGAGGATCGCTTCCTTGTCCAGCGTCTCCTCGATGCGCGAGGCGAGGATGATCTCCTTGATCTTGCGTTCCGCCGACCGGTCCGACGACAGCAGGAAGTTCTTCATCACCTGCTGCGTGATCGTGGATGCGCCGCGCAGGCGCTTTCCTTGCGCGGCGTCGATGGCGGCCTTGATCATGCCCATCGGGTCATAGCCGGCATGGACATAGAAGGCGCCGTCCTCGGCCGAGATGAAGGCCTGCTTGACCAGGTCCGGGATCTCCTGGGCGGGCGTGAACAGACGCCGTTCCCGTGCGAATTCGTCCATCAGGCGACCTTCGCTCGAATAGATCCGGCTGATCGTGGGCGGCGTGTACTGGGCCAGCTGCTCGTGGTTCGGCAGGTCGCGACCATACATCCACAGCACGCCCCCGATCGTCACGGCGGCGGCGATGACGCCCAGTGTGACCGCCGAAAAGATGCCGCCCATGATCGACAGCAGGAACAGCCCCGTCGCCGTGGCAGCATTCCATAGGGTCGTGCCGACCGCCCTGATCGCCGTCTTCGCCATCTCGTCCGTCCTGCCCGGTGGTTCCGCGCCCGAGATATACGCCCGCCGCCGGAGCAGGTCAAAGCGATGGCGGCGTCGGGGCAGTCCGCCGCGCATGGCGGAGATGAGGTTCCGCGTTCAATTCCACGTGAGGCCGGAGCGCGACTATCGGCGCAGGCGCAGCGCCTCGACCGCGTCGGCCTCGGCCCAGGCCTCGATACCCCGCGCAATCGCCGTGGCCATGCGCGCGCGCCATTCGGGCGAGGTGAGGTTGGCCAGGTCCTGCGGATCGGACATGAAGCCCAGCTCCAGCAGGACGGACGGGATATCGGGCGCCTTGAGGACGGTGAAGCGCCCGCCCAGTCGCGGTCGCTTATGAAGGCGCACGCCCTCTGCGGCCAGCGACGTAACCAGGGCATCCGCCAGCATGGAGGCACGGGGCGCCGTTTCCGCGCGCGCGAGTTCAACAAGTATCTGCGCGATCTCGTCACCCTGTTCGGGCAGCGTCACACCCAGCAGCAGGTCGCTGCGGGCATGGCGTTGTGCGATCTCGGCGGCCAGGGCATCGCCGTTCCCGCTCGACAGCGTGTAGACCGTCGCGCCCTGCGCGCCCCCGCCCTCGACCGCATCGGCGTGAAGCGAGATCATCAGGTCCGCCCCCGCCGCCCGCGCGATCGAGGTGCGGCCGCGCAGGCCGACGAACTCGTCGCCCTCCCGCGTCAGGACGACCGTGTGGCCCTCCCGGCGCAGCACCTCCGCCAACTCGCGCGCGAAGCGCAGCATCATGTCCGCCTCGGTCGCGCCGCCCCGCTCGGCCCCCGGGTCGACGCCGCCATGGCCTGGGTCGAGCGCAATGACGAGCGGCCCGTCGCCCGTCTGGCGCGGGCGGATCACCGTCTCCACCGGTTCGGGATCGTGGTCCCAGCCTTGCGACACGAGCGGCCCGGTTCGCCCCGCCCCGTCGCTCAGCAGGACGTTGATCCGCGGCGTGTCCCCGGTCGTCATCCAGGCCCGTTCGATATGTGCGGGGCCGTGCAATTCGACCGACAGCCGCGACCAGCCCGGCCCGATCCGGCCGGAAAGTACCGGCCCGAACGCGGCGAAGGCGGTGGTGTCGAGGCCGGTCCAATCGACCTCGGACGTGTCCAGGATCAGCCGCCAGGGATCGACCTCGACGAAGACGCGCCAAGGCACCGGCTGGGCCAGTGCGATGCCGATCTCGGCCCCGCGCCGCATCTCTCGCGCCTCCACGCCCAGGACGGGCGCCCGGGCGTTGAACTCATGCGCCGAAGGGGCGCCGCCGGCCAGGCAGGCAATCAGGAGCAGGGCCAGCCGGATCATCGCGACCCCATGAAGGCGGCCAGGCGGTCCAGCCCCTCCTCGATATCTTCGGTCGCGCGCGCATAGCTGAACCGCAGCGTCCGAGCCCCGCGCCCCGGGTCGAAATCGACCCCCGGCGTGACGGCCACGCCCGCGCGATCCAGGATTTCGGCCGCCAGCGCCACACTGTCCCCGGTCAAATCCGACACATCCGCATAAACGTAGAAGGCCCCGTCCGGCGGCGCGATCCGCGGAAAACCGGCGCCCGGCAACCGGTCCAGCATAAGCTGACGGTTGCGGGCGTAGATCGACAGGTTAGCAGTCAGCTCCGCCTCGGCGTCCATGGCATGCAACGCGGCGACCTGCGAGGCGTGGGGCGCGCAGATGAACATGTTCTGGGCCAGGCGTTCCAAGGTGCGGACATGACCCTCGGGCACGACCATCCATCCGATCCGCCACCCGGTCATGCTGAAATACTTGCTGAAGGAGTTTACGACGTAGACGTCGTCCGACACCTCCAGCGCACTGACCGCGCGGTCGCCGTACTGGATGCCATGATAGATCTCGTCCGAGATGAAGGCCGTGCCTTGCGCCTGGCAGGCGTCGATCAGGGTGGCCATCGAGGCGCGATCCAGCATCGTCCCCGTCGGGTTCGACGGCGAGGCCACGATCAACCCGGCCAGATCGTCCGGCAAATCAGTGGCGCGCGGCTGGAACCGATCCTCCGCCCGCGTCTCGATGCCCACGTCCCGCAGGCTCAGCGCGCGCAGGATCTGGCGGTAGGACGGATACCCCGGCAGCCCCAGGCCGACCCGGTCACCCGCATCGAAAAGCGCCGTGAACGCCAGCAGGAACGCGGCCGAAGAGCCGGCCGTGACCACCACGCGGCCCGGGTCCAGATCGACGTCGTACCAGTCGCGATAAAGGCGTGCGATGCGCGCGCGAAGCTCCGGCAGGCCCAGCGCGACGGTATAGCCGAGCGGTCCCGCCCCCATGGCGGCGGCAAGGGCGTGGCGGGCGGCGGTCGGGGCGGGCGTGCCCGGCTGGCCCACTTCCATGTGGATGACGCGACGGCCCGCCGCCTCGGCGCGCCGGGCCGCTTCCATCACATCCATCACGATGAACGGATCCACCTGCGAGCGGTCGGATAACCGTGTTGCGCCTGCCATGCAGCCCTCCGATACTTGGCGGCACAGATGCCCCGGCCGGCGCGCCGGGGTCAATGCGTCCGGTGGCGGACGACCCGGGGCCAGTGGCGTTCCGCCCGCGTGGCCGAATTCGGGCCCGACGAAGGATCCGATCCGGCACCTGGCCCTGAAACGGAAAACGGGGCGCCCTGCGACGCCCCGTCCCGCGGTTCGAAAGGCGGTCGGTCAGCCGCCGAAGGACCACCAGCCCTTGCGTTTCGGCTTGGCCGGAGCCTCGGCAACGACCTCCGGCATGTCGGGTTCCGGCTCGGAACGCTCCGGCTCGGCCTGCGCGCCCGAACCGCCGGCGTCGTCTTCGACTGTCGGTTCGGTCGACGGCGCCGGTGCCTTGGCACGGGTGCGCGGCTTGGCCTTGGGCTTCTCGGCTACCGGGGTCTCCTCCGCCGGGGCCTCCGCCGCCTCGGGTGCGGCATCGGGGGCGGCCTCCGGCACGTCGGCCGCCTCGGCCGCCCCGCCTTGATCCGAAGTGGTCGGCTTCTTTGAGCGCGACCGGCTGCGCGAGCGGGACTTCGACTTGGGCGCCCCGTCCTCCGCCGCGGGCGCGTTCGCCACGTCCCCTTGGGTGGCCCCGGCCTCGATCGGCTCGGCCACCTCGGCGCCCTGCGCCGCCTCGGCCTTCGGGTCCTCCGTGCGATCCTGCGTCGCGTCGTCGCCGTTTCCGCCCTTCTTGCGGCGCGACCGGCGGCGGCGCTTCTTCTTCGGCGCGCCGTCATCTCCGCCATGGCGCTCGGCCCGGACCTCGCCGCCCTGATCGGCGTCGTTCGCGGCAGGCGCCTCGTCCTCGATCACATCGCCATCGGCGTCGTCCGCCTCGTCCTCGGCCGAGGTCCAGGACGTGTCCATCTGAATCACGTTCGAAGGCTTCGGCACAATGCGGGTGGCCGTCTTGAACTTCTCGATGGCGTAGTCGGGCGCGACCATCGACGGCTCGGCCACCACGCGCACGGCCATGTCGTAGCGCGCCTCGATCGCTGCGAGATGCTCGCGCTTCTCGTTCATCAGATAGTTGCAGATGTCGACCGGGACCTTCAGCAGCACTTCGCGGGAGCGCTTCTTGACGCCTTCCTCCTCGATCGCACGCAGGATCTGCAACGCGACGGAATCGTCGGACCGGATCAGGCCCGTTCCATGGCAATGCGGACAGGCCTGCGTCGTCGCCTCCAGCATTCCGGGGCGCAGCCGCTGGCGCGACATCTCCAGGAGGCCGAAGCCCGAGATCCGGCCCACCTGGATGCGGGCGCGGTCGTTCTTCAGCGCGTCTTTCAGGCGCTTCTCGACGGCGGCGTTGTTCTTGCGCTCGTCCATGTCGATAAAGTCGATGACGATCAGCCCGGCCAGGTCGCGCAGGCGCATCTGGCGCGCCACCTCGTCGGCGGCTTCCAAGTTGGTCTTGGTCGCCGTCTCCTCGATCGAGCCTTCCTTGGTGGCCTTGCCCGAGTTCACGTCGACCGCAACCAGCGCCTCGGTAATGCCGATGACGATATAGCCGCCGGACGGCAGCTGCACCGTCGGATTGAACATCGCCGCCAGATAGCTCTCGACGCCGTGCTTGGCGAAGAGCGGCTGCCCGCCGGTCGGGTGCTGCTTCACGTTCTTCGCATGCGACGGCATGATCAGCTTCATGTAGTCCTTGGCGTCGCGATACCCGGCCTCGCCCTCGACGATCACCTCGTCGATGTCGCGATTGTAGAGGTCGCGGATCGAGCGGTGGATGAGGTTCCCCTCCTCGTAGATCGGCGCGGGCGCAATCGACTTGAGCGTCAGTTCGCGCACCTGTTCCCACTGGCGCTGAAGGTATTCATAGTCGCGCTTGATCTCGGTCTTGGTACGCTTGGCGCCCGCGGTCCGCACGATCAGGCCCGCGCCCTGCGGCACGTCGATCTCGGACGCGATCTCCTTGAGCTTCTTGCGGTCGGCGGCGTTGGTGATCTTGCGGCTGATCCCGCCGCCCCGCGCGGTGTTGGGCATCAGCACGCAGTACCGGCCGGCCAGCGACAGATACGTCGTCAGCGCGGCGCCCTTGTTACCGCGCTCCTCCTTGACGACCTGCACCAGCATGATCTGGCGGACCTTCACGACCTCCTGGATCTTATACTTGCGCGCGCGCGTCCGCGTCGGCCGGGCCGGGCGGATGTCTTCGGCGGTGTCGTCGTCGGCCACGGTCTCGACGGCGGAATCCTTCTCGGCCGGTTCGGCCGGCTTCTTGCGGCTGCGCGAACGGGATTTCCTGGGCGCGGACTCGGACGGGGCGTCCTCGACCGGGGTTTCGACGGTGCTGTCCGATCCCAGATCGACCGTCTCCATTCCCATCGGCTCGGGCAGGGCCTCGACCTCGCTGGCGCCCTCGGTTCCTTCGGACTGGACGGCAGGATCGGCGTCGGGCGTGGCCTCGGTGGCGCTGGCACCCTTGTCGTCGCTGACGGTCTCGTCTTCCAGGCCGGCACTTTCCGCGATGGTCCGGGCGGGACCGCCATCGTCTTCGCTTTCATCGCCCGCGTCCTCGCTACCCGAGGGGGCGGCGGCCGCCTCGGAAAGCTCGGCGGCGCTGCCGCTCACGACGCCCTCGTCCTGCACCTCGTCCGCGGCGATCGCGGCCTTGGCCGAGGGTTCCTCCTCCGGCGACGGCGCCGGGGCGTCCGATCCGTCGCCGTTATCGGTCGCGCTTTCGTCGGCGGATGCATCGGCGGATTCGGGCGTTTCCGACTTCTTACGCGAGCGCGAACGCGACCGGCTGCGCGAACGGGACTTTTTGGGTTTCGCCTCTTCGTTTCCGGATTCGGCGTCGGCCTCGGCGTCCGCGGCTTCGTCGGCCTCGGCTTCGGCGTCGTCGGCATCCTCCTGATCGCGGGCGAGCGCGCGCTCCTCGGCCAGGATCGCGTCACGATCGGCCTTGGGGATCTGGTAGTAGTCGGGATGGATTTCCGAGAAGGCCAGAAAGCCGTGACGGTTCCCGCCATAGTCGACGAACGCGGCCTGCAGCGACGGCTCCACGCGCGTCACCTTCGCCAGATAGATATTGCCTGCAAGCTGTCGCCTGTTCAGGCTCTCGAAGTCGAACTCCTCAACCTTGTTTCCGTCTGCCACCACGACCCGGGTCTCTTCCGGGTGGGTGGCGTCGATCAGCATTTTCTTCGCCATTTTGCTTTCCGCGACAGCGGACCCGTGCCCCGGGGGGCGCGCGTCTGGCATGTCGTCTTGATGGGGCGCGCGCAGGCGACAGGTCAGCGGGGCGGCCTGGCCGCGTCCCGTCCGTCGCTGTCATGTCCTGCGTCATCGCGGCTCTCAGTTCGATCCGCGCGCCGTGCCCCGTCCGGGGCCCCGCGGCGGGTCCGTTCACTGTCCGGTGTCGTGTGTCCGGACGTCTCTCCGGGAGGCGCGAGGCCGTCCCGCAAACTTTCCCCGATGCGCGGACCGTGTTCGGCGCCGATGGATGCACGGGAAAGAATCCTAACCGGTCCCGACCGCCGACCTTCCGGCGGCACGACCGTGCGACCTATGTGTGACAATCCGGCCCGGATGGCAATGGCCGATCCGGTTCGATGGCCGGCTCAGCCGGTGTCGACCGACAGGATCAGCGGTCGGTGGTCCGACAGGAGCGGTCGCGCCGGCACGTCGAACCCGGCGACGGAGACGCGGTCGTTGACCAGGACGTAGTCCGCATGCCGCGCCGCGCCTTCGTAAAGGTCGGTCCGCGTGTCCGTGATGCCGTTCTCGACCACGAGGTCGCGAAGCCCGGCCTCGGCCAGGATGTCGAAGGTCTCGGACCCCGGAAGCACGTTCAGGTCGCCGGCCAGCACGACGCCCTCGCCCTGTCCGGCCAACCCGTCCAACATCGCGCGGATACGCCGGGCCTGCGCCCCCCGCGCCGGGGTGTCGCCCTTGCCGTCAGGGTCGCGAAGCCCGTGCAGGTGGCCCACGACCAGCGTCTGGCCGGTGGCCGGGTCCTCGACACGCATGACCTGCATCGCGCGGGGCACCGGCTCCGGCCCCCAGCCGTCGCGGCGAAAGCGGCCGTGGACGAAGCCCTGCATGCGCTCGGTCACGGCCAGATGCGGGGCGACCCAGCAGGCGATGCCGTGCTCGGACCGCCATTGCCGCCCGTTCACGTCGGTCAGCGGGCCGCGGGCCGCGCCCGCGAACCAGGGCTGGTGTCCGGGCAGGCAGGCCGAGATGTCGGCGAACAGGTCCGACCGCTGGTCGAGCTGGCGAAAGGGATCGACATAGCGCAGCCAGGGCGGCGACTTGCGCGGGGCCCGCGTCACTTCCTGCAGGCAAAGGATGTCGGGGCGTTCGGACGTGATCCAACCCTGCAGCGCGGGCCAGCAGCGTCCGCCCCAGGCGTTCAGGCTGACGATCCGGTGCACGCCCCCGTCGGACAAATCCACCCCCCGCCGGTCAGAGGTAGTTCGACCGGCTCAACCCGTATTTCGCCATCTTCTCGTTCAAGGTCCGGCGCGGCAGGGACAACTCCTCCATGACGCCGGCGATGGATCCGCGATGACGGCGCATGGTGTTGTCGATCAGCATCCGCTCGAACGCCTCGACATATTCCTTCAGCGGCTTGCCCTCGGTCGTGACCTGGACGGTCTCGCCCTGCTCCTGCGTATCGGACATCAGAAGCGACGAGATCGAGCCCGTCCCCCGGCGCTGCTGCAGCACCGCGCGTTCGGCCAGGTTGATCAACTGCCGTACGTTGCCCGGCCAGGGCGCCTGCAGCAGTTGCGCGGCCTCCTGCGCGGAGAGCTGGGGCGGCGTCGCGCCGTATTCCTCGCCGAAGCTCTCGGCGAAATGCGTGAACAGCGTCAGCACGTCCTCGCCCCGGTTGCGCAGGGGCGGCAGGACCAGCTTCATCGCCGCCAGCCGGAAGAACAGGTCCGGCCGAAGCGCGTCCTCCAGCGTCTTCTCGGGGTCGGAGCCGTTGTGGATCGCCACGATCCGCGTCTCGGCCGGGGTGCCCTGATCGTTGATGAACGTCAGGAGCCGCGCCTGCAACGCCAGCGGCAACGCTTCGATATCCTCGAGCACGAGCGTCCCGCCGCGCGCTTCCTCGACCAGCGGCAGGCCGCCTTCGGTCACGGGGCCGAACAGCTTGGCGCCCAGTTCCTCCTCGCCCAACGCCGCGCAGGAGGTCAACGCGAAGGTCTTCCCCGCACGGGGGCCCACGGCGTGCAGCGCGTGCGCGACCAGCGTCTTGCCGGTGCCGGTCTCGCCGTCGATCAGCACGTGGGTGTCCGCCTGGCCCAGGTCCAGGATGTCCTCGCGAAGACGCTCCATCGCCGGGGACGTCCCGATCAGCTTGCGCATCAGGACGGTCCCGTCCGACAGCTCGCGCCGCAGGGCCCGGTTGTCCAGCGTCAGCTTGCGCGCCTGCGCGGCACGGCGCGCGAGATCGGTCAGGCGGTCGGGGTTGAACGGCTTCTCCATGAAGTCGTAGGCACCCAGCTGCATCGCCTCGACCGCCATCGGCACGTCGCCATGCCCCGTGATCATGATGACCGGCAGGCTGCTGTCCGCGCTCATCAGGCGCTTGAGGAACTGCATCCCGTCCATGCCCGGCATGCGGATGTCCGAGATAACGACACCCGGATAGTCAGACGTGATCTTCTTGAGCGCCTCCTCGGCACTGCCGTAGGTTTCGGTGGCGAAGCCCGACAAGGCCAGCCACTGGCTGATCGACTGCCGCATGTCCGTTTCGTCGTCGACGATCGCGATCCTGGTCTGCTCGGCCATGTGCTTCCTACTCGGCTGCGTCGAGGGCTATGTCTATCGCGGGCAGCCGGACTTCAAAGACCGCCCCGCCGCGTATTGCGTTCCGGGCGGTCAACCGCCCACCCATGTCATTGATGATCCCCGAGGAGATGGCCAGCCCCAGGCCGACGCCCTCACCCGGCTTCTTGGTGGTGTAGAACGGTTCGAACAGCTTTTCGGGGTCCTTCAGGCCGTGGCCCGTGTCGCGCACCGAGAGCGAAACCTCCTCGCCCGCCGTCAGCAGGATGTCGAGCTCCTTTTCCTCCGCCCCCTGCATCGCGTCGAGCGCGTTGCGCACCAGGTTGATGATGACCTGTTCCAGCCGCAAGCGATCGACCATCACCATGACCGGCGTGTCGGGGATGATCTGGCTGAGACGCACGGTCTCCTGCCGCAGCTGTGGCTCCATCAGGGTCAGCGCCGCCGACAGGGCGTGCCGCACGTCGACCGCCTCGAACGCCGCATCGCCCTTGCGGGCATAGGATTTTAGCTGCCTCGTAATCGCGCCCATCCGGTCGATCAGGTCGTCGATGCGTTGGAAGCTCGACAGGGCCTCGTCCGACCGGCGCCGCTGCAGCAGAAGGCGCGCGCCGGCCAGATAGGTCTTCATTGCGGCCAGGGGCTGGTTCAACTCGTGGCTGACGGCGGCCGACATCTCGCCCAGCGCGGCCAGCTTGGACGACTGCGCCAGCGACTGCTCGGTCTCCTTCAGCTCCTCCTGCACGCGCTTGCGCTCGGCGATCTCACTCGACAGCCGGTCGTTCAGCCGCCGCAGTTCCACCGATTCGCGTTGAAACAGCAGCGAGCGTAGCTGCGACCGCCGGTTCAGCAGGTAGAACCCCAGCGCCAGCAGCAGCGCGAAACCCATGATGATCAGCGCCAAGACGCCGTTCACCCGTTCGCGCACCGATTCGTAGCTGGTGAAACTGACCAAGCGCCAGCCGCGGAACGGCACGCGCGTTTCCATCTGGATCAGGGCCGAGCCGGCCAGGTAGCCCTCCTCGATCCCGGGGCCGAACGCGCCGGTCGTCGCCAGCGCACGCTCCAGCGCGGACGGCACCGACGTGGCCTCGATCGCGTCCTCCAGCGGCTGGCCGCGCCAGCGCGGTTCGGTCGACAGGATGACGATCCCGCTCGCATCGGTGACGGCCACGGCGGCCGTCGTGCCGCGCCAGCGGCTCTCGAACTGCGACAGGTTCACCTGCACCTGCAGCACGCCCAGCTGGCGCGCGCCGTCCTGCACGACGCGACTGAAGCTCGCCTCGTAAGCGCCTGTCCTGTCGGGAAAGATCGTGAAGACGGTGTCCGTCGTATCCACCGCCTCGGTGAAGAAGGGGGTTTCGCCGTAGTTCTTGCCCAACTCCTCCCGGTCGGTGGCGGCGACGGTGCGGCCATCCATGTCCATCAGCCGGATCGAGGCCGCGCCGATCTCGTCGACGTAGGAGATCAGCCGCTGGCTGGAGGCCGAGAAATCGCGCGCGTTCAACGCCTGGATCAGGGTCGGATCGCGCGACAGCAGCAGGGGCACGACCGAATTGCGCTGCAGCTCCGACAGGATCGCCCCGGCATAGAGCGACTGTCGCAGTTCCGCCCGCTGGCGGGTCGTCTCGACGAAGCGTTCGGTCAGCAGGCTGTTGGCAACCCAGATCGCGACGCCTGCGGCGACGATCATCGCGACGATGCCGACCCGCACGGTCCAGGACAGCCGCGGCATCACGCGCTCGGCGCCGGTGCCGCCCGGGGTCGTCGGCGCGGCGGGCCGCAGTCGGATCAGGTCGCGCAAGGACATGAAACGTCTGTAACCAGCAGCCGACCATCCCTCAAGGATGCGGCCGCGGCATCGGCGGGCGCACGCCTTGCGCCATTGGGGCCTGCCGGCGGGATCAGGCCGAAACGAGGGCCTGCGCCAGCCCCCGGAACAGAGCCGCGCCGTCGGTCCCGCCGTGCAGCGGTTCGGCCGCGCGTTCGGGATGGGGCATCATGCCCAGCACCCGCCGGTTCGCCGACAGCACCCCCGCGATCCCGTCCGTCGACCCGTTGGGCGTCGACACGTAGCGGAACGCCACGAGATTCTCGCCGTTCAGACGGCGCAACGTCTCGTCATCGGCGGTGTAGTTGCCGTCGTGATGGGCGATCGGGATGTCGATGGTCTGGCCCAGGTCATAGGCGGCGGTGAAGGCGCTCTCGGTCTCCTCCACCCGCAGGGGCACCGTCTGGCAGATGTATTTCAGCCCGCCGTTGCGCAGCAATGCCCCGGGCAACATGCCGGCCTCGCACAGGATCTGGAAGCCGTTGCAGGGCGCGAAGACGTAGCCGCCACGATCCGCATGCGCGACCAGCGCGCGCGCGATCGGCGAACGGGCCGCGATCGCGCCGCAGCGCAGGTAGTCGCCATAGCTGAACCCGCCGGGCACGCCGACCACGTCGGTGCCCTCGGGCAGGTCCGTGTCCTTGTGCCAGACCATCGTGACGTCGAACCCGGCCCCGCGGAACGCGACGGCAAGGTCCCGGTCGCAGTTCGAGCCGGGGAAGACGAGGACGGCAGCTTGCATGGCGGGGTCCTAACGCGAGAAATCCGTGATGACCGCCACGCCGGGCGGGGTCGGCCCGTCGAAGGCCGCCAATTCGCCGGACACGTCCGACAGCGCCACCTCGCGGGCGATGAGCGGGGACATATCGACCACACCCCGCGTGATCAAGCCGAGGAGCGATGGATACCGCCAGGACGGCATGCCGCGCGTCCCGTAAAGCGCGAGATTGCCGGCATAGACGACGTTCATGTCCACTTCCATCCTTGCATGCCGTCCGACGGGCATGCCGACCTGGACATGCCGGCCGAGCGGTCGCAGGCAGCGCAGCGACGCCTCGACCGTGACGGGAATGCCCAGCGCCTCGACGCTGACATGGGCGCCGCCATCGGTGATCTCGCGGATCTCCGCCGCAGTGTCGGGGCCTGCCATGACGGCCGCGTCGACACCCAGCGACAGCGCGTGGTCCAGCTTCTCCTGCACGACGTCGACGACGACCACATGCGCGCCGAGCGCCCGGCCCAGCAGCGCCGCGGACAGGCCGACACCGCCCGTCCCGTGAACCGCCAGCCATTCGCCGGCCCGCAGGGCCGCACGGCCCGTCAGCGCGTGCCAGGACGTCGTGACGCGGCAGCCAAGACTGGCCGCGATCGTGGGGGAAAGCCCGTCGGGCAAACGCGCCAGGTTGTGATCGCGCGGGACGGCCACGTACTCGGCAAAGGCGCCTGGCTCGCTGAAGCCCGGAAGGCGTTGGTCGGGACAGGTGTTTTGGTGGCCGGACCGGCAGGCGGCGCATGTCCCGCAGGCCAGGATGAACGGCGCGACCAGAACGTCGCCCTTGGCGAACTGCGCGTCGGGGCCGGCCTCGACCACTTCGCCGCAATATTCGTGGCCGCCGATCTGGCCCGGCTTCACCCGGGGGTTCTCGCCTGTCCAGCCATGCCAGTCAGACCGGCAGATGCCGCAGGCCGCCACGCGCAGGACGACCCCGTCGGACGGGCAGTCGGGCTCGGGCACGTCCTCGACGGTCAACGGCTCGCGATAGGTGTGCAGGACGGCTGCGCGCATGATCTCTCCTCCGGCTGCGACGCAGGATGCCGGGCGCGCGGCGATTGTAAAGCGCGCCGAGGCGGTCGAAGATATCCGGATGGACAGAATATGCGGCAACCGATGATCCGGATCGAGGTGGCCGGGCCGTCCGACCTGTCGGCGGTGCGCGCCTGTGCCGAGGCCGCCTATGCCGGCTATATCCCCGTGATCGGGCGACGGCCGGCACCGATGGACGCCGATTTCGCCGGGCTGATCGCGTCACGTGCCGTCCATGTGGCCCGAGACGCGAGCGGCGTGGCGGGGTTCGTTGTCTATGTCCGGCGGTGCGATCACATGCTTCTGGAGAGCGTGGGCGTCGATCCGGTGGCGCAGGGGCGGGGCATCGGCCGCGCGCTTGTCGCACATTGCGAGGTGGCCGCTGAACGCGAAGGCCTGCAGTCCGTCCGCCTTTATACCAACGCCAGAATGTCGGCGAACCTGCGGCTTTACCCCCGGCTGGGCTATCGGGAGACCGAACGACGACAGGAGGACGAGTTCGATCGGGTCTATTTCCAGAAGGACCTGCCCTGACGAAAACGGCCCGCCCCCGGAGGGACGGGCCGGAGCCTCGCGTGGCAGCGCGTCAGCTCAGAGCGAGTCGATCCATTGATCGACCTTCCGCTTCGCGGTCTCCTTGTCGTCGCCGTAGCGTTCCTGGATCTTGCCCTCGAGGACCTCACGATCGCCTTCAGCCTGTTGCAGGTCGTCGTCCGTGAGTTCGCCCCACTGCTGTTTGGCCTGACCGGAAAACTGCTTCCAATTGCCTTTGACTTGATCCCAATTCATCGCATGCCTCCTGTTGCAGGTTGGTCTGAGGTATCAACGCGACAAGGGCGCCTCGCGTTCCCGCGGCGCGCATCGCGATCATGCGGGGCCGGCACTCCCTACATCTCGATGCGGTAGCTCTCGATCACGGTATTGGCGAGCAGCTTTTCGCACATGGCGGTCACGTCCGCCTCGGTCGTGCCCTGGGCCAGGTCCAGCTCGATCAACTTGCCCTGGCGGACGCCCTCGACACCGTCGAAGCCCATCGCGCCCAACGCATGCCGCACCGCCTCGCCCTGCGGGTCCAGAACGCCGTCCTTCAGCATCACCGTCACACGTGCCTTCATCGCCATCGTCCCCCGGGTCGCTCAGATGGTTTCGCGAACGACGGACGACCACCCTTCGTTGCGCCAGCCGCATCCCGCGGCCAAATCCGTCAACACCGCGTCGAGCCTGTCGAAATCGGCGGCGTAGGGGCTGGCCTCGATCGTCATCACGAGGTCCCCTTCGGCCCCCGTGGTCACCGAGGCGGGCAGCTTCGTCAAGCCGAGTTCTTCGATCTTCGCCGCGAGATCCGCCGGCTTGGACGCGAACAGCCGGGCACGGCGAAAGCCGAAATCGATACGTCGTGGCGACAGACCGTCATCCCCCTGTGCGCGCAGCATGCGGCGCAACATGTCGTTTGCGTCCACTAGCGCCGTACCCGTAGCGCGGCCGAAATCGTCGCGATGCAACATGATTGGACTCCGCCCTCGAACCTCTCGGAATCGAAGGTTGCCGCCCTTCGCGGGCGACAGCGGGGCGACAATGCGGTCGGATCGCGGCGTTCGTCGCTAATTGATGAGGGTCGGACGCGTGACCGGCCCCGAATTGGTCGGCAACACGCCCAACCGGCGCGCCACTTCGGTATAGGCGTCGGCGAGCGATCCCAGATCGCGGCGGAACACGTCCTTGTCCAGCTTCTTGCCGGTTTCGATATCCCACAGTCGGCACGAATCGGGGCTGATCTCGTCGGCGAGGATCAGGCGCTGATAGTCGTTGTCCCAGACGCGGCCGATCTCGATCTTGAAATCCACCAGCTTGATGCCGACGGCCAGCATGCAGCCGGTCATGAAGTCGTTGACCCTGAGCGACAGCGCGATGATGTCGTCGAGATCCTGCTGCGTGGCCCAGCCGAAGGCCAGGATATGTTCCTCGGCGACCAGGGGGTCGCCCAGCTTGTCGTCCTTGTAGCAGAATTCGATGATCGGGCGGGGCAGCGGCGTCCCCTCCTCGATGCCCAGCCGCGCGGACAGGGTCCCGGCGGCCACGTTGCGCACGATCACCTCCAACGGGATGATCTCGACCTGGCGGATCAGCTGTTCGCGCATGTTCAGCCGCTTGATGAAATGCGTCGGCACTCCGATCTGGCCCAGCCCGACCATGAAGAACTCCGACAGGCGGTTGTTGAGCACGCCCTTGCCGTCGATCACATCCTTCTTCTGCGCGTTGAAGGCGGTCGCGTCGTCCTTGAAATACTGGACGAGGGTTCCCGGCTCGGGGCCTTCGTACAGGATCTTGGCCTTGCCTTCGTAGACCTTCTTGCGACGGGCCATGCTCTCTCCGGGGGGCGGGTGCGGTTCGTGCGCACATAAGCGACCGGCGCGGCTTTGCCAAGCGAAGCGGCTTGCGGGGGGCGGCCGGCCTGCGCATATCGGTAGCGGACGCAACACGGAAAGGGACCGCGATGGCCAGCTTCGACGACCGCAAGAAGAGTTTCGAGAGCAAGTTCGCCCATGATGCCGAGCTTCAGTTCAAGGTCGAGGCGCGGCGCAACCGCCTGCTGGGCGAATGGGCGGCCGAGATCCTGGGCAAGGAGGGCGAGGCCAAGTCCAAATACGCCAAGGAGGTCGTGCGTTCCGATTTCGAGGAAGCCGGCGACGAGGACGTGATGCGCAAGGTGTCCGGCGACCTGGGCGAAAAGGTCCCGGCCGCCGAGATCCGCGCGAAGATGGACGCGCTGATGATCGAGGCCAAGGAGCAGGTCATGAACGAATTGCGCGACTGACCGCATGTCGGGCCGCCTGTCCCGCGGCGAGCGGTCCGACCCGTCGCGCCGACATGCGCGGCACTAATCTTCCAGATGAATGAAATGCGTTTGCGCGCCCGGGCCCGGTGCGCGAAAAGGTCCGACCTTGCCCGGCGGAGATGACGGATGCCCGATGCCCTGACCGACCTCCTGCGAACCCGCGACTGGCTGCTGGCCGACGGGGCCACCGGGACGACGCTGTTCAACATGGGCCTGATGTCGGGCGATGCGCCCGAACTCTGGAACGAGACCGAGACGGACAAGGTGCGCGCGCTCTACCGTGGCGCGGTCGAGGCCGGGTCCGACCTGTTCCTGACGAACACCTTCGGCGGCAACGCCGCGCGTCTGAAGCTGCACGGGGCCGAGGCCCGGGCGGGCGAGCTGAGCCGGATGGGTGCCGAGATCGGCCGGGAGATCGCCGATGGCGCCGGCCGGCCGGTGATCGTCGCGGGATCCATGGGCCCGACGGGCGAGATCATGGCGCCGATGGGGCCGCTGACCCACGAAGCCGCGGTCGAGATCTTCCACCAGCAGGCCGACGGTCTGAAGGCGGGCGGCGCCGATGTCCTTTGGGTCGAGACGATCAGCGCGCCCGAGGAGCTGCGCGCCGCCGCCGAGGCCGCGGCCCTGGCCGACATGCCCTGGTGCGTCACCATGAGCTTCGACACCGCCGGCCGGACGATGATGGGCACCACGTCCGAGGCGATGACGCGCCTGATCGGCAAGCTGGACCACAAGCCGGTCGCCTACGGCGCGAATTGCGGGACCGGCGCATCCGACCTGATCCGCACGATCATGGGGTTCGGCGCGACCGACCGCCCGCTGATCGCCAAGGGCAACGCGGGCATTCCGAAATACGTGGACGGGCACATCCACTATGACGGCACGCCGGACCTGATGGCCCACTATGCCGTGCTGGCCCGCGATGCGGGTGCCACGATCATCGGCGGCTGCTGCGGCACCACGCCGGAGCATCTGCGCGCGATGCGCACCGCGCTGGAGACGCGGCCGGCCGGCGGGGCGCCCGACCTGGACGACGTGGTGGCGCGGCTGGGCGCGTTCTCGTCGGACAGCGACGGCACGGACGGGCGCGCGCCGACGCGGGACCGCTCCGGCAACCGGCGGCGGCGCGCGCGGACATGATGCGAACCATCGGGCTCGTCATCGCGGGGCTTGCGGCGCTTTGCGTCCTGGGCGGCCTGACCGGCCATCTTCACCCCGCCTTCGACAGCCTTGGCATCGCGATGCCCTATGCCGGGTTGGGCCTGCTGGCGCTCGCGGCGTTGCTGCGCCTCGGCCCCGTTCCGCGCCTTGCCATCGGCGCGATCGGTGTCGCGGGCCTGCTGCCGGTGGCCGCAGCCGCGATCGGATCCGACCCCGAGGGTCGCAACACCCTGCGCTTGTTGCAGCACAACCTCTCCATCGAAAACGATGCGCCCGGGTTGCCCGCTCGCGTGGCGGGTCACGATGTCGTCACCCTTCAGGAAGTGCAGGGCGCCGCGTCCGATCTCGCCGACCTGCCCGCGGAATGGGTGCTGCGGACCTGCGGCGGCACCGCCATCGCCAGCCGGCTGCAACGCCTGTCCGATGGGTGCCTGAACGACGGTCACGCCTGGATGCAGGTCGCCGCGCCTGGCGGGCCGGTGACGGTGCTTTCGCTTCACCTGCATTGGCCCTGGCCCGCGCGGGGCGACAGGCAATCGCGTCAGATCGTGCGCCTGGTCCCCGCAATTCGTGCCCTGCCCCGGCCGCTCGTCGTTGCGGGCGATTTCAACCAGATGCCCTGGTCCGATGCCGTTGCCCGCGTGGCCCGGGCGGCCGATGCCGACGTGGCGCCCGGGCTTCGCGTGACGCTTTCGCTAATGGACGGGTTGGCACCGCTGCCGATCGACCACGTCCTGATCCCGCGGAACTGGACGGCCGAGGTCGAGCGGGCGGGGCGGCACGGCTCGGACCACGTGGCGCTGTCGGCCCGGCTTCTGCGACCGGCCTCGTGACAGGGGTCGCGATCGGTGGGGGCGGCTGCGCAGGCGCGTCAGAACAGCGACATCTGCGCACCCGGCACCGCGAACAGGTCGGTCCGCAACGGCGGAAGCCGCCGAGCGAGGCCCAGCGAGGTGCAGGCCCGGTCGAAACGGCGCTGCAGCAGATCCGCATGCACGCCGCGCCCGCGCATCCGGTGCCCGAAGCCTGCGTCATAGAGCTTGCCGCCGTGGAACTCGCGAACGCGGTTCAGCACCTTTCGCGCACGGTCCGGCAAATGCGCGCGCAGCCATTCCTCGAACAGCGGCGCGACCTCCAGCGGCAGGCGCAGCGGGATCATGCTGGCCGCCTGCGCGCCGGCATCGCGCGCGGCTGCCAGGATCGCCTCGACCTCGTGATCGGTCAGCCCCGGAATGGTGGGCGAAACCATGACCCGCACCGTCACCCCTGCCTCGGCCAGCCGCTCGATCGCGCGCAGGCGGCGCGATGGTACGGGCACGCGCGGCTCCAGCTTGCGGGCCAGCGCGTCGTCCAGCGTCGTGACCGACAGGCCCACGCGGCAAAGTTCCGGCCCCATCTCGGTCAGGATGTCGATGTCGCGCTCGACCATCGTGCCCTTGGTCGTGATCCCGACGGGATGGGCATGGTCGCGCAACACCTCCAGCAGGCCCCGCATGATCCCGCGATCGCGCTCGATGGGCTGATAGGGGTCGGTATTGGTGCCGATCGCCAGCATCTTCGGGACGTAGCCCTTCGCCGACAACTCGCGGCGCAGCGCGGCCGCCGCATTCGGCCGCGCGATCAGCCGCGTCTCGAAGTCGAGGCCGGGAGAGAGGCCCAGCCAGGCATGCGTGGGGCGCGCATAGCAGTAGATGCAACCATGCTCGCAGCCACGATAGGGATTGATCGATCGGTCGAAGCCCAGATCCGGCGATTTGTTGGTCGAGATGACCCGTCCGACCCGCTCCTCCCGGACTTCGGTCGCTATACGTTCGGGAAGGGGCGCGTCGCGCGTGTGACGCTCGTATCGGCCGTTGGCGTTGGACCGCGCCCCGCGTCCCCGCGGAACCACCGGATAATCGTGACGTTCCAGTCCCATGCCGTCCTCCGAAAAACGACCCGTGCAATGAGAACATAAATAGAACATTAATCATGGTTCGGCAAGCGGCGTCGCGCCATGCGCGCCCGATGTCGCTTTCCGCACCGACCCGACGGCCCGCGGGGCCCAAACCAGACTTGCAATCCGGAGATCTTCATGGCCGACGAAGAAGAGATCATCCTTTCCGAGCTCGACGACGACGAGCTTGTCCAGCAGATGTTCGACGACCTCTATGACGGTCTCAAGGAGGAGATCGAGGAGGCCGTGAACATCCTGCTCGAACGCGGGTGGGCGCCTTACGACATCCTGACCAAGGCCCTCGTCGGCGGCATGACCATCGTGGGCCACGACTTCCGCGACGGAATCCTCTTCGTGCCGGAGGTTCTGCTGGCGGCGAACGCGATGAAGGGCGGCATGGCCATTCTGAAGCCGCTGCTTGCGGAAACCGGCGCGCCGCGCGTCGGCAAGATGGTCATCGGCACCGTCAAGGGCGACATCCATGACATCGGCAAGAACCTGGTGTCGATGATGATGGAGGGCGCCGGGTTCGAGGTTGTGGACCTGGGCATCAACAATGCGGTCGAGGCCTATTTCGAGGCGCTGGAATCCGAAAAGCCGGACATCCTGGGCATGTCGGCCCTGCTGACGACGACCATGCCCTACATGAAGGTCGTCATCGATTCGATGAAGGAGAAGGGCATCCGCGACGACTATATCGTGCTGGTCGGCGGCGCCCCCCTGAACGAGGAGTTCGGGCGCGCCATTGGGGCGGACGCCTATTGCCGCGACGCCGCCGTCGCGGTCGAGACGGCGAAGGAATGGATGGCGCGCAAGCACAACCAGGTGGCCGCGGGCTGACGACCCCCGGCCGCGCGGGCCTTTCCAATCCTGCGCGCGCCGCTCATGGTCGCGGCATCCCATGAACGGAGACGCCGCCATGACCCCCGTGCTGCACCTGGCCCCCGGAACCATCTCGCTCTGCGTCCATGCTGCGCTAGCCGAGGCGAACCTGCCTCACGAGTTGCGATGGCTGGACTTCAAGGCCGGCGCCCAGCACGGGGCGGACCACCTGGCGCTGAACCCCAAGGGCCGCGTGCCCGTGCTGGTGACCGACGATGGACCGCTGACCGAAGCCGCCGCGATCTTGGAATGGATCGCCGAAACGGCCTATCCCGACCTGATGCCCGCGGACCGGTGGCAGGCGGCGAAGGCACGAGAGATGATGCTCTATCTCGCCTCGACCGTGCATGTGAACCACGCCCACAAGCTGCGCGGGTCGCGTTGGGCCGACGACACGGAAGCCCATGCGGCGATGAGGGCCAAGGTTGCCGAGAACATGGCCGAGAACGCTGCCTATCTGGAGGATCGGCTGACCGACGACTGGGTGGTGGCCGACTTCTCGGCCGCCGACCTTTACCTGTGGAACGTGACGCGCTGGCTGCCGGGCGACGGCGTCCCGCTGGAGGGGTATCCGCGTCTGGCGGCGCATCACGACCGGGTCGCGGCCCGACCGGCGGTGGCCGGCGTGATCGCCCTGCACGGCGGCTGAAGGCACGGCGGCGAACTTTCTGCGGGGCGGGCGCGTTGGGCGTCGCAACACCTGCTTCTGACCGGAGATCCCCCATGCGCATTCTGACGCTCGCCCTGCCCCTCGCCCTGATCGCGGGCCCTGCCCTGGCCGATGCCCATGTCGGCCCGCGGCTGACCGGCACCATCCTGAACCCGGCGGGCGAGAACATCGGATCCGTTTCCCTCTTCGATACGGCGTCGGGCGTGATCCGGGTGAACGTGCAGGCGACCGGATTGTCGGCGGGCGGCCACGGCGTCCACCTGCACGAGACCGGCCTGTGCGAAGGCGATTTCTCCTCCGCGGGCGGTCACATCGCGGGTGATGCCAATCACGGTCTGGTCGAGGGTGGCCCCCATCCGGGCGACCTGCCCAACGGCTTCGTCGAGGAGGACGGCGTGTTGTCGATGGAGGCGCTGACCGACCGCATCACGATGGATGTCCTGATGGATGGCGACGGCTCGGCGTTGATCATCCATTCCGGGCCGGACGATTACGAAAGCCAACCGGCCGGCGATGCGGGCGACCGGGTGGCCTGCGCCGTGCTGGCCGCGCCCTGACGGTCAGTCGGCGGGACGGGCGCGCAACCGGTCGACGGCCAGGCGCAGCAGTTCCGCGGGCGGGCGTTCGATGTCCAACTCGATCGACCGCTCCCCCGGACCCGGCGGCTCCAGCGTGGCAAGCTGGCTTTCCAGCAACGAGACGGGCATGAAATGTCCCTCTCGCCGGGTCATCCGCTTCGCGATCAGCTCGCGCGGCCCGGTCAGATGCACGAACACCACTGGCCCCGCCGCATCGCGGATCCGGTCGCGATAAGCGCGCTTGAGCGCCGAACACGCGACCACCATCGTCCCCTCGCCCCCCGCCAGTGCCCGCCCGATCCGGTCGAGCCACGGTGCGCGGTCGCGATCGTCCAGCGGCTCCCCCCGCGCCATCTTGTCGACATTGGCTTGCGGGTGAAGATCGTCCCCGTCGATGAAGCGGCCGTGCAATGCCTCGGCGAGTTTCGAGCCCATCAGGGTCTTGCCGGTGGAGGTCACGCCCATGACGACGATCTTCGTTCCCATATCCGTATCCTTCCAAACCGGGTCGAAGCCATGCTGACGCCTCCGGTCCGACAGTCAATCGGGATTGGCACATCGGCCGAACATCCCCATATAGGACGAGCACAACATCGGAGAGCGCGATGCCCCTGGACCGACTTGTCCTGATCCTCGTGATCGTGGTCGCCGCCGCGGCGGCGACGATCTGGCTGGCGGCGATCGTCGCGGCCAGCTTCGCGATGCCCATCGGCCTGGGCGCGCTGATTCCGGCCATCCTGGTCGGCTACGTGGTCTGGCGCGTGGTCGCCGACCGCCTGAACAGCCGCGACGACGATCACTACGACCGGATGGACTGATATGGCCCGCGACATCCTGCTGACGACGACCGATACGATTCCGGGCCGCGATATCGCCCATACGATCGGCCTGGTGAAGGGTTCGACCGTGCGTGCCAAGCATATCGGGTCGGATATCGTGGCCAGCCTGCGCAACGTGGTGGGGGGCGAGGTCAAGGAATACGCCTCGCTTCTGACCGGCGCGCGCGAACAGGCCATCGACCGCATGGTCTCCGCGGCCCGGCTGCTGGGCGCGGATGCTGTCGTGGGTATCCGGATGGAGACGTCCACCATCACGCATGCCGCATCCGAGGTGATGGCCTACGGCACGGCGGTCAAGCTGGGTTAATGACCGATCGCGCGCGGACCCAGGAGGGCCTGCCGGCCACCGGGTCCGGGCGGATCCTGATCGTCGCCTGCGGCGCGCTCGCGCATGAGATCCTGGCGATCAAGGCGGCGAACGGGCTCGACCATATCGACCTTCATTGCCTGCCCGCGATCCTGCACAACCGCCCCGACCGGATCAGCCCGGCGGTCGAGGCCGCCCTGGCCGAACGTGCGGGCGGCTATGACGGCGCCTTCGTGGCCTATGCCGATTGCGGCACGGGCGGCGCGCTGGCCGCCCTCTGCGAACGGCTGGGGGTCGAGATGATCGAGGGGCCCCACTGCTACGCCTTCTTCGAGGGACAGGACGCTTTCGCGCGGCGCGACGAGATTGACGCATTCTACCTGACCGATTTCCTGGCCCGACAGTTCGACGCATTCGTGACGCGCCCGCTCGGCCTGGACCGCCATCCCGAGCTGCGGGACATGTATTTCGGACATTACCGTCGCCTGGTCTATCTGGCCCAGACCAACGACATGGACCTGACCGACAAGGCGCGGGCCGCCGCCGCTGCTCTGGGGTTGGCTTTCGAGCGGCGGTATACCGGGTTGGAACCGTTCGCGGAGGTGCTGCCGCGGCAGTCGGAAGGTTGAAATCCGACAACCGGTTCGGTATACATAGGTATACTATAGGAGCTCGATGTGATGGATACAGTTTCCGACGTTCTGCATCGCGTCCGCGCCGAACTGCGACAGGCCCGCACGCTTCTTCGCCAGGAAATCGCGGCCTATCCCACGCCGATCGCGGGGTGCGATGTGCAGTTCAATCATCTACTGGCGGATCGGCGCCGCATCGACGGGGCACTCGCCGCGCTGGATCGGGCCGTCTTCATCCCCACCCCCCGCCAGACGATGCCACCCGGCTGATCGGCGCGTACGCCGGCCCTTTGCCTCGCGCGGCGAAGGCGCTAGACGGCTTCGACGCCAGCCGGAGACGTGCATGCAGGATCCCGCCATCACCCCCGACCTGATCGCGGCCCATGGCCTGAAGGACGAGGAATACGCCCGCATCCTCGAGATCATCGGACGGGAACCGACCTTTACCGAACTTGGCATCTTCTCGGCGATGTGGAACGAGCATTGCTCCTACAAGTCGTCGAAGAAATGGCTGCGCACACTTCCGACCGAGGGGCCGCAGGTCATTTGCGGGCCGGGCGAAAACGCCGGCGTCGTCGACATCGGCGATGGCCAGGCCGTCGTCTTCAAGATGGAGAGCCACAACCACCCCTCCTACATCGAACCCTATCAGGGGGCTGCGACCGGCATGGGCGGCATCCTGCGCGACGTGTTCACCATGGGCGCACGCCCCGTCGCGGCAATGAACGCGCTGAGTTTCGGGGCGCCCGATCATCCGAAGACGCGGCGGCTCGTCCATGGCGTGGTCGAAGGGATCGGCGGCTATGGCAACTGCTTCGGCGTGCCCACCGTGGGCGGCGAGGTCCGATTCGACGCAAGCTATGACGGCAACTGCCTGGTCAACGCCTTCGCCGCCGGGATCGCCGATGTGGACGCGATCTTCTATTCCGCCGCGTCCGGCGTGGGTCGTCCGGTCGTCTATCTCGGCGCCAAGACGGGCCGCGACGGCGTCGGCGGCGCGACGATGGCCAGCGCCGAGTTCGACGACACGATCGAGGAGAAGCGCCCCACGGTGCAGGTGGGCGACCCCTTCACCGAAAAGCGCCTGATGGAGGCGACGTTGGAACTGATGGCGACGGGTGCCGTGGTCAGCATCCAGGACATGGGCGCGGCCGGCCTGACCTGTTCGGCCGTCGAGATGGGCGACAAGGGTGGCCTCGGCATTCGGCTGGACCTCGATGCCGTGCCGGTGCGCGAGGCGGAGATGACCGCCTACGAGATGATGTTGTCCGAAAGCCAGGAGCGGATGCTCATGGTGCTCGACCCCGCGCATGAGGACGCCGCGCGCGCGGTGTTCGAGAAATGGGACCTGGATTTCGCCATCGTCGGCGAGACCATTGCCGAGGATCGCTTCCTGATCGTGCATGGCGGCGAGACGCGCGCCGACCTGCCGCTGTCGACCTTGGCCAGCAGCGCGCCCGAATACGACCGCCCATGGCAGGAGACGCCCGCCCCTGCCCCCCTCGAACCGGTGGAGGAGGTCGATCCGATCGAGGGCCTGCGCGCCCTGATCGGCAGCGTGAACCACTGCGCGCGCGACTGGGTTATCCGGCAATACGACACGCAGGTCATGGGCGACACGGTCGCGCTGCCCGGCCTCGATGGCGGCGTGATCCGGGTGCACGGCACGACCAAGGGTCTGGCCTTCACCGCCGACGTCACGCCGCGCTACGTCGCCGCGAACCCCGTCGAGGGCGGCAAGCAGGCCGTCGCCGAGGCCTATCGCAATCTCGTGGCCAAGGGCGCGCGGCCATTGGCCACGACGGACAACCTGAATTTCGGCAACCCTGAAAAGCCCGCGATCATGGGCCAGTTCGTCGGCGCGATCGACGGGATCGGGCAGGCCTGCCGCGCGCTCGACATGCCGATCGTGTCGGGCAATGTCAGCCTCTACAACGAGACCGACGGCAAGGGCATCCTGCCCACGCCGACCATCGGCGCCGTCGGCCTGATCGAAGACCTGGACCAGCGGATCGCGTGGCCGGTGACCGACCGAATGATCGCGCTGCTGCTTGGCCCCGAAGGGACGCATCTGGGCCGCTCGGCCCTTCTGGCCGAACATCTGGGCCGCGACGAGGGCGATGCCCCGCCCGTCGACCTCGAGATGGAGCGCGCGCACGGGGAGTTCATCCTCGCCAATCTCGACAGCATCTGGGCCTGCACGGACCTGTCGGATGGTGGCCTGGCGCTCGCCGCCTTCACCCTGGCCGAGGCGCACGGGTTGGCCGTGACGCTGGATGTGGAGGGGACGGCGGCGCTTTTCGGTGAGGATCAGGGCCGCTATCTGATCGCCTGCACATTCGACGCGGCGGAGGCGCTGATGGTGGCGGCGGGGCAGGCCGACCTGCAATTGCAGATGGTCGGGCAATTCGGCGGAACGGAGGTCAAGTTCGGCGGCTCCGAGGCGCCGCTGGCCGAACTGTCCGCCCTGTATCGCGGGACTTTCGAGATGATGTTCGGCTGAACAGGCACCGCGCGGGCGGAAATCACCGTTTCCCGCCCGTAGCGGGGTGGTCCCCTCCGCCGTCGATGTCTACATTCCAGTTCATACCTGAGACGGAGCGTCATTCATGGCCATGCAGGCACAGGATATCGAGGCCTTGATCCGCGAGTCCTTCCCCGATGCGAAGATCACGATCACCGACCTGGCGGGCGACGGCAACCACTACGCCGCCGAAGTGATCGACGCGTCCTTCGCCGGGCAGACCCGGGTCCAGCAGCAGCGCGCCGTCTATGCCGCGCTGAAGGGCAAGATGGACGGCGCCCAGGGCGAGCTGCACGCGCTGGCGCTGACGACGCGGGCGCCGGAATGACGCTGGCCTCCGTCATCATCGGCGGCATCATCCTCGCTGTCCTGATCGTCCGGGCGGTCTGGATCATGCGCGCCGAGGCCGGCGAAGACGGTGGCGGCCGCCCCCGTGGCGTCCGGCCAGGGACGGGTTATACCGAGATCGAGAGCAACTACTTTTCCGGCGTGGGCGGCGGCAGCCAGATGATAACCCGCGTCCCGCGCGATCCACAGGAATACGCCCGCGCCTTCGTTCCGAAGCGCGGCGGCAAGCACAGGAGCTGACGACATGGCCGACACCAAGACCCAGATCGACGACATCGTGAAATCGAAGGACGTCGTCCTGTTCATGAAGGGCACCAAGGCGATGCCGCAATGCGGATTCTCCAGCAAGGTCGCCGGGGTCCTGAACTACATGGGCGTCGAATACTCCGACGTGAACGTCCTGGATGACGCGGATATCCGCCAGGGCATCAAGGACTACTCCGATTGGCCCACGATTCCGCAACTCTACGTCAAGGGCGAGTTCGTCGGCGGATGCGACATCATCACCGAGATGACGCTCTCGGGCGAGTTGGACACCATGCTGGAACAGAACGGCGTGGCCTTCGACAAGGATGCCGCCGACAAGATCCGCGAAGCCAACGCCTGACGGCCCGGCGCGCGCCGCGCTATTCGTCGCTCAGACCGTGATCGCAGAAATCGGTGCACATGAGGTCCTCGCTCAGCAGTTGATCGCGGATATCCGCGGTCTGCTTCGCCGTGCCGTTCAGCACGAAGTTCGTGACCACGAGCATCAGCGCGACGACCAGCGCCGTCATCAGCGACCATTCAACCGTGCTCGCCCCATCCTCGGCAGCCAGGAATTCCCGTATCATGTCGCGCCCTTTCGACTTTCTTCGGTTGCCTACGGGTGCAGGTCGGCGGGATTGTGACGGCCCGGCGTCCTCTCGCTGACGTTTTCGCGCAAGCGGTTCGATAGGCGCATCAATCGGGGCGCCTTCCGTGGGTGTGCTTGCGCAGGCGCGACGGCTCCGCCCGCTTGCGCCCCTTGAACGGGTTCGCATCCCCCTGCCCGCGCAAATGCAGCCGGATCGGCGTGCCCGGCATGTCGAAATCCACCCGGAGCCCATTCACCAGATATCGCGAATAGCTGTCGGGGATCGCATCGGGATGCGAGCACATGACGACGAAGCCGGGCGGACGCGTCTTGACCTGAGTCATGTAGCGCATCTTGATCCGCTTGCCCTGCGGCGCGGGGGGCGGGTGCTGTTCCAGCATACCGGTCAGCCAGCGGTTCAGCGCGGCCGTGGGGATACGCCGGTTCCAGGTTTCGTGCGCCTTCAGGATCGCCGCCTGCAGCCGATCCAGCCCCCGCCCCGTCTTGGCCGAAACGGTCACCAGCGGCGCCCCGCGCAGCTGCGGCAGCAAACGCTCGAACGACTCCTTCAGGGCGGCCAGCTTCTCCTGCCGGTTTTCCTCCAGATCCCATTTGTTGACGGCCACGACGACGGCGCGGCCTTCGCGCTCGGCCAGATCGGCGATGCGCAGGTCCTGGGTCTCGAACGGGATCTCGGCATCCAGCAGGACGACGATCACCTCGGCGAACTTGACCGCGCGCAGCCCGTCGCTGACCGACAGCTTCTCCAGCTTTTCGACGACCTTCGCGCGCTTGCGCATGCCGGCCGTGTCGAACAGACGCGTCGGCACGCCGTCCCAGTCGAAATTGACCGATATGGAATCGCGCGTAATCCCCGCCTCGGGCCCGGTCAGCAGGCGTTCCTCGCCGATGATGCGGTTGATGAGCGTGGATTTCCCGGCGTTCGGGCGACCGACCACGGCGATCTTCAGCGGACGTTTGGCCGTTGGGACCCAGTCCGCCTCCTCGCCCTCTTCATCCTCGTCGACCGTGATGTCGGTCTCGGCCTCCTCCTCGATACGGATCGCCTCCGCGGCCGCGATCTCGATCATCGGACGCAGCATGCCGGCCAGTTCGGCCATCCCCTCGCCATGCTCGGCCGACAGGGCCAGCGGCTCGCCCAGGCCCAGGCCATAGGCCTCCAGCAGCCCCGCCTCGGCCGCACGACCCTCCGCCTTGTTGGCGGCCAGCAGGACCGGGCGTCCCTTCCGACGCAGGATGTCGGCGAACACCTCGTCCGCGGGCGTTACCCCGATCCGGGCATCGACGACGAACAGCGCCGCGTCGGCCATATCGACCGCACGTTCGGTCAGGCGGCGCATGCGACCCTGCAGGCTGTCGTCGGTGGCTTCCTCCAACCCGGCGGTGTCGATGACGGTGAACCGCAGATCGCCCAGCCGCGCGGCCCCCTCGCGCAGGTCGCGGGTCACGCCCGGCTGATCGTCCACCAGGGCCAGGCGTTTGCCGACCAGACGGTTGAACAGGGTAGACTTGCCGACATTGGGCCGGCCGACGATGGCAAGGGTGAACATGGCGCGCTCCGCGCTGGAAACTCAGACGCGGCCCCTAGCGCATCCGCGTATCAACGGAAAGCGTGAAGCGTGCCGGACTGACCCACGACATAGAGCGCGTCGCCGAACGCGATCGGGCGCGACGCGGCCCCCGAAGGGATTTCCGTCTGCGCGACCGGCACGCCGGTCGTCGGATCGAAACCGCGCAGACCGCCATCGGAGGAGGCCACCCAGAGCCGCCCACCCGCCAGAACGGGGCCGAAATGCGCGTAGATGCCTTCGCGCCGCTTGGGACGACCATTGCGATAGAACGGCAGGTCCGTGCGCCACAGCACCTCACCCGTCGCCGCATTCAGCCGGATCAGCTGCGCCCGATCCGTGACCGCGAAGACCGAGCCGCCCGCGACCGCGAGCGGCGAGACCGCCCCTTCATCCGCCGTCCAGCGCCGCTCGCCAGAGGCGGCCGACAGGGCGACCATCCGGCCGGCCGACGTGCCTGCGAAGACGACTCCTCCGGCAACGACCGGGTCGCCGGTAATGTCGCCCACGTCGTTATAGGCCACGCCCCGGCGTTCGCCGGACACGTTCGCGCCCCAGACCCGGATGCCGGACTGGCGCAGCGTGGCCAGCACCTCGCCCGATCCGAAGGGAAAGATGACGGCGCGGTCGGTCACGGCGGGCGCGGGCGCCGTCGCCATGACCGCGGCCGCCGGCGCGGCGGGCAGTTCCCACCTGATGCGACCGTTCGCGGCGTCGATCGCCCAGGCCCGGTTGTCCCGGCTGACGACATAGACGAGGTCGCCGGCCACCTTGGGCGTGGTGATCGGGGCGTCCAGGCGCTGCACCCAGCGTTTGGCGCCCGTCGCCGCGTCGAGCGCGTGCAGTTCGCCGTAACCCGTGGTCGCGAAGACCGTGCCGCCGGTCACGGCCAGCCCGCCCCCGGACGCATCGCCCGCACGCTCGTATCCCGGGACCAGGCTGCGCGCCCAGAGCGTCTCGCCCTGCGTCGAGGTGGCGCGGATGCCGACCGTGGCATCCAGCGTGAAGATGCGGCTGCCGTCGGAGACCGGGTCGGCGGTGATCCGCAGACGGCGCGACTCGCCCGTGCCGATATCGGCGGACCAGACCCGCCGGGGCGCGGTCGACAGCGTCGCATGGCCCGGATCGTTCAACAGGTTGCCGACGCGCATCCGCCAGTCGGGCAGGCGGCGCGGCGCGGCCAGCGACAGGGCGGGCGCGGGTCCGGTCGCGGCCGCGGCGGCGATCACGCCCACGCCGCCGGCGGCATCCGCGCGAACAGGCAGACGTTCGCCCGGAAGGATCACCTCGTCCTCGGCGCATCCGACGAGGGTCAGACCGGCGCACAGAAGGACCGCTGCGAAAGACCTCATGGCTCTGCCCCCGTTGCGACCCGCATCGGGGTCCGTCATCCGCCCCGCTTCCGGCTTCATGCCGGTTCGGGCGAGGCGCCCAGCGCCACAATCAACTGCAAGGCCCTTCGGCGCAAGGCTTCCGTCGCCTCGGCATCCTCGGTCAGGATGCGCAGAAGCGTCAGCGCCGTCGCCTCGTCGCCGGCCTCGAGCGCGCGCAGGGCCTGCAGCTCGACCGCGATGGGGCGATAGGGCGCGCCCGGCGCGGCCAGCTCCTCCAGGATGGCGCCATCCTGCGCGGCATCCCCGGTTCCCCCGGCCAGCATGGCCTTGACCAGCGCCAGATGGCGATAGGTCACCGACAGCTCCTCCGCGTCGGCCAGGGCGAGCAGTTCGGCCCGCGCGGAGGCCGCATCGCCCCCCTCGCCGTTCAGCGTCGCCGTGGCCCGCAGAAGCGTGAGGATCGCGGCCTGCTGCGCATCCGCCGGCTCGATCCCGGCCAGCGCCGCGCGCCGGGCGGCCATGTCCTCGCCTTCCAGCGCGTCGAGCAGGGCCGTCCCGAACACCTGCGCGCGATCCTCGGCCTGGGCGCGACGCCATTCGTTGAATGCGGCGCCGCCGACCAGCAGCAGGATCAGCAGGATCGCGACCCAGCCCCAGCGGCGCATCAGCGCATAGAGGCGATCGCGCCGGACCTCCTCGGAGACCTCGTTGATGAAACTTTCCGGGTTGGACATGGCTCCGGCCCCCCTGTCTTCGGCGTCGGCGCTTCCTATCGCAGCGATGGCGGGGGGCCAAGCGACAAAGACGGCCCGCAGGGTTGCCGTCGACGTAAGCTGTCTGTAAAAAGTGAACCAACCGGTTCAGATGGACGTAAGCGAATCGAACCACCCCTATTCGAGCCCCTTCGAAAGGCCCAACATGCGCTTGTTTCCGATCCTGATCGCGGGTCTCGTCTGCGTTGCGCTCTTCTTCGTGGTCCTGGAACGCGAGGCCCTGCTCGGGTTCGCCCGGGACATGACCGGCGAGGCCGCCGCCGCCCAGGGCACGCCCCCCGAGGAGGAGGTCGTGGCCGAGCCGGTGGCCATCTCCGACACCGCAACGGATGCCGCGTCCGATCCCGTGCATGTCGTGGCCATGCGCTCCGTCGCCCGCGAGGTGCCGGATGCGGTCATGGTCCGCGGACAGTCGGAGGCCGCGCGCGAGGTCGTCGTCATGGCCGAGACGACGGGCACGGTCGTATCGGAGCCACTTCGCAAGGGGGCCTTCGTCGAGGCGGATCAGCTTCTGTGCGAACTCGATCCCGGCTCGCGCGGGGCCACCCTGTCGGAGGCCGAGGCCCGGCTGGCGGAGGCGCAGGCCCGCGTTCCCGAGGCCGAGGCGCGCATCCCCGAGGCACAGGCCCGTGTGGCCGAGGCCGAGGCCCGCCTGCAGGAGGCCCGCATCAACCAGAACGCCGCCAGCCGCCTATCGGAGGGCGGCTTCGCCTCCGACACGCGCGTCGCCAACGCCGATGCGGCGCTGCGTTCGGCCGAGGCCGGCGTGACGGCCGCCTCGACCGGGCTGGAGACAATGCAGGCCGGCATCAAGTCGGCCCGCGCGGGCGTGCAAGCCGCCGAGGCGGCGGTGGAACGCGCGCGTCTGGATATCGAGAAGCTTCGTATCAAGGCCCCGTTCGCGGGCCTGTTGGAGACCGACACCGCCGAGCTGGGCGCGCTGCTGCAACCGGGCACGCCCTGCGCGACCGTCGTTCAGCTGGATCCGATGAAGCTTGTAGGCTTCCTGCCCGAGGCGCAGGTCGATCGGGTCGCCGTCGGCGCCATGGCGGGCGCGCGGCTGGCATCGGGTGTCGAGGCACAGGGCGAGGTCACCTTCCTGAGCCGGTCCGCCGACGATTTGACGCGCACCTTCCGGGTGGAGGTGACCGTGCCCAACCCGGACCTGGAGATTCGCGACGGCCAGACGGCCGAGATCCTGATCGAAACGCCCGCCACGGTCGCGCACATGATCCCCGCATCCGCGTTGACGCTGAACGACGAGGGACAGCTCGGCCTGCGCATCATCGAGGACGGGCTTGCCGGTTTCACGCCGGTCACGCTGGTTCGCGACACGGTCGACGGCGTACTGCTGTCCGGGCTGCCCGCCACGGTCGAGGTGATCACGGTCGGGCAGGAATACGTCACCGACGGTGTCCCCGTGCGGGCCACCTTCGCCGAGCCGGAGGCCACGCAATGACCGGCATCGTCGACTGGGCCGCCGGCCGCGCCCGCATGGTGCTGGCCTTCGTCGTGCTGTCGATCGTCGCCGGCACGGTCGCCTATATCTCGCTGCCCAAAGAGGGCGAGCCGGATATCGACATCCCCGGCATCTTCGTTTCGGTCCCCTTCCCCGGTATCAGCGCGTCCGATTCCGAAAAGCTGCTGGTCAAGCCGATGGAGACGGAGCTGAAGGAGCTGGACGGCCTGAAGGAAATGACCGCGACCGCCGCCGAAGGCTATGCCGGCATCTTCCTGGAGTTCGAGTTCGGCTGGGACAAGGGCGCCACCATCGCCGATGTCCGCGACAAGATGAACAAGGCCGAGGCGGATTTCCCCTCGGGCGCCGAGCAATACACGATCGACGAGATCAATTTCTCGGAATTTCCCATCCTTATCGTCTCGCTGGCCGGATCGGCGCCGGAACGGACGCTGCTGCGCCTGGCCGGAGACCTGCAGGACCGGTTGGAGGCGATGCCCCCGATCCTGGAGGCCGGGCTGGCCGGGCATCGCGACGAGATGCTGGAGGTGCTGATCGATCCGCTGGCACTCGAGGCGTACAACGTCACCGCGGGCGAACTGGTCAACGTGGTCACGCAGAACAACCTGCTGGTGGCCACCGGTTCGGTCGAGACGGCATCGGGCGCGTTTCCCGTCAAGATCCCCGGCTCCTTCGGAGAGGCGCGCGATGTCTATGACCTGCCCGTCAAGACGGATGGCGACCGCGTCATCACCCTGGGCGACCTGGCCCAGATCAACCTGACCTTCGAGGATCGCGAAGGCACTGCGCGCTATAACGGGGCCACGACCGTCGCCTTGCAGGTGGTCAAGCGCAAGGGTTTCAACATCATCGAAACCGCCGCGCAGGTGCGCGACGAGATCGACCGCGAGACCGCCTCCTGGCCCGAGGAGCTGCGCCAGGCGGTCGACGTGACCGTGACGCTGGACCAGTCCCGCACCGTCCGCTCCATGGTCTCGCAACTCGAAGGGTCGGTGCTGACCGCCATCGCGCTGGTGATGATCGTGGTCCTGGCCACGCTTGGCACACGGTCCGCGCTGCTGGTCGGCTTCGCGATCCCGACCTCGTTCCTTCTGTCCTTCGCGATCATGGCGGTGATGGGAATCACGATCTCGAACATCGTCATGTTCGGGCTGATCCTGGCCGTCGGCATGCTGGTCGACGGCGCAATCGTCGTGGTCGAATACGCCGACAAGCGCATCTCCGAAGGCACCGGCCCGATGCGCGCCTATACCGAGGCGGCCAAGCGCATGTTCTGGCCCGTCATCTCATCGACGGCCACGACGCTCTGCGCCTTCCTGCCGATGCTGTTCTGGCCGGGCATCCCCGGGGAATTCATGGGCAACCTGCCTGTGACGCTGATCTTCGTGCTGTCGGCCTCGCTCGTCGTGGCGCTGGTCTACCTGCCCGTCCTTGGCGGCGTCGCCGGACGCATCAGCCGCATGTTCGAAGGGGGGGCGAACTTTCTGCGCCGGACGCTGCCTTGGGTCGTCCGCGCCGCGCTGGCGGCCGCGTCGGCCTGGCTGATGATCGTCGCGATCCTGCAGGTGCTGAATCCCGCCTATCTGCTGCCGCCGCTCGACAATCCGCCACTGCCGATGTTGTTGCTGGGACCGGCGCTGTTCCTTCTGGCCTGCGGCGCGCTGTCGACCACCTTGGGGTCGGTCACCTTCAAGCGCGAGGCGCGCCGCGTCCGTGCCGGATATCGGCGCAGCCCGTTCGGCCATTTCATCAACCTGATCGTCGGCAACCCGTTGGGCCCGATCGTCGCCGTGGGCGTCGTCGGATTTACCGTGGTTTCGGTTTTCGGCTATTTCGGGTCCAACAATAACGGCGTCGAGTTCTTCGTCGAAAGCGAGCTGGAGCAGGCCAATATCTTCGTCCGCGCGCGCGGCAACCTGTCGCTGGAGGAGAAGGACGCGCTGCTGGCCCGCGCCGAACGCATCGTTCTCGACACGCCGGGCATCCAGTCCGCCTTCGCCTTCGCGGGCGAAGGCGGGCTGTCGTCAGGCGGCCCCGGTGCCGCGCAGGGACCGGGCGACACGATCGGCCAGATCCAGATCGAGATGGTGCCGTGGGAGGACCGCCCCACCGTCGACGAGCCTTGGCTGGACCTGTTCGGCCTCACGATCGACCGCACGGTGGTCGACCCGGCCTTCGACGGCGATGCGATCGCCGACGACCTGCTGGCGCGTCTGCGCAGCCTGCCCGGGATCAAGATCGACCTGTCGGCGCAGGATCGCGGACCGGCCCAGGGCAAGCCCGTCCATCTTCGCCTGAAGGGCGAGAACTGGGCCGACCTGCAACAGGCGACCGCCGACATGGCCGCGCGTTTCGAGGACATGCCCGGCCTCATCGACGTGGAGGATTCGCTGCCCCTGCCCGGCATCGACTGGGAGATCGACGTCGACGTCGAGAAGGCCGGCCGCTTCGGCGCCGACGTGGCCACCGTGGGCGCGATGGTCCAGATGGTCACCCGCGGTATCCTGCTGGACACGATGCGGGTCGAGACCTCCGACGACGAGATCGAGATCCGCGTCCGCCTGCCCGAAGAGGACCGCGTGCTGTCGACGCTCGACACGCTGAAGGTGCGCACGATGGACGGCCTCGTGCCGCTTGCGAATTTCATCGAACGGCGCCCCGTGCCGCAGCTCGCGCAGATCGACCGGGTGGACGGCGAACGCTTCTTCGACGTCAAGGCGGATGTCGCACCGGGGCTGGTCGTGACCCCCGATGGCGAGGTCGTTCCCGAAGGTCAGGGCGACGGGGCCCCCGTCACCGCGAACGAGCGCATCGCGCAGATCACTGCCGCGCTCGAGTCCGGCGACATTCTTCCCGAATCCGTCGCCTGGGAATGGACCGGCGACCAGGAGGAGCAGGCCGAGAGCCAGGCCTTCCTCGGACAGGCCTTCATCGGCGCGCTGGGGCTGATGTTCGTAATCCTGCTGGCGCAATTCAACTCGATCTACAATTCCGTGCTGGTGCTGCTGGCCGTCGTCCTGTCCACGACCGGCGTGCTGATCGGCATGCTGGTGATGGGGCAGCCCTTCTCGATCATCATGACCGGCACGGGGATCGTCGCGCTGGCCGGGATCGTCGTGAACAACAACATCGTGCTGATCGACACATACCAGGAATATTCGCGCTACATGCCCCGGCTCGAGGCGATCACGCGTACCGCCGAGGATCGCATCCGCCCCGTCCTGCTGACGACGCTGACGACGATGGCGGGGCTGGCGCCGATGATGTTCGGGCTGTCCTTCGACTTCATCCGCGGCGGCTATTCGCTGGGCTCTCCGACGGCGCTGTGGTGGATTCAGCTTGCCACCGCGGTGGTCTGGGGGCTGGGCGTGGCGACGGTGCTGACGCTGATCTTCACACCGGCGATGCTGGCCGCGCGGGTTTGGCTCGCGATCTATGTGCGCGCCATTGGCCGCGGTCTCGGGCGTCTGGGCTTCGACCGGGGGGGCCGTGCCGCGCAGGACTGGGCGCTGCGTCGACAGGCCCGGCGGGTGCCGGTGCCGACGCTCTTGTGGTCGGAGGCCGAGTTCGAGCCGGAACTGCCGCTGGAGGACGCCAGCACCCCCCGGGACGGCGCGCAGATCGTCGCCGTCGACCCGGACCGCCGAGACCCGCCGCCCGATGCGCCCCTACAGGCTGCCGAATAGACAACCCGCACCGCCGCCGAATTGTGCGGTCATGAGATTGCGATCATGTCTCCCTGCGGGCCGGTTCGGCAAGTTCGTTTCGTTTTACCCGTTTCGGGCAAAATTTCTGCGGCTGCACCTTGGCGGTTTCTGCACTGCGGCTTAACTTCGTTCCAAGGCGTCCGGGTCTTCCTCCTCCCTGACCTCGATGTCTGAAAAAGGCGCGGCCTCGTTCCACTCCTCCCGGGACGAGGCCGCATTTCGGACAAGATCCGGCCCAAGGATCGGCTTTGTTTCCTGATACGGCACAATTACCCTCAACCTTCATGGCCGGAGCCGACCCATGATCCATCCCGCCCCCACGCAGAACGCCATTCCCCCGCAAGCCCCCGTCAAGCGCAAGCCGCGCCCCGCCCCGGTGCGTTTCACGGACTGGGCTTCGATCTAAGCGACTGGACGACGCGACCGGAACGGGCCTGAATGTCGCGATGGACGACCGGTCGCTCCTTGAGTTGCGAAACATCGGCCCCGCCATGGCGGCGGCCTTCGGACGTGTGGGAATCGACACCGTCGGACAGCTCCGGGACCTGGGGACGGATGCCGCCTATGAACGGCTGCTGGCCGACGGGTCGCGGCCGCATTTCATCGCCTACTACGTGATCGAGATGGCGCTGCAGGGCCGTCCGTGGAACGACTGTCAGGGCGAGGAGAAAGCTGCCCTGCGCAAGCGGTTCGACGCCATCAAGGCCCGCCGTGCGAATCCCGACCGCGACGCGTTCGAGGCAATGATGAACGCGATCGGCGTGATCGATCCCTAGCGCGCGACCCGGATCACGGGCTGCAAACGGCGCGGCGTCTGATTCGTCCACACACCCTGAGTCTGGTAGTCGCCCTGCAACGTTCGCGGCCCCCGGGCGGGATTGATGCGCCCATCGCTCCAGGCGGCACGGTATCCCGCCGGCGGCTGCGGGACATGGAACGTGTGCTTGGCCACGGGCACCACCACCGTCCGATCGGCACGGGTCGCGACGACGGGCGCCCGCAGGCGGTCGGGGCTGGGCGTCGCAGCGTCGATGCGGCGCGCACCGGCAGGTTCGGCCACGCGGATGACGACGGCCCCGCCGATGGTGCGGCCGGGAATGGCCGGCGTCGTGGTGACACGCGGCACGGCCGCGACCGGCGCCTGGGGACGCGGCGCGGCCTCCGGGGTTCCGGGCGTGCGCATGATCGCGGGTGCGGGGTCGGCCAGGCTCTCGGCCGCGACACGGGCCGCGGCCGCCGCCGGACGACGACGCAGGACGGGCTCGACCGCGCGGACCGGCGCTTCGGGCACATCTGCCGCCGCAGCGACGGATGGCGTCTGGCCGCAAACGACGGTGCGATCGCGGTTCACCTGTGGCACCCAACGGGTCGCGCCGCCGATCCCGGCGCGGATGAACACGCATCCCTCGCTGTCGACATATCTGTCACCCTCGAAGCTGGCGGCGGGCGTCTCGGCCGGGCCGGGCGTGTTGGCGACGGTTCGTGTCTGCGCCTCGGCCAGCCCCGCAAGGCTCATCATCGCGCAGCCGATCGCTGCCATCGCAAATGGGCGGTTGGTCGCCATCTCGCATCCCCCAAGGTGCATGGTTCCGTCCGGCCACCCTGCCCCCGGCCCTCTCCGAAAGTAAACCACCCGGTCCTGCAATGACGGCTTATTTCGTGCCGAACATCCGGTCGCCCGCATCCCCTAGTCCCGGAATGATGTATCCGCGGTCGTTCAGGCGTTCGTCGACGGCGGCGGTGACGATCGGCACATCGGGATGCGC
Organism: Jannaschia sp. S6380; assembly: GCF_023015695.1. Taxonomy (NCBI): domain Bacteria; kingdom Pseudomonadati; phylum Pseudomonadota; class Alphaproteobacteria; order Rhodobacterales; family Roseobacteraceae; genus Jannaschia; species Jannaschia sp. S6380. The sequence goes on from NZ_JALKAS010000001.1 coordinate 1,179,429, forward strand.
GTCCTTCATCCGCGCGATGCCTTCGGGTGCGGCCAACAGGCACAGGAACCGGATATCCTTCGCGCCCTTCGCCTTCAGGAGGTCGATCGCCGCGGCCGAGGAATTGCCCGTCGCCAGCATCGGATCGACCGCGATGACCAGCCGCTCGTCGAGCATCTCGGGTGCCTTGAAGTAGTACTGCACCGGCTCCAGCGTCTCCTCGTCGCGGTAGAGGCCGACAAAGCCCACCCGCGCGGAGGGGACCAATTCCAAGATCCCGTCCAGGAGTCCGTTCCCCGCCCGCAGAATCGACACCAGCGCCAGCTTGCGCCCGGCCAGGACCGGCGCGTCCATCGGTTGCATCGGCGTTTCGATCGCCCGCGTCGTCATCGGCAGCTCGCGCGTCACCTCGTAGGCCAGGAGCTGGCTGATCTCGCGCAGCAGTTGCCGGAACACGGCCGTCGGCGTGTCGCGGTCGCGCATCAGGCTCAGCTTGTGTTGCACCAGCGGGTGCGTGACCACGGTCAGATGATCCATGTCAGGGCTCCAGTTTCGCTAGCAGGGCGGCACGCGTGGCATCGTCGCAGAAGGCGGCGCGCACGGCGGTCTGGTTGATGACGCGGAAGTGGTCCTCGCCCCAGCCGAAAGCGCGTTCCAGCCCGTCGTATTCATCGCGCATCGTGGTGTGGAAGAACGGCGGATCGTCGGTCGACACCGTGATCGGGACGCCGGCGGCCATGATCCGCTCGATCGGATGGGCCTCGATGCGTGGATAGACGCCCAGGGCGACGTTCGATCCGGGGCAGACCTCCAGCGTCACGTCCTCGTCGGCCAGCCGCTTCAATAGGGCCGGATCCTCGGCCGCGCGGACACCGTGGCCGATCCGGCTGACGCGCAAGGCATCCAGCGTTTCGCGCACCGAGGCCGGGCCGCCGAATTCCCCCGCATGCGAGGTCAGGCCCAGCCCGGCCTCGCGCGCGCAGTCGAAGGCCCAGGCGAAATCGGCCGCGTGGCCCATTGCCTCGTTCCCGCCCATGCCGAAGCCGGTGATGAAACCGCCCGCCGTCTCGGCCGCGCAGCGGGCCGTCTGGCGCGCCTTGTCGGGTCCGAAATGGCGAATGCAGGTGACGATCCCTCGCATTTCGATCCCGTCGACGGAGGCCGCCGCCTCCTGCATGGCGGCGAGATATTCGCGCCAGGCCGACACGTCGCGGCCGCCGCAGAAATCGGGGCTGAGGAACATCTCGGTGTAGATCACGCCTTGCTCGCGCGATGCCTCCAGCACAGAGATCGTCAGTCGGGCATAGTCCTCGGGCGTCCTCAAAACCGCCGTCGCGGCCTCGTAGACCTGAAGGAACCCTGCGAAATCATCGTAGGCATAGGCCCCGCGCGCGTCGAAGACGCCGGACAGGCGCATCCCCTTCTCGTCGGCCAGACGGCGGATGAATTCGGGCGCGGCGGCGCCCTCCAGATGCAGATGCAATTCGATCTTCGGGTCGAACGTCACAGGAAACTCCGCCCCGGGCCGACGGTCGGGATATCGAGATGCGCGCAGATCGTCGCCGCGACGTCGACGAACCCGACCTGCCCCGCCTGCCCCGTTGCCCCTGCGCAGACGACCGGCACGCGTTCGCGCGTGTGGTCCGAGCCGCGCCAGGTCGGGTCATTGCCGTGATCGGCGGTGAAGATCATCAGGTCCCCGTCGCGCAGCCCATCCAGGATCGCCGGCAGGCAGGCGTCGAACCATTCCAGATGGCGGGCGTAGCCCGAGACGTCGCGGCGATGGCCGTAGACGCTGTCGAACTCGACGAAATTGGCGAAGGTCAGGCTGCCATCGGGCATATCGCGCAAGGCTTCGCCCAGATGGCGCATGAGGTCCTCGTCGGACCCTTTGACCACCGTGTCGATCCCCCGCATCGAAAAGATGTCCCCGATCTTGCCGATCGCATGGACCCGACCGCCCGCGCCCGCGACGGCGTCGCAAAGCGTGTCGGCCGGGGGCATGATCGCGAAGTCCTTGCGGTTGGCCGTGCGCATCCAGACACCGTCGCCCACGAAGGGCCGGGCGATGACGCGACCGACGCGCATCTCGTGCAGCGTGGGCGCGATGGCCGCACAAAGGTCCAGCAGGCGCTGCAGGCCGAAATGCTCCTCATGCGCGGCGATCTGGAACACGCTGTCGACACTGGTATAGCAGATGGGCCAGCCCGTGCGGATATGCGCGTCCGCCTCTTCCTCGATGATCAGGGTGCCGCTGGAATGACGGTTGCCCAGGATGCCGTCCGTCCCGGCCTCGCGCTTGACCAGTTCGACCAGTTCGGGCGGGAAGCAGGGGTCGGTTTCGGGGAAATAGTGCCAGTCCCACGGCACCGGCAGGCCCGCCAGTTCCCAGTGGCCCGAAGGCGTGTCCTTGCCGGGGCTCACTTCGGTCGCCGCACCCCAAAGGCCCGCGGGTTCGGCGGAAAGCCCCGGCGTCTCGGCGCCCGAGGCCAGACGGACCGCCGCGCCCAGCCCAAGCCCGTCGAGGTTGGGCAGGCGCAACGGCCCGGTCCGCCCCTCCTCGGCCCGGCCTTCGGCGCAGGCCTGGGCGATATGCGCCAGCGTGTTCGCGCCCGCGTCCCCGAAATCGGCGGCATCGGGCGCGCCGCCACATCCCAAGCTGTCAAGAACGATCAGGAAAGCCCGGCTCATCGGATCGTCTCCTGCACGAGGGGGGGCGGCGTCACGGCACCGCTTTCCATCACGATGGCGTGGGCCACTCGTTCGGCGGCGACACCCGCGGCATCGCTGTCGCGGGCATGGACGCGGGCCAAAGGCTGACCTTCGGTGACGACGGCGCCCAGTTGCGCGATGTGGCTGATGCCGACGGTCGCGTCGATGCGGTCATCCTCGCGCCGGCGCCCGCCGCCAAGGGATACGACCACCTCGCCCAGCGCACGCGCGTCGATCCGGCCGACCACGCCGGGCCGGTCCGCGCGCAGCTCGGCCACGACGGGGGCCGCGGGCAGGCGATCGCGCCACCGCTCCAGGAAGTCGACCGGCCCGCCCTGCGCCTGAACCATGCGGCCGAACACCTCCGCCGCGGCGCCCGAGGTCAGCGCCGCCTCGATCTTCGCGGCACCGGCGTCGGCATCGCAGACCAGCCCGCCCAGCGCCAGAGCCTCGCCCCCCAGCGCCCGGACGAGCGACACCAGGCGGTGCGAGCGGCGCGCATGCGGCTCGGTCAGCGTTTCCATCGCGGCGATCACCTCCAGCGCGTTTCCGCAGGCCGTCGCGGCGGGCTGCGACATGTCGGTTACGATGGCCGACGTCATGACCCCGTTCGCCTGTCCCGTCTCGACCAATGCCTGCGCCAATGCGCGTGCCGCACCCGGATCGGCCATGAACGCGCCCGAGCCGGTCTTGACGTCCAGGACCAGCGCCTCGATCCCCTCGGCCAGCTTCTTGGACAGGATCGATGCGACGATCAGGTCCAGGCTCTCGACCGTGCCGGTGACGTCGCGCACCGCATAGAGGCGCCGGTCGGCCGGGGCGATGTCGCCGGTGGCACCGACGATGGCGCAGCCGACGCGGCGGACGATGTCCTGCAACTCGTCGGTCTGCATCTCGGTCCGCAGCCCGGGGATCGCGGCCAGCTTGTCCAACGTGCCGCCCGTGTGCCCCAGCCCCCGCCCCGAGATCATCGGAACGTAGGCGCCGCATGCGGCCAGCGCCGGCGCCAGGATCAGCGAAACGCAGTCGCCCACGCCACCCGTCGAATGCTTGTCGATCACCGGGCCCGGCAGATCCCATTGCAGCACCTCGCCCCCGTCGCGCATGGCGCGCGTCAGCGCCGCGCGCGCCTCGGGCGTCAGCGGCGTGCGGCAGATGCCCATGGCGAACGCGCCGGCCTGCGCGTCCGACACCGCACCATCGGCCAGACCGGCCGCGAAGGCCGTCAGATCGTCGGACGAGGGCGTCCGGTCCCGGCGTAGATCGGACAGAAGGTCGCGCGGGCCGCTCACGCCATGTGGCCTGCGTCGAAGGCGCCGGGCAGAAGCGCCGCGATCGTCGTCGCCCGTTCCGCCCCGTCGACGGTGGCCAGCGTCACGGCCACGTCGCCCGCGCCGAACTCGGCCAGTTTCTGGCGGCATCCCCCGCAGGGCGGCACCGGCGCGGGCGAACCGGCAACGACATAAACCTCCGCCAGGCGCGTCTCGCCCTCGGCGACCATCGCGGCGATGGCCCCGGCCTCGGCGCATGTGCCCTCGGGATAGGCGACGTTCTCGACGTTGCAGCCGCGGTAGACCCGGCCGGAGGCGGCGCGGATCGCGGCGCCGACCTTGAACCCGGAATAGGGGGCATGTGCATTCCCGCGAACCGAAAGGGCGGCCTCGCGCAGTTCGGACGTCTGGGTCATTCGGGCCTCCGGGATCGCGGGTCTGTCCACTCTGCTAGGCCCCCGGACGACCCGGATGCAAGCCCCGAGGCTCGCGCAGCCGTGACGCGGCTTGATTGGCGTCGCGTCACGGAACGCGGCAGATCGGGACCAAGGAAAGGATGCATCATGGACCGCAGGACCCTTCTCATCGGCGGGGCCACCGCCGCCTTCGCGACCACGGCCGCCGCGGGCTTGCTGCTGCCGCGCGGCCTCGCGCCGGCGCAGGTGTTCACGCGGGACGGCTACGCGCTGGGCGGGACGGACCCGATCGCCTATTTCACCCACGGCCGCCCGATCGCAGGCGACCCGACCGTGACCCATGACTGGGCGGGCGCCCGGTGGGCGTTCGTCGACGCCATGCACCGCGCCGAGTTCGCCGCAGCCCCGCAAACCTTCGCCCCCCGGTATGGCGGTTTCTGCGCCTGGGCCGTTGCGGCGAAGGGTGCGCTCTATTCCACGCAGCCGGCGAACTGGGCCATCGTGGACGGTGCGCTGTATCTGAATTTCGACGACGCGGTCCAGGCGCGGTGGGACGCGGATCGCGCGGGGTTCATCCGCCGGGCCGACGCACGCTGGCCCGGGATCGTCGCGCAGGCCTGAGCCCGCCTCAGAACATCATCTGATAGCTCTCGGGGACCCAATGGAAACCGTCGCCCCGCGCCTCGACATAGCCTACGGCCGGGAACGGCATGTGATAGCCGATCATCGGCATCCGCTCGGCCGCCAGCATGCCAAGCACGCGGCGGCGGCTCTCGGCGGCGGCGGACTTGTCCATGTCGAACTTCACCTCCCAATCGGGATGGGCCAGCGACCAGACATAGTGATTGGCCAGGTCCGCCGCGATCAACATCGATTTCTCGCCACTGGACAGGCGGAACGCGGTGTGGCCGGGCGTGTGCCCATGCGCGGCGACCGCGGTGATGCCCGGCGCGGCATCCTGGCCGTCCGACAGAAAGGTCATCCGGTCGGCCAGCGGCATCACCGATGACGTGAACCCCTCGGACGGGTTCGCCTGCCAAGCGTCGTATTCCACCTGCGACGTCGCATAGGACGCGTTGCCGAAGGTCGGGGCACCGCCGCGCATCAGCCCGCCGATATGGTCGCCGTGCATATGCGTCAGGATGACGGTGTCGACGTCATCGGTGGCATAGCCCGCCGCCTCGACCACGCCGGCGATGCCGTCGCCGGACTGGCCGGTGTCGAACAGGATCAGGCTCTCGCCCGTATTCACCAGCGTCGGCGTGAAGAAGAACTGGTTCACATCCGACGGAATGAACGCCTCGCGCGAGACCCGCTCGAAGGTCTCGGCATCGACGTTCATGCCGAAGATCTCCTGCGGTGGGGTCGGATTGGTCACCGTGTTGGCCAGCAGCGTCGTCACCTCCATGTCGCCCAGCATGAAGCGGCGCACGTTGCGGATCAGGTCGCCCTGCATCGGCGCGGCGGCGCGGGCGGGAAGGGCCGCGGCCAGCGGCAGGGCGGCGGTGGCACCAAGTGCCGCGCGGCGGGTCAGCGTGGTCATCAGGTCTCTCCCCATTGGTTTGGCCGCTAAAGGTAGCCCGCACCGGTCGCGCCGCCACATCACGTCCGCGCGAGGCTGGACAGCCCCCGGCCCCGGTGGCACATCGCACGCCAAAGGAGCCCACCATGCCCGAGCCTGTGACCGTCACCCGTTTCGCCCCGTCCCCCACGGGGTATCTGCATGTCGGCAACCTTCGCACGGCGCTGATGAACTGGATGATCGCACGCAAGGCCGGCGGCACGTTCATCCTGCGGCTGGACGACACCGACCCGGAACGGTCACGCGGCGAATACGCCGACGCCATCCGCGAGGACATGGAGTGGCTGGGCCTGACTTGGGACAGGGAGGAGCGGCAATCCGCCCGCCTCGACCGCTATATGGCGGCGGCCGATCGGATGCGCGGCGACGGACGCCTCTACGAGGCGTTCGAGACGCCGGGCGAGCTGGACCTGAAGCGCAAGAAGCAACTGAATATGGGGCGCCCCCCCGTCTACGACCGCGCCGCGCTGTCGCTCTCCGAGCAGGAGAAGGACCGCCTGCGCGACGAACGTGGCGGTCACTGGCGGTTCAAGCTGGACCAGAGCCGGATCGAGTGGACGGACGGGGTGCTGGGCCCGCTCAGCATCGATGCGGCCAGCGTCAGCGATCCGGTCCTGATCCGCGGCGACGGGCAGGTCCTTTACACGCTCGCCTCGGTCGTGGACGACACGGATATGGGCGTCACCCATGTCGTGCGCGGGTCCGACCACGTGACGAACACGGCGACGCAGATCCAGATCATGTCCGCGCTGGGTCACGACCACCCGTCCTTCGCGCACCATTCGCTGCTGACCGGCCCCCAGGGGGAGCCGCTGTCCAAGCGCCTGGGCACGCTGTCGCTGCGCGACCTGCGCGCCGCCGGGATCGAGCCGATGGCGCTTCTGTCGATGATGGCGCGCCTGGGGTCGGGCCAGGCCGTCGACCTGCGCGCCACGCCCGAGGAACTGGCCGCCGAGTTCGACCTGTCGGCCTTCGGCGCGGCGCCTACGCGGTTCGACGTGGCCGACCTGACGCCGCTGACGGGCAACTACCTGCAGTCGCTGCCCCTTTCGGCGGTCGAGGACGACATCGCCGCGCTGGGCGTGCCGGCGGAGTTGCGCGAACGCTTCTGGTCGGTGGTGCGCGACAACATCTCGACCCGGGCCGAGATGGCGGATTGGTGGGCTCTGATGACGAAGGGTGCCGAGCCGATGATCGACGCCGAGGACCGCCCGTTCGTGGCCGAGGCGTTGGACCTGCTGCCCGACCCGCCGTTCGCGGACACGACCTGGTCGGACTGGACGGGCCGGGTCAAGGACGCAACGGGCCGCAAGGGCAAGATGCTGTTCATGCCGCTGCGCCACGCCATGACCGGTCGGCGGAACGGCCCCGACATGGGCGATCTGATGCCGCTGTTGCAGCGCAAGCCCCGGATCTGAACCCCGGAGGTCGGCGGGCCCCGCCCGGCGACGTTACAACCGCACACGCCCGGACCGGCCCACGCGCACGATGCGTAACGTGCGCGTCATGTAGCGCCCCACGGCCTTGCCGGATCGGGGTTCGCGGCCCCATCCTCTCCCCAACCCGAGAGGACAGCACATATGCGCACCGAACGTTTCACCTTTGCCGGACATGACGGCAGCGAGCTCGCGGCCCGTCTGGACATGCCCGACGGCCCGCCCCTGGCGACGGCGCTGATGGCGCATTGCTTCACCTGCGGCAAGGACATCCCCGCCGCCCGCCGGGTGGCCGCGCGTCTGGCGGGCCTCGGGATCGCGGTCCTGCGCTTCGATTTCACGGGGCTGGGCCATTCCGGCGGCGAGTTCCAGAACACCTCGTTCACGTCGAACGTGCGGGATCTGGTGCTGGCCGCCGAGGCATTGGCCGGACGCGACATGCCGGTCGGCCTGCTGATCGGGCATTCCCTGGGGGGCGCGGCCGTGCTTCGCGCCGCCCATGACATCCCGACGACCCGCGCCGTGGCCACCATCGGTGCCCCGTTCGACCCGGGCCATGTCACCCACAACTTCGCGGGCGCGCTCGAGGCGATCGCGCGGGACGGTTCGGCCGAGGTGCAACTCGGGCCCCGAAAGCTGCGCATCGGGCGGGATTTCGTCCGCGACGTCACCGGCACCCGGCTGGAGGAGGCAATCGCGTCGCTGCGCCCCGCCCTTCTGGTCATGCATGCGCCGCGCGACGAGACCGTGGGCATTGACAACGCGACGCGCATCTTTACCGCCGCCCGCCATCCCAAGAGTTTCGTGACGCTGGACGATGCCGATCACCTGATCACGCGCGCGGCAGATGCGGATTATGCCGCCGACGTCATCGCGGCCTGGGCTACGCGCTATCTGGAACTGCGCCGACCCGCCCCGCCCGTCGGCGCACCCGAGGGCGTTACCCGCATCAGCGAAGCCGATGCGGGCGGTTTCGCGCAGGACATCGTGGCGTCCGGCGGCAAGCACCACCTGATCGCGGACGAGCCGCTCTCCTATGGTGGAACGGATCGCGGGCTTTCGCCCTATCAATTGCTGGCGGCGAGCCTGGGGGCCTGCACGTCGATGACGCTGCGGATGTATGCGCGACGCAAGAAATGGCCGTTGGAGACCGTTACCGTCGATGTCAGCCACGACCGGATGCACGCGCAGGACGCGCCGTCGTCCGGGGCCGAGCGGATCGACCGCTTCCGCCGCGAGATCACGATCGGCGGCCCGCTGGACGAGGCGCAGCGCAGCCGTCTGCTGGAGATCGCCGATCGCTGCCCCGTGCATCGCACGTTGGAGACGGGCGCGCGGGTCGAGACCGTCCTGCACGTCCCCGCGGACGCCTGAGGCGCGTCAGAGCGCCTGATCCAGATCGGCGCGCAACGCGGCCAGACGCGCCAGGCAGACCCGCCCGGCGGCGCGCGTCGCCTCGGGCCGGCCGGACCGGGCGGCGTGGTTCAACCGCCGCGCGGCCGACAGGGTGGGCAGCGCCCCCACCGCCGTGGCCAGCGAAAGAAGGATATGCGTCTGCGCGTGGACGGCCTCGACATCGTCCATGGACAGGGCGTTGGTCAGGTGCCGTTCCACCATCTGCAGATCCTCGCGCATCCGGGCGAGAAGCTGATCGCGGTACTCCGGCCCGGCCGCCGACATCAGATCGGACAGCGTCGCGGCCGAAAACGCGGGCGCAAGCTCGGGCGCCCAGCCCGATGCGTCCGGCCCGGCGGCCACGAAATGGCGGATCGTCTGGCCGAACGTCTGGATCGAGCCCAGCGGCTTGGCCAGGATGCCGTCGGCCCCGGCCTCGGTGATCAGGTCGCGGTTCTCGCGGATGTCATGCGACGTCATCGCCACCATCGACATGGGCGGCGCGATCCCGCGCGCCTGCCGCAACCTTTCGGAGCGCATCACTTCCAGCCCGCCCAGCGTCGGCATCTCCAGGTCGATCAACGCGATGTCGAAGCGCTCGCGGGCCAGCCAGTTCAACGCCTCGATCCCGTCGGCCGCCAGTTCGCATTCGGCCCCCATCTGCGCCAGCATCCCCTGGACGAGCGTGCGGTTCGTCGCGGAATCGTCGGCGACAAGAACGCGGACATTCGACAGGTCGGGCAGACCGTCGGCGTCGGGCGCGTGCCGCTGCCAGCGCGCACGCGGCAAGGTTAGCGTGACGCGCGCGCCACCCTCGTTCCGGTTCTCGGCCACAAGCCTTCCGCCCAGCTGGTCGGCATGGGCCCGCGCGATATGCAGCCCCATGCCCATGCCCGGCGCGGCATCGGATCCGCGCGCCTCGGCGTCGAAGACATTGGGCAGGATCTCCGGGTCGAAGCCCGGCCCGTCATCGGACACGCAGATCGAAAGCGCGCCGTCGTCATACAACTCCGCCCCCAGGCGCACCTGTCCGGCCCCGGCATGGCGCAGCGCATTGCTCATCATATTGGCGACGATGCGGCGCAGCGGCAGCAGGCCGACACGGACCGTGGCAGGCAAGTCCGGCGCGCAGTCCAGCGCGACTTCGATGCCGGTGCCATGCGCCGCCCCGCGCCAGCGCCGCACCTCGTCATCCAGGAACCGCAGCAGGTTCAGGTTTCCGACGTGGTCGGACTCGTCGGACGGGGCGCTGCCCAGCAATTCCTCGACCAGGCGGGCCAGCAGTTCGGACGCGGCGTGCACCCGGTCCACCTGGGTCCGTGCGTCGCGGGGAAGTGCCGCGATGTCGATCAGGCGCAGCCCCCCGATCACGTCCGACATCGCGGACCGGATATCATGCGCCAGAAGCTGCGCCGCATCCGGGGACGCGGCATCGCCGCGTGGGCCGGACCCGCTCACCGCCCCGGCAGGCCCAGCCGGCCCAGCGCGGTGCCGATCTCATCCAGGATCGTCGGGTCGTCGATGGTCGAGGGGGGCGGAACATCCTCGCCATCGGCGATCCGGGCCATGGTCGCGCGCAGGATCTTGCCGGACCGCGTCTTGGGCAGGCGATCCACCACGCAGGCCGAGCGGAACGCCGCCACGGGGCCGATCCGGTCGCGGACGAGCGCCACGCATTCGGCCGCGATCTCGTCCTCGGGGCGGTCGACGCCGCGGGTCAGGCACAGAAGACCCACCGGCATCTGGCCCTTGAGGGGGTCCGACACGCCGATCACGGCGCATTCGGCGACGTCGGGATGGGTCGCCAGAACCTCCTCCATCGCGCCGGTGGACAGGCGGTGGCCGGCGACGTTGATGACGTCGTCCGTGCGCGCCATGATCCACAGGTACCCGTCGGCATCGACCACGCCGGCGTCCCCGGTCTCGTAGTAGCCGGGAAAGGTCGAAAGGTAGGATGCGCGGAACCGATCCTCGGCGTTCCACAAACCGGGCAGCGTGCCGGGCGGCAGCGGCAGCTTGATCGCGATCGCGCCCAGCGTGCCGGGCGGCAGCGTCTCGCCGGCCTCGTTCAGGATGCGCACGTCGTAGCCGGGCATCGGCACCGCCGGCGATCCGATCTTGACCGGCAGCGCGCCCAGTCCGACGGGGTTGCCCGCGATGGTCCATCCCGTCTCGGTCTGCCACCAATGGTCGATCACCGGCTTGCCGGTCACGCGGGCGATCCAGTCGATCGTATCCGGGTCGGCCCGTTCGCCAGCCAGGAAGATCGTCCGCAGGCGCGAAAGGTCGTGGCCGGCCATCTGCGCCGCATCCGGATCCTCGCGGCGGATGGCGCGGAAGGCGGTGGGGGCGGTGAAGAACACGGCCACGTCGTGATCGGACATCACGCGCCAGAAGGTCGACGCGTCCGGCGTGCCGACGGGCTTGCCCTCGAACACGACGGTCGTGCAGCCGTGGATCAGCGGCGCATAGCAGATATAGCTGTGGCCCACGACCCAGCCCACGTCGGAGGCGGCCCAGAACACCTCGTCGGGGTCGACGCCGTAGACGTTGGTCATCGACCAGGCCAGCGCGACCAGGTGGCCCCCGGTGGGGCGGATCACGCCCTTGGGTGCCCCCGTCGTCCCGGACGTATAGAGGATGTAGGCCGGGTGGCTGCCCAACACGGGCACGCAGTCGACCGGGTGGGCGGCCGCGACGGCCTCGTGCCAATCCACGTCATCGGGCCCCATCTCGGCCCGCAGCGTGTCGCGCTGAAGGATGAGGCTGAACCGCGGACGGTGCCGCGCCTCGGCCAGCGCGGCATCCAGCAGCGGCTTGTAGGCGACGGTGCGCGACGGCTCGATCCCGCAGGATCCGGCGATGATGGCGACCGGCTCCGCGTCGTCGATGCGCACGGCCAGCTCGCGCGCGGCGAAGCCACCGAACACGACCGAATGGATCGCGCCGATCCGGGCGCAGGCCAGCATCGCCTCCAGCGCCTCGGGGACCATGGGCATGTAGATGACGACCCGGTCGCCCTGCCCCACGCCACGTTCGACCAGCGCCCCCGCCAGCCGCGCCACGCGGTCACGCAGCTCTGCATAGGTCACGTGCGCAATGGTATCCGTGACGGGGCTGTCGTAGATGATCGCCGTCCGGTCGCCACGTCCGGCGTCGACGTGGCGGTCCACGGCGTTCCAGCAGGTATTGACCGTTCCGTCGGCGAACCATTCCGGCACCGGCCCGCCCAGATCGTGCAGGGCCTTCGACGGCGGACGCTTCCAGTCGATTGCCGCCGCCTGCTCCATCCAGAAGCCCTCCGGGTCGGTCTGCGCCCGCTCCCATTCCCGCTGCCAGCCCATCGTGCCCCCCTAGCGATGCCCCGCCTTCGTTGTAGTGGCCCGCCGCCACCGGGTGCAAGCCGCGCGCGGCGGTCGAGATCGGGCCTGCCTTGCCGGCGCGGTGGCGTAGCTAGTCGCGTTGCACACACGGATCCGGACCATGGCCCTCGACACATTCCGCCGCACTTGCGTCAGGGGCTGGGCCCGCTGGCGGGCAATCCTGCGGCACACCTCCCCGCCCAAGCTCCTGCTGATGGGCTATCTGAGCTTCATGATCCTCGGCTGGGCGCTCCTGTCGCTGCCGGTCGCGCAGGAGGGTCCCGTCGCGGCCATCGACACGCTCTTCATCGCCACCTCGGCGGTCTCGACCACGGGTCTCGTCACCGTCGATCCGGGCACGAGCTTCACCTTTTTCGGCGAGGTCGTGATCCTCGGGCTGATCCAGATGGGCGGGCTGGGCTACATGACCATCGGCTCGTTCATCGCGCTGCATCTGGCCGGCCGGTTCGACCGCTTTCGCGCAGCAACGACACGCAACGCCTTTCACCTGCCCGAGGGGGTCGACCCGGCCTCGTTCATCCGCGCGGTCGTCGTCTTCACCCTGATCTGCGAGGTCGCGGGCGCGATCGCCCTCTACGTCATGTTCGAACGCGCGGGCGTCGACCGGGCCGCCTGGTCGGCGATCTTCCATTCCGTCTCGGCCTTCGCGACCGCGGGATTCAGCCTGAACGCCGACAGTTTCGAAGGTTTCCACGACCACGCGGGCATCAACATCGTGATCGCCATCCTGTCGCTGCTGGGGGCGATGGGTTTCCTGATCGTCGTGGACTTCTGGCGCAACATGCTGGGGCGGACACGATACCTGGGCTTCACGTCCAAGGTGATCTGGCGCATCACGCTCAGCTTCCTGATCGTGGGGACGGCGATCCTGTTCGTGGCCGAACCCACCTACCATGCCCTGCCGCCCGAGGATCGGCTGCTCGCCAGCTTCTTCCAGGTCATGACCGCCTCGACCACGGTCGGGTTCAATACCACCCCCATCGGATCGCTGGCCCCGGCGATCATCGTCGTGATGTTCTTCCTGATGATCGTCGGCGCCTCGCCCGCCGGCACCGGGGGCGGCTTGCGCACCACGTCCTTCGCCGCGCTGGTGGGGCTGGTCCGCTCCACGCTGAAGGGGCGCGAGCGCATCCGCTATTTCAAGCGCGAGATCCCGCTCGGGCGGTTGCAGACGGCGACGGCTTCGCTGGCCTACTACTTCGCCCTGCTGATGATCGGAACGTTCCTGCTGCTTCTGGCCGATCCGCGTCTGCCTTTCGACGCGGTCATGTTCGAGGCGATCTCGGCCATGGGCACGGTCGGCCTGTCGATGGGCATCACCGGTGATCTGCCGGGCCTGGGCAAGCTGGTCATCATCGTGCTGATGACCGCCGGCCGGGTCGGCATCCTGACTTTCGGCATGGCGCTGGCATCCCATGACGAAAGCCGCGACGAGGAGGCCGACAACGAGCTGGTGATCTGGCCGCGGCGCTTTACCTCTCCGGCCGGTGCGGGCATCCTCGCGGGCACGCACCACCGGAGGATTTCATGGACATCCGCGCCCTCGACGACCGCGTCGCCGTCGCGCCGCAGCTCGACCCCGCAGACATGGGCGCACTCGCCGGTGACGGCGTCACGACAATCATTTGCAACCGCCCCGATGCCGAGGTCCCGCCCGCCCACCGCGCGGCCGCAATGCAAGAAGCCGCCGAAGGCGCGGGGCTGGCCTTCGTATTCAACCCGGTCGCGATGCCGCAACTCACCCTGCAGGCGGTCGAGGAACAGGCGGACGCGATCGACGGTGCGGACGGCCGCGTCGTCGCCTATTGCGCGTCGGGCACGCGGTCCGCCGTTCTTTGGGCGTTGGCGATGGCGGGACGGATGCCGCCGGACGACATCCTCGGGGCGACACGCGCGGCCGGGTTCGAGCTGGACGGCCTGCGCCCGCAGATCGACGCCTTGGCGGCCCCGCGATGACCGGGGGGCGGCCGACGGGACGGCGGTGGCACGACATGGGCGGCGATCTGGCTGGGCCGGTGCCGCAGGACGACCACGACTTCGCGCTTTGGGAAAAGCGGATCGACGCCCTGGTGGTACTGTCCGGGGGCAAGGGCCTCTTCACCGTCGACGGGCTGCGGCGCGTGCTGGAAGACATGGGCGAGGAGGCGTTCGAGACGATGACCTATTACGAACGCTGGGTCGCGTCGCTGAACCAGAACCTGCTGGAGCGCGGCGTCTATACCGTCGCCGAACTCGGGCAACGGATGGCCGAGGTGCGGGCCCGGGGCGACACCTACGGGCGCGCGACCGATGCCGACATTTGATCCCGACACCCCGGTGCGCGTGCGCACGATGTTCCCGCCAGGACACGTCCGAACCCCGGCCTATCTGCGCGGATGCCCCGGTGTGGTGGAACGCGTGCTCGGTCCCTTCGGCAACCCCGAAGAGCTGGCCTATGGCCACGCGCCGGCGTCCCTGCCACTCTACCGCGTGAGGTTCCGCATGGGCGATGTCTGGCCGGACGCCGACACGCCCGACGACACGATCGACGCGGAAATCTACGCCCATTGGTTGGAGCCGATCTGATGCCGCATGACCATCACGACCACCTCTCGCCTTCGGGCCACCCGTACCGTGCCGATCAGGACGGGCCGCTGACCTATTGGCAGACGATGGAGATCGCGATCCGCGAATTGTTGATCGAAAAGGGCGTGGTCACCGCATCCGAGGTCGCCGCGCAAGTCGACGCGATGGACGCCCGTTCGCCCGCGCAAGGAGCTGCCGTCGTCGCGCGGGCCTGGACGGACCCCGCCTATCGCGACCGCCTGCTGGCCGACGCCCCGGCCGCCTGCGCCGAGGTCGGTTGCGACGTCGGGCCGCTGCGCCTGATCGCGGTCGAGAACACGCCCCAAGTCCACAACGTCGTCGTCTGCACGCTCTGTTCCTGCTATCCACGCGACCTGTTGGGCCTGCCGCCCGACTGGTACAAGTCGCGCGAATACCGGTCCCGCACGGTGCGGGAGCCGAGGAAGGTCCTGTCGGAATTCGGACTGGACCTGTCGCCCGACGTGACCGTCCGCGTCCACGACTCGACAGCGGACATGCGCTATCTCGTCGTGCCCGCCCGCCCCGCCGGGACCGACGGCCTGGACGAGGTTGCGCTGGCCGAACTGGTCACCCGCGACAGCATGATCGGCGTAAGTGCGGCGAAGGCCCCCTAGCGCCCCCGGATCCGCGGGTCCAGCGCGTCGCGCAGGCCATCGCCGACATAGTTGATCGACAGCACCACCAGGCTGATTGCAGCCCCCGGCCAGAACGCGCGACCGGGATAGAGTTCCAGGTAGGGCACGCCGTCGTTCAGCAGACGTCCCCAGGTCGGGAAGTCGGGCGGAAAGCCCAAGCCCAGGAAGGACAGCGCGCTTTCGGTGATGATCGCCGTGGCGATGCCCAGCGTGGCCGACACCATGATCGGCGAGAGGACGTTCGGCAGGACGTGCCGCGTCACGATACGGCGCGACGGCGTGCCGATGGAGCGCGCGGCCAGCACGAACTCCCGCTCCTTCAGGGCCAGGACGTCGCCGCGCACGATGCGTGCGGTCTGCATCCACGAGGTGATGCCGATGGCCGAGACGATCAGGATGAAGATGCCGGTCTCGATGCCGAACACGGCCGTCAGCGGTTCGCGGAACAGAAGCACCATCACCAACAACAGCGGCAGCAGCGGCAGCGCCAGGAACAGGTCGGTGAACCGCATCAGCGGGCCATCCAGCCGGCGGAAATAGCCCGCCAGCACCCCGATCAGCGTGCCCAGCAGCAGCGACAGCGCCATCGCCGTCATGCCCACCGCCAGCGACACGCGACCCCCCTGGATCATCCGGGCGAAGATGTCGCGGCCGAGCTGATCGGTGCCCAGCGGATGGCCCCAGCTCATGCCCTGGTTGCGGGAGCGGATGTCGGTCTGCGTCGGATCGAGCGGCCAGATCAGCGGCCCCAGGACGACCAGCAGGACGATCGCCAGGAACACCGCGGCCCCGGCCATGGCGCCCTTGTGACTGCGAAACTGGTCCCAGACGTCCCACCATTGGCTGCGCGCGCGGGTCAGCAGGACGGGTTCGGCCCCGGCGACCGGGGCGGAGGCCGCGACGGTGCCGGGCTCGGCCCCCACCGGGGTGGTCGGGTCGCGGGCGTCAGTCATAGCGTATCCGAGGGTCGAGGATGCCGTAGAGGATATCGGCGATCAGGTTGAACAGGACGATCAGCACCGCGAAGATGAAGGTCAGCGTCTGCACCATCGGCAGGTCGTTGGCCTGGATCGCGCTGATCAGAAGCTGGCCGATGCCGTTCACCTTGAAGACCTGTTCGGTGATGATGGCGCCGCCGAAGATCGACGGCACGCCCAGCGCGATGACGGTCACCACCGGGATCATCGAGTTGCGCAGCACGTGGACCAGAACGACGGTCTTTTCCCGCAGGCCCTTGGCCCGCGCCGTGCGGACGTAATCCTGGTTGAGGTTGTCCAGCATCGAGGCGCGCATGAAACGTGACAGCTGCGACGTGATCTGCAGCGCCAGCACCATGACCGGCAGGAACATCTGGCGCACCTGCTGGCCGAACGCCTCCCACGAGTCGACGACGAGGCGGGTGTCGTAGATCGAGGGGAACCACTGCAGTTGCACCGCGAAGATGATGATGACCAACACGCCCGAGAAGAAGGGCGGAACCGAGAAACCGACCATCGTGACGAAGGTGCCCGCCTGGTCGAAGACGGAATACTGCCGATAGGCCGAATAGATGCCGACCGGAATCGCGATCAGGATCGCGACGACATAGGCCGTGCCCACCACCCAGAGCGTCTGGGGGATGCGCTCGGCGATGGCGATGAAAACGGGCGCGCGGTTCTGCCAGGAGATGATGCGCAGCTCGCCGGCCGCGAAGCTGGTGCCGAACAGGGCGTCGACGACGTTCAGCGGCTCGATCCAGAAGAACTGCTTGATCCACAGAAGAAACCGGATCGGCGCCGGCTCCCCCAGGCCCAGGGCCTGCCGCATCTGTTCCTTCACTTCGGACGGAACGGTCAGCGGTACGTTGGCCATCGGATCGCCCGGCGCCAGTTCCAGCAGCAGGAAGATCACCAGTGCGATGAACAGAAGCGTCGGGATCGCGAAGAGCAGGCGACGGAGGGTGAAGGTCAGCATGGCGCGGACGTCCTCATGGCTCTAGCACCCCACCGGATTGCGGGGCGAAGTTGCAGTCCCCGGTGACGGCGGCGGGTCGGACCGCCGACCTTTCCGACAGGGTCACGCGGAAGTAGCGCGGGGCCTCGGTGCCCGGTCCGGAAATGCCGGGACGGATCGAAAGCCCCTCGATGAAACCGCCACCGTCCCTGAGGTAGAGACCCTGCCGGTACCTCTCGAACTCCTGCATCCGCCGGCCACTGCCGAAGGCGAAGAAGAGGCGCTCCGAGTCGTCGATGAAGATCCGCCCCGTGACCGACCTCCTATTTCCATCGGCCCCCGGCATCTCGAAGCGGCAGACGTGAAGATCGCCGCTGCCCTGCGCCATCGCGGGCCGGTCGGCGGCCAGCAACAGCAGCGCCGGCAGCGCCAGGAACAGTCGTCTGAGCGTGGAGGTCGGCATCCGGCGTTCTCACTCCCCTCGTCCGAGGTGGGTATCGGGTCGGGGCGGCGCGGACGCCGCCCCGGATGGCTCAGGCCGCGATCACTCGCCCATGCGGTACCAGTCGGCGATGTTCCACAGCTCGCTGTCCCAGACGTTCAGCTTGATGCCGCCCAGGTCGTTGGCGTGGGCCGACAGGCGGCCGCGGTGGACCAGCGGGATCATCCCGCCGCGCTGCACGATCATGTCGTTGAGCTGCTTGGCGATCTCGGCGCGCGCCTCGATGCCCGAGGTCTTGGCCAGTTCCGCCCAGAGCGCGTCGTACTCCTCGTCGCAGAAGCGCGAGATGTTCTCGCCCTGCCACTGCGTCGCGGGCGTCGGCGCCTTGTCGCACAGGCCGTTTGCCAGATAGGCCTGCGGGTCCGTGCCGTTGAAGGTGTTGGCGTACATCTCCACGTCGGCATAGAACTTCTGGAAGGTGTCGGGCGAACCCGCGTCCCCGCCGAAGAAGACCGAGCCCGAGATGTTGCGAAGCTCGACCGCGAAGCCGATCTCCTCCCACCATTCCTTGATCAGCGCCTGGAAGTCCTGGCGAACCGCGTTGGTCGAGGTCTGGTAGAGCATCCGCAATTCGACGCCGTCCTTCTCGCGCACGCCGTCACCGTCGCTGTCGACCCAGCCGGCCTCCTCCAGCATGGCCTTGGCGCCTTCGATGTCCTGCGTGGAGCAATCCATCGACGTCGAGGCGAAGACCTCGGGGGCGGGCACCCAGTTGCAGCCGACCTTGCCGGCCTGGCCATAGCCGATCTCGACCAACAACGGCCGGTCGATGGCCATCGACAGCGCCTGATACACCGCCGGGTCGCTGAGGAACGGATGCGGGCGGATCACCGAGCGTTCGTCGGGGCCGAGCGCCGGATCGGGGTTGGTGTTGTTGAGCATGATCCGCTCGACCAGGGGGCCGAAGCCCGCGACCGGCGTGCCGAGGCCGCCCGCTTCCATCTGAGCGACGACGTCGGGCGCAAGCTGCAGGTTCCAGGCATAGTCGAACTCGCCCGTCTGCATGACCGCGCGGCCCGCCGCCTCGGCGTCGCCACCGCCCTTGAAGTTGACGGATGCGAAGGCCGGCTTGCCCTCCTCGCGGTAGTTCGGGTTGGCGGAATAGGCGATCACGTCGTTGGTGCGGAACTCGTCCACAACGAACGGGCCGGTGCCGATCGGGCCGAAATTCTCGTCGGTGCAGGTCGAGGCCGCCGCGCCCACGCAATTCTCGAACTGCGCCTTCTGCAGGATTGGGCTCTCGCCGCCGGTGAAGGCGGTGTAGGGATAGGGCGTCGGTTCCTTGAAGTTGATGACGACGGTCAGGTCGTCGGGCGTCTCGATGTTCTCGACCGACTCGAACTTGGTGATCTGCGCACAGCCGCCTTCGGGGTTGGTGCAGTAATCATAAGTGAACTTCACGTCCGCGGAGGTGAACGGCGTGCCGTCGGACCAGGTGATCCCCTCCTTCAGCTTCCAGGTCATCTGCGTCAGGTCTTCGCTGATCCCGCCATTCTCGACCGTCGGGATTTCCGCGGCGAGCCAAGGCTGGATCGTGCCGGTCTCGTCGAAACGGGCCAACGGCTCCAGGATCAGCGAGGCGGCCTCCACGTCCTTGGTGCCGCCCGACAGGAACGGGTTCAGGGTCGACGGGGCCTGCCAGTAGATGATGCTGACCTCGCCGTCGCGTCCACGCTCGCCCTCGTGGCCGTCGGCATGAGCCATCGGCGCCAGGACGAAGCTCGCGGCCGCGCACATCAGGGCTGACTTGGTGTTCATGTTCGTACTCCTTGTTGGGTGCTCGATCCCTCGCCGGGGACCTCTGTTCGCGCGGGTCGAGCCGCGTCTTGCACGGGTTTCCCCGTATCCTTTGCGGACGCGTCGTGCAGGTGGCACGCCGCCCAATGCCCGGGCCGGACCTCGCGGAAGGCGGGGTCGACGGTCCGGCAGATATCCATCACCTTAGGGCATCGCGTGCAGAAATTGCAGCCCTCGGGCGGGTTCGCGGGGCTGGGCACGTCGCCCTGCAACACGATCCGGTCGCGCTTCTGCCCGGCCTTGGCGGGGTCGGGTTCGGGTACAGCCGACAGCAGCGCCTCGGTATAGGGGTGCAGGGGTTCGGAATAAAGCGCGTCACGCGGCGCCAATTCGACTACCTTGCCCAGATACATGACCGCAACTCGGTCGGCGATGTGGCGCACCATCGAAAGGTCGTGGCTGATGAATAGGTAGGTCAGGCCAAGGCGGTCCTGCAACTCCTCCAGCAGGTTCACCACCTGTGCCTGGATCGACACGTCGAGTGCGGCGATCGGTTCGTCGCAGACGATGAACTTCGGGTTCAGCGCCAGCGCCCGGGCGATGCCGATCCGCTGCCGCTGCCCGCCCGAGAATTCGTGCGGGTAGCGGTTCACGAAGGCCCGGTTCAGCCCCACCTGATCCATCAACTCCTCGACCCGTGCCCGCCGGTAGGCGCGCGACATGCCGGAATGTTCCGTCAGCGGCTCGCCGATGATCGACCCCACCGTCATGCGCGGGTTCAGCGAGGCCTGCGGATCCTGGAACACCATCTGCATCGTGGGGCGGATGTCGCGCAGCGCGTCCTGCGTGCCCGCGCCGATGGATCGTCCGTCGATCGTGATCTCGCCGCCCGTGATGTCGTAGAGCCGCAGGACGGCGCGCCCGCAGGTGGACTTGCCGCACCCGCTCTCGCCCACCAGGCCCAGGGTCTCGCCCTCCAGGATGTCGAAACTGACGCCGTCGACGGCCTTCACCGCGCCAACCTGCCGTCGCAGAAGGCCGGCATAGATCGGAAAGTGCATCTTCAGGTCGCGGACCTGCACCAGCGGCTTCATGCGACCGCCTTTCCGCTGTGCGCCAGGGGGTGGAAGCAGGCGACGTCGTGACCTGGGGCCACCACCTCCCGCACGGGGTTTTGCGCATGGCACCGGTCGAAGGCCAGCGGACAGCGGTCGCGGAACGGGCAGGCGTCGGGTGCCGCGCCCAGGATCGGCGGCTGCCCGTCGATCACCTGCAGCTTCTCGGCCCGTTCGCCGGAAACGGAAGGGATCGTCTTGAGAAGCGCGCGCGTATAGGGATGGCGCGGGTCGTTGAACAGCGGATGGACAGGCGCCTGTTCGACCACCTGGCCGCCATACATGACCAGCACCCGGTCCGCGATGCCCGCGATCACGCCCAGATCATGCGTGATCCAGACGATCGCCATGCCGAGGCGCCCGCGCAGATCCTCGATGATCTCGAGGATCTGCGCCTGGATCGTCACGTCGAGGGCGGTCGTCGGCTCGTCCGCGATCAGGACCTTCGGATCGCAGGCCAACGCGATGGCGATCATCACCCGCTGCCGCATTCCGCCCGAGAACTGGTGCGGATAGTCCGACAGGCGCCCCGCTGCGCCCGGAATGCCGACCAGTTCCAAGAGTTCGACCGCGCGGGCCTTCGCCTGCTTCTTGTTCAGCCCCATGTGCCGCCGGATCGGCTCCATGATCTGGAAGCCGACGGTGAAGACCGGGTTCAGCGACGTCATCGGATCCTGGAAGATGAACCCGACCTCGCCGCCGCGCACCTCGCGCAGTCGCGCGGGCGACGCCTTGAGCAGATCCTCACCGTCCAGCAGGACCTCGCCCGCGCGCACCTCGGCCGGCGGGCTGGGCAGAAGGCCGATCAGCGACATCATCGTCACCGACTTGCCGGACCCGGACTCGCCCACCACGCCCAGCAATTCGCCGGGTTTCACGTCGAAGCTGACGGAGTTGACGGCATGGACCTCGCCGCCGCGCGTGCCGAAGACCGTGTGCAGGCCACGCACGTCCAATACGTTTCGGGCGGCGCCGTCTTCGGGCCTGTCCCGGGTGTCGCCATCCGGCATCCACCACTCCCTGTCGTTCCCGCGCCCACGGGGCACGTCCCCGGCGGATCGTTCGCGCCCGCCATCTTGCGTGCACGCTAGCAGACCGGGATCATCCCGCAAGCCGTTTGCCCGATCCGCGGGCGATCCCGTGTATCCGCCCGTTTCCCGGGCACCTCGGCTTGACCTTCGCCCAAGCCCGCAGCACGGATGGGTACGGAGGCACCATGACCCTGACCCCGATGACCCTGACCGCGCGACAGATCATGGAACGGCTCGTGGCCTTTCCCACGGTCAGCCGCGACTCGAACCTCGCGCTGGTGGATTGGGTCGAAGACTACCTCGCGTCCCATGGGGTAAGCGCCCGACGGGTCTATGATGCGACCGGCGGCAAGGCCGCGCTCTATGCCAATGTCGGGCCGAAGGTTGCGGGCGGCGTGGTCCTGTCGGGCCATACCGACGTGGTTCCGGTCGACGGCCAGGACTGGACCTTCGAGCCCTTCGCCGTGACCGAGAAGGACGGCCGGTATTACGGTCGCGGCACCTGCGACATGAAGGGGTTCGACGCGCTGGCACTCGCCATGGTGCC
Source organism: Jannaschia sp. S6380 (assembly GCF_023015695.1). NCBI lineage: Bacteria > Pseudomonadati > Pseudomonadota > Alphaproteobacteria > Rhodobacterales > Roseobacteraceae > Jannaschia > Jannaschia sp. S6380. Next base: position 1,201,688 of record NZ_JALKAS010000001.1, read on the forward strand.
CTATGCGCTGGAACGCGGCGTTTCGCGGCCGCTGCAGATCGCACTCAGCTACGACGAGGAGGTGGGCTGCGTCGGCGCCCCGCCGATGATCGACGACATGGTGACCCACCTGCCCCGCGCCGCCGCCGCCATCATCGGCGAGCCCTCGATGCTGCGCCCGGTGACGGGCCACAACGCATCGACCATCACCGACATCCATGTCCACGGCTACGAGGTCCACTCCTCGAAACTGCCGCAGGGCGTCAGCGCCATCCACGAGGCGGGGCGCATCCTGCAATGGGTGAACGACTGGAACGCGAAGATCTGGGCCGAAGCGCCGGACCCGATCTCGGCCATGTTCGACCCGCCGCACACGACCACCCATGTCGGCATGATCCAGGGTGGCACCGCGCACAACATCACGGCGAAGGACTGCACCTTCAAGCTGGGCTTCCGCGTGCCCGCGGGCGACGACATCGACCGGCACCATGCCGCGCTGTCGTCTTTCCTGACCGAACTCGACGCGGACCTGCGGGCGCGGCACCCGGAGGCCGGCGTGACGTGGAACACCGCGCTCGGCGTACCCGGCCTGAAGCCCGAGACCGACGGCGCCGCCGAGGCCCTGATACGACGCGTCACCGGCGACAACGGCACGCATGTCGTCACCTACGGCACCGAGGCAGGCCAGTTCCAGGAACGCGGCTATTCCGCCGTCGTCTGCGGCCCCGGCGACATCGCGCAGGCGCACCAGCCCGACGAATGGATCGCCGTGGACCAGTTCCGCAAGGGCGAGGCCTTGCTGCGGCGCGTCGTCGACGGATTGGTCGACTGATGGAGGAGGATGCCGAATCCGGCGTCGAACAGGTCGATGCCGATCCGGGGCTGATCTTCGAGAAGATCGACGCATGGGTGGACGGATTCTTTCGACTGTTGCCCAACCTGGTCGTGGCCCTCGTGGTTCTGGCCATCGTCGTGGCGATCGGGCTGGCCGTGCAATGGGGCGCCAGGCGGTCCCTGCGCGGGCGCCAACGCGAGGATCTGGGCGCCGTCATGGGCAGCCTGGTCAAATGGGCCATCTGGATCTCGGGCGGGATGCTGGCCCTGACCATCGTGGTGCCGTCGATCCGGCCCGGCGACCTGATCGCGGGCCTGGGCATCGGCTCGGTCGCCATCGGCTTCGCGTTCAAGGACATCCTGCAGAACATGCTGGCCGGGATCCTGATCCTGATCCGGCAACCGTTCGAGGTTGGCGACCAGATCGTCGCCGGCCCCTACGAGGGAACAGTCGAACACATCCAGACCCGCGCCACGCTGATCCGAACCTATGATGGCCGCCGCGTCGTCATACCGAATTCGGACGTCTACACCGACGCCGTGACCGTCAACACCGCCTTCGGCGCGCGCCGCAGCCAGGCCGACTTCCCCATCGCGCTCTCCGACGACTGGCCCCGGGGCGTCGAGGTCGCGCTGGACGCCGCGCGGAGTGTCGATGGCGTGGTTTCGGACCCGTCGCCGGATGCGCAGGCGCTGGAGATCGGCGACCTGTCCAAGGTCATCCGCGTCCGCTGGTGGACCGATCCGACGCAGGCCGAGGTCGTCCACACCGGATCGCGCGTCCGCCTCGCGGTCGAGGGCGCGCTGCGCGACGCGGGCTTCACCATTCCGCGCCGGACCGATCTACACCTGGACGGGCTTCCGAAAGACCCGTGACCCCTTGCGGCCCCGCCGGCGCGCGCGCAGCATGAACGCCGAAGGAGACCCCATCATGCCCGTCAAGAACCGTTTCGCCGAACTGCTGCCCGAAATCACCGCCTGGCGCCGCGACCTGCACGAGAACCCCGAGATCCTGTTCGACACGCACCGCACCAGCGGCATCGTCGCGGACAAGCTGCGCGAATTCGGATGCGATGAGGTGGTCGAGGGGATCGGTCGCACCGGCGTCGTGGGCGTGATCCGGGGCCGACAGGACGGCGACAAGGTCATCGGCCTGCGCGCCGACATGGACGCCCTGCCGATCCATGAGCAGACCGGCAAGGAATACGCGTCCAGGACCGCGAACGCGATGCATGCCTGCGGCCATGACGGCCATACCGCGATGCTGCTGGGTGCGGCGAAATACCTGGCCGAGACGCGAAACTTCGCGGGAACGGTCGTGGTCATCTTCCAGCCCGCCGAGGAGGGCGGCGGCGGCGGCAAGGAGATGTGCGACGACGGCATGATGGACCGCTGGAACATCCAGGAGGTCTACGGGATGCACAACTGGCCCGGCAAACCCGTGGGTCAGTTCGCCATCCGCCCCGGCGCCTTCTTCGCCGCGACCGACCTGTTCGAGATCGAGCTAGAGGGCAAGGGCGGTCATGCCGCCAAGCCGCAGGAGGTGGTGGATACGGGTCTGATGACGGCCCACCTGATCACCGCGTTGCAAAGCATCGTGTCGCGCAACGCCGATCCGGTGGATCAGATCGTGGTGTCCGTCACGTCGATGGAATCCTCCTCGAAGGCTTTCAACGTCATCCCGCAACGCGTTGAACTGAAAGGAACCGTCCGCACGATGTCGCCCGGCATGCGCGACCTGGCCGAAAAGCGTATCCAGGAGATCAGCGCCGGCATCGCGGCCACCTTCGGCGGCACCGCGAAAGTCGGGTATCACCGCAACTACCCGGTTATGGTGAACCACGAGGAGCAGACGCAGTTCGCCGCCGAGGTCGCGAAGGCCGTCTCGGGCGGATGCGAGGATGCACCGCTGGTCATGGGCGGCGAGGATTTCGCCTTCATGCTGGAGGAACGGCCCGGCGCCTATATCCTGGTAGGCAACGGCGAAACCGCTCCGGTGCACCACCCCGAATACGACTTCACCGACGACGCGATCCCCGCCGGATGTTCCTGGTGGGCCGAGGTGGTCGAACGGCGGATGCCCGCGGCCTGATCCCTGCGTCTCTCCAGCCGGAGGACGGGCATGGCGGAACGCGCTTCCCCTTCCTCTGGCGTCAAATACCTCGGGGTCCGGGGCTGGCCCCGGTCCGGCGTTCAGGTCTCGCGCAATGCCCGGCGCATGACCTTGCCCGTCGCCGTCATCGGCAGCGCATCGACGAACCGTACATCGCGCGGCGCCATATGCGGGCTCAGCCGCGCGCGGACCCAGTCGATCAGATCCGCGGCCAGCGTCTCGGAACGGTCGGGCGCGACGACGAAGGCCGTCACCGCCTCGCCCCGGTCCGCATCCGGCAGACCGACGACCGCGCAGGTCACGACATCGGGATGCGCCACGAGACAGGTCTCGATCTCCGCCGGGCCAATGCGGTAGCCGGACGATGTGATCACGTCATCGTCACGGCTGACATATGTGATCACGCCACCCTTCTCGACCCGGCCCAGATCGCCGGTGCGGAGCCACCCCGCGCGCCATTTCGCCGCCGTATCTTCGGGCTTGTTCCAGTAGCGCAAGAAGGTCGCGGGCGACCCCTTTGCGCAAATCTCGCCAACGTTTCCGGGCGCGACCGCATGGCCGTCTTCGTCCTGCACCTCGACTTCTACCCCGGGGACCGCGCGGCCCAGCGTTCCGGAAATGACGTCCTGTGTTCCCGCGCATGACGCCATCACGAGGTTGCATTCCGTCTGGCCGTAGATCTCGTTGATCGGCGCGCCGAGCGCCTCCCGCCCCCAATGCAGCAGGCCGGCACCCAGGGCCTCGCCTCCCGACATGACCGCGCGCAGGGTCAGCCCGTCCGGCGGATCGGTCCGACGCAGCATCTTCAGCGCGGTGGGTGGCAGGAACGCCGCCGTCACCCTTTCGGCGGCCATTAGGTCCCAGGCTTCCCGCGGATCGAACTTGCCGAACCGCTTCGCGATCAGCGGCACGCCGAACCACAGGCACGGCATGGCCAGGTCCATCAGTCCGCCGATCCAGGCCCAATCCGCCGGCGTCCAGCCCACATCGCCGGGTCGGGGGAACCCTTCCAGCGCCGTCTCGACGCAAGGCAGATGCCCGAGCAGGAACCGATGCGCGTGCAGGACACCCTTGGGCGTGCCGGTCGTGCCCGACGTGTAGATCATCATCGCGGGGTCATCCGCCGCCGTGTCGCAAGTCAGGACCGGACCGCCGTCCGGCAGGTCGTGCAGATCGTCTACATCGATCCGGAGGCCCAGGTCCGGCAGGTCCAGCCCGGTCAGACGGGCCGCGCCGTCGGCATCGCAGAGGATCGCGCGGGCGCCGGAATCGCGCAGCCTGTATTCCAGCGCCTCGGGGCCGAACAACGTAAACAGCGGCAGCGACACGGCCCCCAGCTTCATCGCCGCGAAATGAGCGACCATGACTTCGGCACGTTGCGGCAGCAGGATCGCGACCCGGTCGCCGCGTCCCACGCCGCCCCGCGACAATGCATTGGCCAGCCGGTTCGACATCCGATGAAGTTCGCCATAGGTCCACGCACGGCGGCCCCGTGACAGATCGACGATGGCGGCCCTGTCCGGCTCCCGCTCGGCCCAGACATCGCAGCAGCCCGCCGCGATGTTGAAGCGTTCGGGGATGGACCAGCGGAACGACGCGCGCATCTCCTCCCAGGGGGCGAGGCGCGCGATCGTGCGTCGCATCAACCCGCGCGGGCCAAGGTGACCGGGTGCAGACCCGCCAGCGGAAGGCCCAACGCCTGCAGCGCCGAAAGCGAGATCTGCGGCCCGCCGTCGGACCCGAGCGGGCGAAGGGTGACGGCGATCGCCTCGCCATCGCCGGTGCGTACCGTGCCCGGCGCCTCGGCCGAGACGAGATCCGACTTGACCCAGAGCCCGCCATCCGTCGGGTCGCCCAGGGCCACGGTGACCTGACCCAGTTCGCCCCCCGCAGGTGCCGCGGCCGCCGCGGCGCGTGCCTCGTCCTTCTCGGCCTCGGATACCGTGTCGAGCGCGGCCGCCGACGTGGACGGCCCCTGCAGCACGGCCGCGGGCGACGCGGATGAGGCGGGTGCAGGCGCGACCGGGGCCGGCTCCGGCGCCGTCTCGGCTGACCGGTTGCCGAACGGAAGCTGCGCGCAGGCGGCGAGCATCAGGGGCAGGAACAACAGGATACGGGACATCGGCGGCGACTTTCGCAGGTGACGGTCGGCCCCATCCTAGCGCGCGTCACGCCGGTGTCAGCCCCACTTGTGGCGCCGCTCCGCGGGGCGTAGCGTTTGACGATGACCGCACCGCTGATCGACCCCTTCGCCCGCCGGATCGACTACCTTCGGGTGTCGGTCACGGATCGCTGCGACTTCCGCTGCACCTATTGCATGGCGGAGCACATGACCTTCCTTCCGAAGAAGGAGCTTCTGACGCTGGAGGAGTTGGACCGGATGTGTTCGGCCTTCGTCCGGCTGGGTGTCCGCAAGCTTCGCATCACCGGGGGGGAGCCGCTGGTCCGCAAGGGGATCATGACATTCTTCGACGGCATGTCGCGACATCTCGGCTCCGGCCTGGACGAGCTGACGCTGACCACGAACGGCAGCCAGCTCGACCGCTTCGCACAGCCGCTCTGGGATGCGGGGGTGCGGCGGATCAACGTCTCGCTCGACACGCTGGACGACGCCAAGTTCAAGGCGATCACCCGCTGGGGATCGCTCGAAAAGGTCCGGCGGGGGATCGCGGCGGCGCAGGCCGTCGGCATGCGGGTCAAGATCAACGCGGTGGCGCTGAAGGGCTTCAACGAGGACGAGTTGTTCGACCTGCTTGCATGGTGCGCGGTTGAAGGGATGGACCTGACTTTCATCGAGGTCATGCCGATGGGCGACATGGGCGAGGTGCAACGCCTCGACCAGTACTGGCCGCTGAAGGATTTGCGCGCGCGGCTGGCGGGGCGGTTCACGCTGACCGACCTGGCGCATCGCACCGGCGGGCCGGCGCGATACGTGCGGGTGGAGGAAACCGGCCAGCAGGTCGGCTTCATCACGCCGCTGACTCATAACTTCTGCGAAAGCTGCAACCGCGTGCGTGTGACCTGCACGGGCGAGCTTTACATGTGCCTGGGGCAGGAAGACATGGCCGACCTGCGTGGGCCGTTGCGAGCGTCCGAGGCGGATGGCCCGCTGGAACACGCGATCCGCGCGGCGATCGCGCGGAAGCCCAAAGGACACGATTTCGACTATTCACGACAGGCGGTCGCCGGTCAGGTCACGCGGCATATGAGTCATACGGGCGGATAATGGACCATTTCATCAAGCTGATCCTGCTGCGTCACACCAAGTCGGACTGGACGGACCCGTCCCTGCCCGACCGGGAGCGGCCCCTGAACGAGCGCGGTCGGTCCGCGGCCGCCAAGATGGGCGAGTGGCTGCGGTCGCGGGGTCACCTGCCCGACCTCGTCCTGTGTTCCGATGCCCGACGCACGCGCGAAACGCTGGAGGGCCTGGGTCTTCCCGAAACGCAGACGGAATATCGTCCCGACCTCTATCTGGCCGATGCCGAGACGATCCTGTCGCTGGCCCGGGCGCAGACGGTGGGCTGCGTGTTGATCGTGGGTCATAATCCCGGCATCGGTGCAGCCGCCGAAATGGCCTGCACCACGCCCCCCGTCGCGCCGGAGTTCACCCGCTATCCGACCGGCGCCTGCACCGTGGTCGAGATCGACGGGGAGCCGGGCCGCTGGCTCGACTTCGCCACGCCGCGCGATCCATGACCCTCAGACCGGCAGGGCAACGGTCGACTTGATCTCCTCCATCGACAGGAGCGCGGTGACGTTGAACACCCGCACCTCCGATATCAGCGCCTGGTAGAACACGTCATAGGCGCGGGCATTGGCGACGCGGACCTTCAGGATGTAGTCGATCTCCCCCGCAAGCCGGTGCGCCTCCTGCACCTCCGGCCGGGCGCGAAGGGCGGCGAGGAACTTGGCCTGCCAGGCGGACTCGTGCTCGGACGTGCGGATGAGGACGAAAAAACAGGCTTCCAGTCCAAGGGCTTCGGGGTCGAGGATGACGGTCGTGGCCCCCATCACACCCGCCTCGCGCATCTTGCGGATGCGGTTCCAGACCGGGGTTTTCGACGACCCGACCTGACGCGCGATCTCGTCCAGCGATTGCCCCGCATCGGCTTGCAGTGCGCGAAGGATCTTCCGATCCAGATCGTCCAGTCGGGCAGCCATTCGCGTTTTCCCTCTTCTTCGGAACATCGTCCCATTGGATGACGATTAGCAGATCGAACGTCCCTGTTACCAGCCGCCCCCTGTCGGAATACCGGAACGATGTTCTATATCTGACGCAAGACAGTCGGAGCCGCGCCATGAACCATTTTCCCGTCTTCCTGGCCCTCGAAGGGCGGCGCGTCCTGGTCGCGGGCGGTGGCGATGCGGCGGTGGCCAAGCTGCGGCTGCTGCTGAAGACCACGGCCCGGATCACCGTCGTGACGAAGTCCCCCGCCCCCGAGATCGCCGCCTGGGCCGCCTATGGCCGCCTGACCCTGATCCGCCGCGCGCAGGAGCCGGGCGACGCGCTCTGCTGCGTGATCGCCTATGGCGCGCATGAGGATGCCGCGCTGGATGCCCGGACCCTGCGCCTGGCTTCCGCCGACGGCGCATTGGTCAATATCGTCGACAACCTGGAGGCGTCGCAGTTCATCACCCCGGCCATCGTCGACCGCGACCCGGTCGTCGTCGCCATCGGAACGGAGGGCGCGGCCCCCGTTCTGGCCCGAAAGATCAAGGCGGAGCTGGAGGCATCGCTGCCGGCGCAGCTCGGCCTGCTCGCCCGGATCGGCAAGGGCTTCCGCCGCGCTGCCGATGCCTTGCCAATGGGTGCGGTACGCCGTCGGTTCTGGGCCGCGTATTACGACCAGGCCGGTCCGCGCGCCGCCGAGGCAGGCGAGGATGCGATCCGCGCGACGCTGGACGACCTGCTGAAGACGCATCTGGCCGCCGAGACCCGGCCCGGCCATGTCGACCTCGTCGGTGCGGGACCGGGCGATCCGGAACTGCTGACGTTGAAGGCGCGCAACGCGCTCGACCGTGCCGATGTCGTGATCCATGACCGGCTGGTGGCCCCGGCGATCCTGGAACTGGCCCGCCGCGAGGCGATCATCATCGACGCCGGCAAGGAGGGGTTCGGCCCCTCCACCCCGCAGGAAGACATCAACGCGCTGCTGGTGCGGCACGGTCTGGACGGCAATCACGTCGTTCGCCTCAAGTCCGGCGACCCGACGGTCTTCGGACGATTGGACGAAGAGATCGAGGCGCTGGATGCGGTCGGCCTGTCATGGACCATCGTGCCCGGCATCACCGCCGCCTCCGCCGCCGTGGCTGGCATCGGACAGAGCTTGACGAAGCGTGGCCGCAACGGTGCCGTCCGCTTCCTGACCGGACACGACATGAAGGGGTTCGCGGACCAGGACTGGACGGCCCTCGCCCGACCGGACGCCGTGGCGGCGATCTATATGGGCAAGCGCGCGGCCCGGTGGATGCAGGGCCGGCTGATGATGCACGGTGCCGCGCCCGCGACGCCTGTGACCATCGTCGAAAACGCCAGCCGCCCCGATCAGGCGATCCATGCCGCGACGCTTGGCACCCTGCCCGACAGCCTGTCTGACGTTGGCGGCCCGGCCGTCCTTTTGCACGGCCTCGCCCCGCGCGCCGCTGCCCACGCCATCGAGACACGGGAGATCGCGCTATGAGCCGCCGCCCCTTCACCCCCAAGGTCGTCACCGCCAACCTGCTGCGCGAGGGCGACGTCGTCTATCTGACCGCGCGCGACGAATGGGTTCGGACCCTGTCCAGGGCCGAGTTGATCGAGGACGAGGCCATCGCCCAGCTTCGCCTGCTGGATGCCGAGCGCCAACCCGAGATCGTCGTCGGCGCCTATCTTGCGGATGTGAAGGCCGGACCCGACGGCCCGGAGCCGCTGCATTTCCGCGAGGGGTTCCGGGCCACCGGTCCCTCCAACTACGCCCACGGCAAGCAGGCCAACACGTCCCTCAAGGCGGAGTCCTGAGATGTATCACTACGACGATTTCGATCGCGCCTTCCTCGCAACCCGCAACGCGCAATTCCGCGCGCAGGTGGAACGCCGCCTCGATGGCAGCCTGACCGAGGACGAGTTCAAGCCGCTGCGCCTGATGAACGGGGTCTATTTGCAACTGCACGCCTATATGCTGCGCGTGGCAATTCCTTACGGGACGCTTTCGTCCAATCAGATGCGCGTGCTGGCCGAACTGGCCGAGCGGTGGGACAAGGGCTACGGCCACTTCACCACGCGTCAGAACATCCAGTACAACTGGCCGAAGCTGGTCGACATTCCCGACATGCTGGACCGTCTGGCCGATGTCGGGCTGCACGCGATCCAGACCAGCGGCAACACGATCCGCAACGTGACGGCCGACCATTTCGCCGGCGCCGCCGACGACGAGGTCGCAGATCCGCGCCCGGTGGCCGAGCTGCTGCGCCAATGGTCGACCGATCACCCGGAATTCCAGTTCCTGCCACGCAAGTTCAAGATCGCCGTCACCGGCAGCTCGAACGACCGTGCCGTGACCCGCGCGCACGACATCGGGCTGGTGATGAAGGATCTGGACGGCCAGGTCGGGTTCGAGGTGCTGGTCGGCGGCGGTCTGGGCCGCACGCCGATGATCGGCAAGACCCTGCGGGACTTCCTGCCCAAGGCCGACCTGCTTCCGTTCGTCGAGGCGATCGTGTCGGTCTACAACCGGTTGGGCCGGCGCGACAACAAGTACAAGGCCCGCATCAAGATCACCGTCCACGAGACCGGGATCGACGCCATCCGCGACCAGGTGGAAGCGCGGTTCGCCGAGTTGCGGCCGCTGTTCACGGGGGTCGATCAGGACCTGCTCGCCGGGATCGAGGCGCAATTCGCGCCGCCCGCGTTCCGTCCGTCTTCCGCCCTGCCGCCGGTGCTCGATCCGGTGCTGCAAAGCTGGCTCGACACCAACGTCACCGACCACCGGCGGGCGGACCATGCGGTCGTGACCGTCTCGCTCAAGGCGCATGGCGCCACGCCGGGCGACGCGACGGCCGACCAGATGCGCCTGATGGCGGACATCGCGGAGCGCCACGCCTACGGGGAACTGCGCATCAGCCACGAGCAGAACGTCATCCTGCCGCATGTCCGCCGCGCCGACCTGCCCGCCATCTATGCCGCCTTGCGGAATGCGGGCCTCGGCACCGCGAATGTGGGGCTCGCGTCGGACATCATTGCCTGCCCCGGCATGGATTACTGTGCGCTGGCCACCGCGCGCTCGATCCCCGTCGCGCAGAAGATCGCCACGCGGATCGACGAGATGGGCGTGGAGCACGACATCGGCGCGCTGAAGATCAAGATATCGGGCTGCATCAATGCCTGCGGGCACCACCATGTCGGCCATATCGGGATCCTGGGCCTCGACCGCGCGGGGGTGGAGAACTATCAGATCACGCTGGGCGGCGACGGAACCGAACGCGCGACCATCGGCGAACGCGCCGGGCCGGGCTTCGCCTATGACGAGATCGTGCCCGCCGTCGAACGCCTGGTCCTGGCCTATCTCGACCTTCGCGACGCACCGGACGAAACCTTCCTCGACGCCTATCGCCGCCTCGGCCCCGCGCCGTTCAAGACCGCCCTCTATCCGCAGGAGAAGCGCGATGCCGCTTGATGCCCACGCCCTCGTCGCCGCCCGCGCGGCGACCCTGAACGCCGACCTCGTCGGCTCCGGCCCGCAGGCGATGCTGGACCGGACATTGCGCGACGCGCGCCTGGGCGACATCGCGCTGGTGTCGTCCTTCGGTGCCGAATCCGTGGTCCTTCTGCACATGGTGGCGCAGGTCGACCGGGCGACGCCGATCCTGTTCCTGGAGACGGGGATGCTGTTCGCCGAGACCCTGGCCTATCAGCGGCAGGTGGCGGACGACCTGGGCCTGACCGATATCCGCGTGATCCGGCCCGACAACACCGACCTGTTCCTGCATGACCCCGAGGGCGACCTGCATGGCCGCGACCCGGACACATGCTGCGCGATCCGCAAGACCAAGCCGCTGGAGCTTGCCTTGCAGGAGTTCGACGGCTGGATCACCGGGCGCAAGAGGCACCAGACCGAGGACCGCGCCGACCTGGTCCCGTTCGAGGTCGAGGTCGGCAAGCTGCGCATCAACCCGCTGGCCGATTGGACACCCGCCGACATCGCAGCGCATATAGACGCCCACGACCTGCCCCGTCATCCGCTCGTGGCGCAGGGCTTCGCGTCGCTCGGCTGCGCACCCTGCACGACCAAGGTGGCGCCGGGCGAGGACCCGCGCGCGGGCCGGTGGCGCGGACGTCAGAAGACCGAATGCGGCATCCATTTCGCCGGAGGCCGCGTCTGGCCCACCGCACCACGAGGATAGCGCCATGCCCATCGTGACCGATACGGGTTTCGCGCCCGACGACCTGAACGCGTGCTTTGCGCCCTCGGACGCGCTGCCGGCGAATGGCCCGCTTGCCGTCGATATCGCGCCCGACGCCGACCTGGACCCTTTGCTGGTCCGGCTGCCGGAGGTGACGGCGATCCGCGTCGCGTTCCCGTCCTTCGCCGATGGGCGTGGCTTTACCGTCGCGCGCGTGCTGCGGCGGGCGGGGTTTGCCGGGCGCCTGCGCGCGGCCGGCCACGTCATCGCCGACCAATACGCCATGGCCCGCCGGGCCGGTTTCGACGAGGTCGAGATCGACGACGCCCTTGCCGCGCGCCAGCCTGAGGATCAGTGGCTCGCCCGCGCCGATTGGCGGGCGCACGACTATCAGGATCGTCTCGGCCGCCGCCGCGACGCCCGGCCGCAAGCCCCCGCCTAGAATCTCCCGCGACAAATCCATAGAGGTGCGGCCGACGCCGCAATCGAAGCCATGAACCAGATGACCGCCACGCCGACCGCCGCCCCCGTCCTGCCCGATGCCCAGACCGTGACGTCCGTGACCCACTGGACCGACAGGCTGTTCAGCTTCCGCGTCACGCGGCCCGCCTCGCTGCGCTTTCGGTCGGGCGAGTTCGTGATGATCGGGTTGATGGGCGACCCGGACCCGAAGACCGGGCGGCAGAAGCCGATCCTGCGGGCCTATTCCATCGCCTCGCCTGCCTGGGACGACGAGTTGGAGTTCTATTCGATCAAGGTTCAGGACGGCCCTCTGACGTCGCGGTTGCAGCATATCCAGCCGGGCGATCAGATCATCCTGCGCCCCAAACCCGTGGGCACGCTGGTCCACGACGCGCTCCTGCCCGGCAAGCGGCTTTGGTTCTTTTCCACCGGCACCGGGTTCGCGCCCTTCGCCTCGCTCCTGCGCGAACCGGAGACGTGGGAAAGCTATGACGAGGTCATCGTGACCCATACCTGCCGCGAAGTGGCGGAACTGGAGTATGGCCGGCGCCTGATCGCGGACCTGCGGCGGGACGAACTGATCGGGGAGTTGATCGGCGACAAGCTGAAATACTATCCGACCACAACACGCGAGACGTCGCCCGTGATGGGCCGGATCACCGACCGGCTACGCGATGGCAGCGCTTTTGCCGATCTCGGCGTCGATGGCATTGCCCCCGAGACGGACCGCGCGATGGTCTGCGGATCGCTCGATTTCAACGTCGAGATGAAAGAGGTCCTGGAGGGGTTCGGCCTTGAGGAAGGCGCGAACTCCGATCCCAAGCACTACGTCGTCGAAAAGGCATTCGTCGGCTGAACCGCCAGGGACATTCCGCCTGAGGGAGGCGGGAACGACCGGAAAACGCATGATAAAAAGGCCGCGCGGGTATGTCCCACGCGGCCCTTTATCGGGTCATTCGCGTATCACTCGGTCACAAGGCGGTTCTGCAACTGCTCGATGATGCCCGAGATCAGCTCGGGATTGTCGCGCGCGCCTTCGATCCCCGTGCGGAGGGTCTGCTTGGTCACGGCGTTCAGGTCCGACTCGTCGACATAGATCAGGAGGGCATCGGCATCGAAGCCTTCCTCCGTCAGCAGCGTATCGAGATCGGCCTCGCCGGCGGCGGCATCGCCCTCGACGGGTTGGATCGCGACGGTGCCAGTCGTGACGTCGGCTTCGGTGCCTTCGACTTCGCCGTCCAGTCCTTCGATCGCGACCTCGTCGGTCGCCTCCTCGATGGCGTCGCCCGTGGCCTCGACCGCGTCGCCGGCGGCATCGGCCGTGGCTTCCGCGGCTCCCTCGACCGTCTCGGCGGCATCTTCCACCGCTTCGCCCGTGGCGTCGGCTGCGTCGTCCAAGGCCTCGCCGGTGGCGTCGGCCGCATCGTCAACGGCCTCGACCGTCGCGTCAACCGCGTCGCCGGTCGCCTCGGCCGCATCGTCCGCGGCTTCGGCCGTGGCATCGGCCGCGTCGTCGACGGCCTCGGTGATCGGAACGGTCGTCTCCGTCACCTCACCCTCCGCGTCGGCGGCGATATCGGGGGCTTCCTCGGTCAGGGGAACGGTCGTTTCCACGACGTCGCCCTCGGCCTCCTCGGTGCCTTCCAGCGCGGCCTCGGCCTCCTCCTCGGTCGGCAGGTCGACATCGGCGCCTTCCACGACTGCCTCGGTGTTGGTCTCGGGCTCCAGATCGGGGGCGGGCTCGACGACCACGACCTCGGCATCGTCGACGACTTCCTCCTCGGTTACCAGCGGACCGTCGACGGGGGCATCCGCGACCTCGCCGGCCTCGTCGAAGCGGCCGATGACGATCCAGGCCAGGACGGCCACGACGAGGACCGCGAGCCCTACGATCAGATTTCGCGACATGGGTAATCTCCTTCATGCGGTTGTGCGTGCCCGGCCCTTGAACCAGTGCCATCGCAGGTTCAATCCGAAACACCCCCCGGTTGTTCCCCGGGGCAGGCGACCGCCGCTTCCGGCTTGAAGAAACGAATGGCTGCGGCTACGTAGTTGCCCTGTCAGCAACGTCCCTGGAAGGACCACGACCATCGCCCGAAGACCACACAACGCGCCCCCGCAGCGCGACACCGGACCCCGCGTCAACGACCGCATCCGCGCCGTCGAGATTCGCCTGATCGGCGCCGATGGCGAAAACGTGGGCGTCGTCAGCCCCGCCCGCGCCCGCCAGCTGGCCGAGGATGCCGGCCTCGACCTTGTCGAGATCAGCCCGAACGCGACGCCGCCCGTCTGCAAGATAATGGATTTCGGCAAGTTCAAGTACGAGACCCAGAAGAAGGAATCCGAGGCGCGCAAGAAGCAGAAGATCATCGAGGTGAAGGAGGTGAAGTTCCGCCCCAACACCGACACGCATGATTACGACGTCAAGATGCGCAACGTCTTCAAGTTCCTGGAGAACGGCGACAAGGTGAAGGTCACCCTGCGCTTCCGCGGCCGCGAAATGGCCCACCAGAACCTGGGCCGCGAACTTCTGGAACGGGTCGCCGACGACACCAAGGAAATCGGCAAGGTCGAGAACTTCCCCAAGATGGAAGGCCGGCAGATGGTCATGATGATCGGCCCGACCCAGCGCTGAACCACCAGCATATCGAACCGACACGCGGGCGCGCCTTGATGCAGATCAGGGCGCGCCCGCTGCGTTTTGCGCAGTCTTCCAACCGTTGAAAGCCGGAGGATGACATGCCGTTCGAGACGATCCTGCTGAGCTATGACGGCTCGCCCCATGCGCGGCGCGCGCTCGACGCGGCCGTCGAACTGGTCCGGGCGACGGGCGCCGACCTGCACGTGGTCAGCACGCCCGAACCCGCCATGCCCGCCATCGTGGTCGCGCCCTACGGGGATATCGCCACGATGCCGTTGACCGAGGAACAGATCGAAGAGGCCGCCGCGGCCATCCGCGAAGATGTGCTGGCCGCGGCGCGGGCGGCGGGCATCGCCGAGCCCGACCTGCATGTTCGGCGCGGCGATCCGGTGGCGAATGCCATGTCGGTCGCCGACGCGACGGGCGCCGATCTGATCGTGATGGGACGGCGCGGGCTGGGCGCCTTGGGCTCGCTCGCGCTCGGGTCGGTCAGCCAGGCGATCACGCACCGCGCCAGATGCGCCTGCATGACCGTCATCTGACCATCAGCCGGCCGCCTTCACCGCCCGGGCCGTCATCACGCCGACCAGATGTGCCCGATAGGCCCCGTCGCCGTGCAGGTCCGAGATCATGCCGCCGGCGTCCGGCGCGGCAAGGGAACGGACCGCGTTTTCGGACCAGTCGGAAGCCAGTGCCTTCTCCGCCTCGGTCCAGCGGAACACGCCGTCCGACGACGCGCCGGTGATCGCCACCCGCACCCCGTCCGAGAACTTTGCCACGAAGGCCGCGACCAGCGGGAAGCGGCTGGCGGGCTGGATGAACTTTTCATAGGCGGCGCGTTCGGGCACGGGGAATTTCACCTCGGTGACGATCTCGCCCTCTTCCAATGCGGTCGTGAACATGCCCTGGAAGAAGTCTCCCGCCGCGATCTCCCGGTCGTTGGTCACGATCGTCGCGTTCGAGGCCAGCGCCCCCGCCGGATAGCAGGCCGACGGGTCGTTGTTGGCGAGCGAGCCACCGATCGTTCCGCGCGCCCGCACCGCCGGGTCGCCGATTCGCCCGGCCAGAGAGGCAAGCGCCGGATAGCTGTCGGCGCAGCCCTTCTGCACTTCGGCATGGGTCGTGCCGCCGCCGATGCAGATTCGTCCGTCATCGTCGGTGCAGATGCCGCGGATCTCGTCGATGCCGGACAGCGCCACCAGGGTTTCGGTCATCGCAAGCCGTGCCTTCATCGTCGGCAGCAGCGTCTGCCCGCCGCCCAGCGCCTGCGCGTCTTCGCCTTTCAGGGCGGCGACGGCATCCTGCAGGGTCGACGGCTTTACCAGTTCGAACTCATACATCGTCTCTCTCCTCAGGCCGGTCCGCCGACCGTTCGGTCGTGGGTTGTGTTGGAACTATGCGCCGCGGGCTGCGCCGATCCCTGGTTCGCGGTGCCGCCCTGCATCGCATGCCAGACCCGCGCGGGCGTCAGCGGCATGTCGATATGCGGCACGTCGTGCCCCCCCGAATGCAGCGCGTCGATCACGGCGTTCACGACCGAAGGCGGTGATCCGATGGCCCCCGCCTCGCCGCAGCCCTTCACGCCGAGCGGGTTGTGGGTGCAGGGCGTCTGGCAGGACGAGTCCACCTGGAACATCGGGAAGTCATGCGCCCGCGGCATGGCGTAATCCATGTAGCTGGCCGACAGGAGCTGCCCGTCCGCGTCATAGGCGCAATTTTCCAGCAGGGCCTGCCCGATCCCCTGGGCCAGCCCGCCATGGACCTGCCCCTCGACGATCATCGGGTTGACCACATTGCCGAAATCGTCGGCCGCGGCGAAAGCCACGACGTCGACCTTGCCGGTCTCGGGGTCCACCTCCACCTCGCAGGCATAGGCGCCGGCGGGATAGGTGAAGTTGTTCGGGTCGTAGAACGCCGTCTCCTCCAGCCCGGGCTCGATATCCTCCAGCGGATAGTTGTGGGGCACGTAGGCCGCGAGCGTCACGTCGCCCCAGGCCACGGACTTGTCGGTGCCCGCAACGGTGAACTTGCCGTCCTTCAGTTCGATATCCTCGTCCGACGCCTCCATCAGGTGCGCGGCGATCTTGCGGGCCTTGGCGATGATCTTCTCGGTCGCGCGATAGATCGCCGACCCGCCCACGGCCAGCGATCGCGAGCCATAGGTACCCATGCCCATCGGCGTGTTGGCGGTGTCGCCATGCACGATCTCGACCTGATCCTCGGGGATTCCGATCATGTCGGCCACGACCTGCGGGAAGGACGTCTCGTGCCCCTGCCCGTGGCTGTGGCTGCCGGTCATCACCACCAGCCCGCCGGTCGCGTTCACGCGGACCGTCGCCGACTCGTAGAGCCCTGCCCGCGCGCCGAGCTGGCCGACCAGGTGCGACGGCGCGATGCCGCACGCCTCGATATAGGAATTGATGCCGAGGCCGCGCAGCTTGCCGCGGGCCTCGCTCTCCTGCCGCCGCGCCGCGAACCCGTCGCGGTCGATCATCGACAGCAGCTTGTCCATCGTCGCGTTGTAGTCGCCGGTGTCGTATTCCACCGCGACCGGCGTGGCATAGGGGAACTCGGTCACGTAGTTTTGCCGCCGCAACTCGACCGGATCGACGCCCAACTCGCGCGCGGCCTTGTCGATCACGCGTTCCAGCTGGAACGTGGCCTCGGGCCGGCCTGCGCCGCGATAGGCATCGACCGGCACGGTGTTGGTGAAGACCGCCTTCACGTTCACGTATATCACAGGCGTCTTGTAGTTGCCCGCCATCAGCGTGCCGTGCAGCCAGGTCGGCACCGATGGCGCGAAGGTCGACAGATAGGCGCCCATGTTGGCATGCGTTTCCGTGCGGATCGCGGTGAAGTTGTGGTCGGCGTCCAGTGCCAGTTCGATCCGGGTGACGTGATCGCGGCCATGCGCGTCGGACATGAAGGCCTCGCCCCGCGTCGAGGTCCACTTGACCGGACGCTCCAGGGCCTTGGCGGCGAAGGTGCAGAAGGCTTCCTCCGCGTAATGGAAGATCTTGGTGCCGAAGCCCCCGCCCACGTCCGGCGCCACGACGCGCAGCTTGTGCTCGGGAATGCCGAGGACGAAGGCCCCCATCAGCAGGCGGATCACATGCGGGTTCTGCGACGTGGTGTAGAGTGTCGACTCGCCGCTGTGCCCGGCATAATCGCCCACCGCCACGCGCGGCTCCATCGGGTTTGCGATCAGGCGGTTGTTGACCAGCTCCAGCGTGGTGACATGGGCAGCCTCGGAAATCGCCTTGTCGACCGCCTCCTTGTTCTCCTGCACGAAGCCCCAATCGTAGCAGAGGTTCGACGTCAGGTCGTCATGCACCTTGGGCGCACCTTCGGCCAGCGCGGACTTCATGTCGATGACGGCGGGCAGATCCTCGGTCTCGACCACGATGGCCTCGGCGGCGTCACGGGCCTCCTCGCGCGTTTCGGCCACGACCGCGGCGATCGGGTCACCGACATGGCGCACCTTGCCCTCGGCCAGGATCGGGTGCTTGGGCTCCTGCATGGGATTGCCGTCGATCGAGGTGATCTGCCAGCCGCAGGGCATGCCGCCCACACCTTCGAAATCCTTCGACGTGAAGACCCGGATCACACCCGCCATCCCCTCGGCAGCAGACGTGTCGATCGACTGGATCCGCCCATGCGCCACGTCCGAGCGCAGGAAAACGACATGCGCCTGCCCGGCCACGTTGATGTCGTCGGTATAGCGGCCCTTCCCGGTCAGAAATCGAACGTCCTCGCGCCGCTTGGGGCTGGCGCCAATTCCGGTGTCCTTGGGCATATCGTGGTCCTCCCTGGGCGGCGCGCCGCCGGTTGTCTCGTGGTGGGGGCGCGGCTCCTCCCTTCCGCGCCCCCGCGGGGTCGATGGCAGCCTCAGCGCCCGCCCCCGTTTCCGCAGGCGTCAGTCCGGCCGCTGATGCAGGCCGAAACGTGCCCCCCGCGGGTCCTTGCAGGTCGCGAAGCGACCCAGCGGGCCGGCATTCTCGATCCGGCCCATCAGTGTTCCACCCAGTTCCGCGACCCGCGATGCCGCCGCGTCGATGTCGGGGACCGCAAGATTGGGCACGACGCAAGGCGCATCCCCGCCATTCAGCCCGACCTGCCGCGCGCCATCCTCGAAATAACCTGCGCCCGCATCGTCCATCGCGACCCAGGGCCAGTCGAACAGCGCGCCGAAGAACGCCTTCGCCGCCGCCGGGTCGTCGCTTCCGATCTCGATGAAGTCGGGTGCGGTCATGCTATTCCGCCGCCACCGGCGCGACGTCCTGCCCCGAGGCCGCCATCACCGCCTTGACGATGTTATGGTAGCCCGTGCAGCGGCAGATATTGCCCTCGAGATAGTGGCGGACCTCGGCCTCGGACGGCTTCGGGTTCTCCTTCAGAAGGGCCGCCGCCGACATCACCATGCCCGGCGTGCAGAAGCCGCATTGCAGCCCGTGATAGTCCTGGAACGCCTGCTGGATCGCACTCAGGCTGCCATCGGTGCCCGCCATCCCCTCGATCGTCGTGACCTCGGCGCCGTCGACCTCCTGCGCGAGGACGGTGCAGGCCTTGACCGGTTCGCCGTCCAGATGGACGACACAGGCACCGCATTGCGACGTATCGCATCCGACATGCGTACCGGTCAGGCGCAGCCCCTCGCGCAGCCAGTCGACCAGCAGGGTCCGGCCCTCGGCCTCGGCACTGCGGGGCTTGCCGTTCACGGTCATGGTGACCTTGCTCATCATCTCGTCCTCCCTCGTCCCGCGATCAGTCAAGCACAGGACCGACCACCGGGAAACCTCAATTTTTCCCATGACTCCCGCTGGGGCGCATCGGGTCACGCAGCTGGGGCCGGGTCGGGATTTCCTTCAGCAGGCCCCCGACCCCCATCGCCGCGATCTCCGCATCGGTGACCGGAATGCCGCAGATCGCCCGCTCCAGGATCCAGTCGGCCCCGTTCAGCGCGGGGGACCGCGCACAGCCCGGCAGGCCGACCACATGCGCGCCGTCCAACTTCCCCAGCATCATGAGGTTGCCCGGATCGACCGGCATCCCGAACCGCGTGACCGTCCCGTCCGCGCGGCGCAGCGCGGCCGGCGCCACGTCGCCCAAGTCCGACGTGGCCGAGGCGGTCAGGATCAGCCGCAGCGGCGCATCCACCCGTTGCAGGGCCGCCGCCAACGGCGCGACGTCATGGGGCACCTCGTGCACGTCGCAGGCGACCCCCATCCGGTCGAGGCGCGTGGTCACCGCGGCGGAGGCCGTAGCGCCGCCCGGCAGCGTCGTGACGATCAGCGCCGCGCGCCCGATCACCGGCGGGCACAGCGACAGCGCGGCGGTGGCCGCGGCCATCGCCTCCGCCAGCCGGTCGGCCCCGACGGCGTAGGAGATGATCTTGACGGTCGCTGCCATGGTCCCCGCCGCCACCCGCTGCCAGGGCGGCAGGGTCGCGATGGTGATCAGCGGGTCGACGACGTTGGCCGCGGTGATCGCCGCGCCGTCCACGGCCAGGATGCCCGGCCCATCGGCATGAAGGTTCGCCCGCCCCGTCGCAGCCTCACGCACGGTCAGGCCGCGCCCGGCCAACGCGTGGGCGAGACGGGCAGCGGCCGCGTTCTCCGGCACGTCGCCGGGATCCAGCCGGGCGACGGTGACCCGGGTCAGACCGGCCCCGCGCAGCCGATCGATCGCATCGCGGGTCAGGATCTTACCCTTGCGCAGACGACCGTCCGGCAACGCGACCGAATGGGCCAGCACGGCCCCCTCGGCGCGATCCAGGGGGACGGGTCCGAACCTCATGGCTGGCGCAGGGCACGGGTCATGGCGGCCAGGATCGCCACCGCGATCTCGCCCGGTGTCCTCGACCCGATATCCAGGCCGATAGGCGCGTCGATCCGCGCGATCCGCTCGGGCGCGACGCCGGCCTGGGTAAGGCGGTCCACCCGCTTGGCATGGGTCCGCGTCGACCCCAGGGCGCCCACATAGAAAGCCGCGCTTTCCAACGCGACTGTCAGGGCCGGGTCGTCCAACTTGGGGTCGTGCGTCAGCAGGACGACGGCCGTGCGCGCATCCGGCGAAAGCGCCGACATCGCGGCGTCGGGCCAGTCATGGGTCAGCGCGGTGTCGGGAAAGCGGGCCGTCGAGGCGAAGGCCTCGCGCGGGTCGATCACCGTGGGCGCGTATCCCGCCAGCCGTGCCATCGGCACCAGCGCCTGGGCGATATGGACGCCGCCCACCACGATCAGGCGCAAGGGCGGTGCGTGCAGCGTCACGAAGGTTCGGCCGTCGGGCGCGAAGGCCGACCGGTCCTCGCGCAGGTGGTCGGCGACATCCTCGGTCAGATGCGTGGCGCCGGTTTCGATATCGATCACTTGCCCGACGGCCACCCCACTGCCCCGCGCGGCGACAAGATCGGCCAGGACATCCGGGGGCAGCGTGCCGCCCACCGGCTCCAGCAGGATGCGGATCGTCCCGCCGCAGGCCAGGCCCACGGCAAAGGCTTCGTCGTCGCTGACGCCGTATTCCAGCACCCGGTGCCGACCGTCCGCGAGCGCGTCCATAGCTTCGGCCACCACCGCACCCTCCACGCACCCGCCCGAGACGGAGCCGACCAGCTCCGCCTCGCCCGAGATGGCGAGCTGCGCGCCGCGCGGCCGGGGGGCGCTGCCCCAGGTTTCGATCACCGTGGCCAGGACCGCGCCTTTGCCGGCACGATGCCAGTCGAGCGCGGCGGCGGGCGCGTCGTCGAGTGCGGACATGAATAGACCCTCCGCCGATCACGATGGCGGAGGGTCGAGGTGCGAACAAGTCTTTGCTATGTGGACGCGCCCCTGGGGGATCGTCCGGGAAATTCCGTTCCGGCGCCTAGTTGGCCGCGGCGGTCTGCAGCAGGCCGGTGATCTGGCGCACGGTAGCCCGGCGATTGGCCCGTTCGTCCGTCTGCGTCGGCACCTTCAGGAACTGCTCGCCATAGCCCTGAACGACCATGTTTTCGACCGGTACGCCGAAATACTCGTTCAGCGCCAGCGCCAGTGTCTCGGCACGCCGGTCCGACAGCGCCAAGTTATAGGCGGCATCGCCCACGGCGTCGGTATGCCCCTCGATCAGAAAGACCTCGCGCGGATTTTCGCGGATCGCGGCCAGCACCTCGCGCGCCAGACCGGTCAGGTTTCCGGCCTGCTCGGGCGAAATCGCCGCCGAGCCCGACGCGAAGGTCACGGTATCGACCTCGAAGGCCGGCGCCAACGCACGGACCTGCGAGATGTTGCGCACCTGGGCCAGGCTGAACCGGCGGTCCAATCCCGCCTCGCGGTTCAGGGCGGCGCGCAACGCGTCGTCGCCCCCGTCCGACCGCGACGACACGATCGGCGCGGGCAGCGTGGCGACGTCCACCGGCTCCACGGCGGCGGTGTCGTCGATCAGCGTGTATTCGGTCCCGTCCGTCTCGACCAGCTTACGGCGCAGGACGCGCAGCGACGCGTCGCGGATGGTCACGATCCGGCTGCCGTCGGGGCGGATGACGGTGGTGCGGGTCGAGCCGTCGTCGAACCGCTCGGTCCGCACCTCGTTCCCGCTCTGCCGCAGCAGCGCATCATCGTCCTTGAGCACCTGTAGCCCGCCATCGTCGCGTTGAACTACGACCCGGTCGCCCGAGTTCGAGACGACCCGGTTCCGGTTCGCCAGCACGGTTCCGACGGCAAGCGCACCCAAGGCGCCCAAGGCGATCTTCTGGTTGCGCGAAAGCCCGTCATCGTCATCGTCGTCCCGATCGGTCACGACGGCCTGGGTCGTGAAATCCTGGTCCGAGGTGCGCACGTCCTCCTCGGCGATGACCTGCTCTTCCACCTCGGCGGCCTCGGCATCGTCCGACGCGGCGGCGGCGGCCGTCCCCTCGTTGGGATCGGTCAGCGATTCCAACGCGCGGCTGGCCTGATCACGGGCGACCTCCTGCTCCTCGGTCAGTTCCGGCTCCGGCTGGGCTGCGACCTCCTCGGCGATCTCGCTCTCCGTCGGGGTCTCGACCAGCGGGGTCACCTCGGCCTGCGGAGTGTCCGTCTCGGTCTCCTCGGCGGTGGCATCCTGCGCCGCTTCCTCGGATGCGGCGTCCTCGGTTGCCGCCTCCTCGCTGGTGGCCTCCTCGGCTGCGGCTTCCTCGGCAGCCGTCTCCTCTGTTGCCATTTCCCCGGCATCCGTTTCCTCGGCGCCCTCCTCGGTCGCGGTGTCTTCTTCGGTCGCGACCTCGTCCTGCAAGGCTTCGGCACCGTCCTCCGTGCCCTGTGTCGCCAACTCCTCGCCGGTGCCGTCGACCGGCTCCCCGGTATCCTGGGCCTCGTCGATAACCTCATCGACGGCCTCCTCGGCCTCGGCCTCCGCTTCGACCTCTGCCTCGGCGTCTGCTTCAGCCTCCGCCTCTGCCTCGGCCGCATCGGCTTCCAGCTGCTCGGCGATCGACTCCTCGGTCACCTCCTGAACGTCCGCATCCGGCGCGGCCTCGGGCGCGGTGTCCTCGGCGGTTTCCTCCGCCGTCTCGGGCGCGTCTTCCGTCAGGACCTCCGCCTCCGCCTCGGCTGCCTCAGCGTCTTCGGCGACCTCGCCTTCGACGGCTTCCACCTCGACGGGCTGCGCGTCCTCGGCGTCGGCGCTCTCTTCGACAACCTCCTCGGCGATTTCGGGCTCGACGGCCTCGGCATCGTCCACGGCCTCGCCGCCTTCGACGGCATCACCGCCGTCGACAGCCCCCTCGCCATCGATGTCGACGACCCCCTCGGCATCGCCCTCGACAGCGCCGCCTTCGACCATATCTTGCTCGATCTCCTCGACTGCGGCTTCGGTCCGCTCGGCCACGCAATTCGCCAGGGCCTCGGCGTCCCCCTCGAACTCGGCCGTGCATGTCGCCAGGATCTCGTCGGCGATCGCCTCGCCCTCCTGCGCCATCAGCGGCGCGCCGGGAACCAGCAGCGAGAGGCTTGCAACAAGGGCGGTCGCCTGGCGCACGGGATTGCGCGGCATGGTCAGGTTTCTGGGGGTACGGGGCATGGTGCCCTCCTTTGGAATGGCTCGATCCTTCGGGGGATAGAACGCCACGCCTGATGGGCAGTTCCAGCCTCGGGGGGTGTTATCGGATAACAGGCCGACCCCCGCCGACGGCCGGCGGATCCTGCGCATCACGAGCCCGCGAACGGCCGGACGGGGGCGAACCCTCGCGGTCGGTTCCCCGGGGGCAATCCGGCCCGAACTCCCGCGCGGTCAGCCGCGCAGGCGCTGCAACTCGCCCTCGTCGCCGGGCCGGGACAGCGCATCCGCGACCCCCTCCAGCGCGGCGATCGAATGACCGGCGCGCAGGCAGTCCACATGCGGCAGCAACGCGCGGATCCCGGCGGCGCGGGGCGCGAACCCGTCCCATCGCAGCAGCGGGTTCAGCCAGATGACGCGCCGTGCGGTCAGATGCAGGCGCCGCGCCGCCCGGGACAAATTCTCGGGATCGCCACGGTCGAGACCGTCAGTGACCAGCAACACGACTGCACCCTGCCCGAGAACCCTGCGCGACCAGTCACGGTTGAACACGTGCAGCGCGTCGCCGATCCGCGTGCCGCCTTCCCAATCCTGCGCCTCGGCGCCGGCGGCGGCCAGCGCCGCATCGACGTCGCGTCGCCGCAGGTGACGGGTGATGTTCGTCAGCCGGGTGCCGAAGGTGAAGGCGTGAACCTCGGCCCAGCCCGGACCTTGCCGGTTCGCGACCGCATGGAGGAAATGCAGCAACGCCCGGCTGTAGGACGACATCGACCCCGATATGTCGCAAAGCGCCACGAGGTTCGGCCAGCGAATTCCGCGGCTTGCGTACCGAAGTTCATGCAGATCGCCGCGCCGCATGGCGGACCGCAGCGTGGCCCGCCGATCCACCCGCCCCGACGTTGCCGCCTGCAGCCGCCGGGTCGGAAGGGGGCGGACCGGCAGCCGAAGGCACGCCAGCATGCGCTTGGCCTCCGCGATCTCGGCCGTCGACATCTGTTCGAAGTCGAGCGTCCGCAGCCGTTCGCGTCCGCTGGCGGTGGCGGAAGCGTCGATATGGAGTTCCTCGGACGGCGCTTCGCCCTGCGGCTCCGCCGGGGGCCGGTCCAGCAGCGCCTCGGCGGCACGCTTTTCGGCCGGTTTCGGCGGTCGCGCCTCCTGCACGTCGCGGATCGTGGGCGTCAACAGCCCCATCATGTGCTCCAGATGACGCGGATCGCGCCAGTAGAGGCGGAAAAGCTGTCGGAACGTCGCCCGCTCCTCGGGCCGGCGAACGAACACGGCTTCGAGCGTATGCGCGAAATCCTCCCGATCGGTGAAACCCGCAACCTCCACGGCCCGTGTCGCGAGGATCAGGCGATCCGGCCCGGCCGAGAGCCCCGCCCGCCGCAATGCCGCCGCGAAATGCGCGATGTTACCCGCCAACTTGGGGTTCTGCGGCAGATCGAGGGGGGGCTGCGCCATGGCCGTCGATCCGGGGGGCTAACCCCCCGGACCCCCCAAGGTATTTGCCGCCAGAGGAAGGAGCTTCATGTCGCCAACTCCGCCCGGACCTCATCGAGGATGCGCTTGGCCGACGATCCCTGAAGCTTCTGGATGTCGTCCTGATATTTGAGAAGCGCGCCCAGCGTGTCGGCAATGACCGCGGGCGACAGCTCGATCATGTCCAGCGCGAGCAGGCACTTGGCCCAGTCGATCGTCTCGGCCACGCCGGGTCGCTTGAACAGATCCTCGCTCCGCAGTCGCTGGACAAAGGCCACGACTTCGCAGCTCAGGCTTTCGGCGGCCTCGGGCGCGCGGGCGGCGAGGATCTGCATCTCGCGGGCGTGATCGGGATAGTCGACCCAGTGATAGAGGCAGCGGCGCTTCAGCGCGTCATGCACTTCGCGCGTGCGGTTCGACGTCAGGATCACGATCGGCGGGGCGGGCGCGGTGACGGTTCCCGTTTCGGGGATGGTGACCTGATAGTCGCTCAGCGCCTCCAGCAGGAACGCCTCGAACGGCGCGTCGGTGCGGTCGATCTCGTCGATCAGCAGGACGGGCGGGCCGGCATCGTCGGGACGCATCGCCTGCAACAGCGGGCGCGCGATCAGGAAGTCGTCGCCGAACAGGTCGGGCGGTGCCTTTCCGATCGCTTCGGCCTGACGGATGGCGACCATCTGAGCGGCGAAGTTCCATTCATAGACGGCACTCGCGGCATCGAGGCCCTCGTAGCATTGAAGCCGGATCAGACGCCGCCCGAGACTGGCCGCCACGGCCTTGGCGATTTCCGTCTTGCCGGTGCCGGCCTCGCCTTCGAGGAACAGCGGGCGGTCAAGACGCAGGGCCAGAAACAGGACCGTCGCCAGCGCCCGGCCGCAGATATAGTCCTGCCGGGCCAGCGCGGCCTGTACTTCGTCGATCGAATTCATGGCCGCATGGGGCATGTTCGGGCAATTGCGGTCAACCGCCGATGACGTTCCGCGGGAGCACCCATCAGCCCCCCGCGAAACGTCGGCTCGCGTCAGGCGTCGGCCTGCTGCGCCTCGATCGAGATCATCACTTCGACCTCGTCCGAGACGAAGGGCGCGAACGCACCGGCATCGAATTCCGAGCGCAACAGCGTCGTCGTCGCGTCGAAGCCCAGCCAAGGTTTGTTCTGCTGGGGGTGGTCGGCGGCCTGGTTCAGCGTCGCGTCCAGCACGACCTCGTTGGTGACGCCGCCGAGCGTCAGGTCGCCGGTGATCCGCGCGGTGTCCTCGCCCGTCACCTCGATCCCGGTGGACACGAAGCGGACGGTGTCGTTGGACGCGGCGTCCAGGAAGTCGGCCGACGCGAAGTGCTCATCGCGTTTTTCCCAGCCCGTGAACATGGCCGATGCGGGGATCGAGACGTCGACGGACGAGCTCGCGGGGTTCTCGGCGTCGTATTCGATCGTGCCCTCCCAGCCCGAGAACATCCCCCAGGTCGTCGAGAACCCCAGATGTTCGTAGTTGAAGACCGTCTGACTGTGGCTCGGGTCGAGCGTGTAGGTCACGGGCTCGGCAAGGGCCGGGGCGGCAAGAAGGACGGTGGCGGCAAGGGTGGAACGGAACATCCGGAAAACTCCAATGCTGGCTTCGGAAACGCCTCCTACCCTCGCGCAAGACGGAGCGACGGGAAACCACACGCCGCTCAACACATCGTGTGCGGCGGCGCACCGCCCGGCCGGCCCGTCCGGTCGCACCTTACGCAGCGTTCCGCCCTATCACGAGGAATGTCCGGAACTATCGCGGGGGGGTCTGACGTTGAAGGGCAATACCAACTGCACAAGGAGACCTGCAATGCTTCGCATCCTCACTTCCGCCGCCCTGGCCACCTCGCTTGCGGCCCCGGTTTTCGCCGACGCCCATGTGATGAACATGGACGACCTGATCCGCACCCGCGACATCACGGGCGGCCCCGTCTATTCCATCGCCAACGAGTACGACGAGGACCGCTGGATGGACCTCGATGACCGTGACTACTACGGTTACGAGAACTACGGCTACGGCACCGATTACGACCAGATCGGCGAAATCGAGGACATCATCCTCGACAAGAGCGGTCAGATGGTCGGCCTCGTGGCCGAAGTCGGCGGATTTCTCGACATCGGCGACAAGCACGTGATGGTTCCCGTCGGCGACCTGCGCCTGGTCGCGGTCGACGACACCAGCTACAGCTATGTGACCCGCCTGAGCGAGGAACAGCTGGAAGAGTTGCCGTCGGTCGACGAGGGCTGGTTCGACTGATCGCCACGCATCAGCGGAACGATTTGGGGGAGGTCTCGCGACCTCCCCTTCTTCGTGCGCGACCGATCTTCGCCGTGCACCGCGCAGGTGCCCGGCACGACCCCTTGCGTCGGGGTCGCAAATCTCTATACCCCGCCCATCCCGCCACGACGATTCACCGCGTGGTCTCTCGTGTCCGGCAGGCGGGGTTCATCGCCGGGCTATGAAACGCGCGCAGACAAGTCAGGAGTGAACATGCCGCTCTACGAGCATGTGATGATTTCGCGGCAGGATCTGTCCACCGCGCAGGCCGAGGGCCTCGTCGAACATTTCAGCACCGTCCTCGCGGACAACGGCGGCAGCGTCGTCGACAGCGAGTACTGGGGCGTCAAGACGATGGCCTACAAGATCAACAAGAACCGCAAGGGGCACTATGCCTTCCTGCGCACCGACGCGCCGTCGGATGCCGTGCAGGAGATGGAGCGCCTGGCCCGCCTGCATGACGACGTCATGCGCGTGCTGACCGTCAAGGTCGACGCCCATGAGGAAGGCCCCTCGGTCCAGATGCAGAAGCGCGACGAGCGGGATTCCCGCCGCGAACGCCGGTAAGGAGAGAGACGAATGGCTGCCAAACCCTTTTTCCGCCGTCGCAAGTCCGATCCGTTCGAGGGGCCGAACGCCCCCAAGATCGACTACAAGGACACCCGCCTGCTGCAACGCTACATCAGCGAGCGCGGCAAGATCGTCCCGTCCCGCATCACGGCCGTCTCGGCCAAGAACCAGCGCCGCCTCGCCAAGGCGATCAAGCGCGCGCGGTTCCTGGCCCTGCTGCCCTACGCCGTCAAATAAGGAGCGCCTGACATGCAAGTGATCCTTCTGGAACGCGTGGCCAAGCTGGGCCAGATGGGCGAGGTCGTCGACGTCAAGCCCGGCTACGCCCGCAACTTCCTGCTGCCGCAGGGCAAGGCGCTGACCGCGTCGGACGCCAACGTCAAGGCGTTCGAGGGCCGCAAGGCCCAGCTCGAGGCCGACAACCTGGAAACCAGGAAGGAGGCCGACGCGCTCGGCACCAAGCTGGACGGTGAGCAGTTCATCATCATCCGGCAGGCCTCCGATGCCGGTGCCCTCTATGGTTCGGTGACGACTCGGGATGCGGCAGACGCCGCGACCGAGGCCGGCTACACCATCAATCGCAGCCAGGTCGCGCTGCAGGCGCCGATCAAGTATCTGGGCCTGCACAAGGTGTCCGTCCGCCTGCATCCTGAGGTCGAGATCGAGATCGAGCTGAACGTCGCCCGTTCGCCCGAGGAGGCCGAGCTTCAGGCCGCGGGCAAGTCGATCCAGGAACTGGCCGCCGAGGAAGAGGCCGCCGCCGAGTTCGAGATCTCGGAACTGTTCGATGATATCGGCGGTGCCGCCGACGAGTTCGGCGACGACGGCGACAGCGGCCCTGTCACCACGCCCGAGAGCGACGACGGCGAGGAACAGCCCCGCGACTGAGCGCGCCATGTCCATCTAGGAAGGGCCACCATTGTGGTGGCCCTTTTTCGTTGCGGTGCGGCCCGCGTCGGGGATCACAGGTTCTGCGCGGCCTTCCTGCAATCCGCGGCGCATTCGCGGCACATCTTGGCACAGCGGCGGCAATGCGCATCGTCGTGCTGTTCGCACATGTCGGCGCAGGCATCGCAGGCCTGCGCGCAAAGTTCCAGCATTGAACGGATCACGGCCTCGTTCCGGCCCGTCCGGCGCGAGCCTACGCGGTAGGTGGCCGTGCAGATGTCGGAGCAGTCGGCACAGAGCCGGATGCACGCGCCCCGCGCCTCCTCCTCGGCCGCGCAGGCGTCGGCGCAGGAATTGCAGATCGCGGCGCAGTACATCGCGTGCCGCACGGCATCGCCTAGATACTCATTGTCATGGCCGGCGACTTCGGGATGTTCGGCAATCATTTCCTTGATGGACATCGGTTTTCCCCCGTGTGGTGACGACGGATCAACCACAAGACCGCCAAGTCGTTCCGACCTGGTGCCCCTCGTTTCGGGTCGTCACGCAAATCGCATCCGAACGTGTATCCTGCCGATGCGACTCATTCCCTGCCACCGGAGTTCTTCGATGTCCCTCACCCGACGCACATTCCTGACCACGACGGCCTTCACCGGCCTGGCCCTCGTCCACCCGTTCGCGGCGCGCGCGCAGGCCAACCAGGCGCATCTGCGCATTGCCGAGACGACGGACCTGCATGTGCATGTCTGGCCCTATGACTACTACGCGGACAAGCCGGTCGACACGGTCGGCCTGGCCCGCACCGCCGCCCTGGTCCAGGACGTCCGCGCCGAGGCCGGGAACACGCTCGTCCTCGACAATGGCGATTTCCTCCAAGGCAACCCGCTTGGCGATTTCATGGCCTATGAACGCGGCCTCAAGGCGGGCGACGTCCACCCGGTCATCGCCGCCATGAACGCCGTCGGCTTCGACGCCGCGACCATCGGCAACCACGAATTCAACTACGGGCTGGAGTTTCTGGAAAAGGCGCTGGCCGGCGCGGGTTTTCCCGTGGTGCTGGCCAACATCGTGCGCGAACAGGGCGCGCAGCCGACCGACGACACCACGCTCGTCCCGCCCTATGTCATTCTCGACCGCGAATTGACCGACGGCGCAGGGCAGACACATCCCATCCGCATCGGCGTTATCGGGTTCACCCCGCCGCAGGTCATGCGCTGGGACCGGCGGCACCTGGAGGGGAACGTCTCGGCCCGCGACATCGTGGCCACCGCCGAAGCCTGGGTGCCCCGGATGAAGGAGGAGGGCGCCGACATCGTCGTGGCGCTGTCCCACTCGGGGATCGGCCCGGCCGACCACGAGGAGATGATGGAAAACGCCTCCGTCCCCCTGGCGGCCGTGCCGGGGATCGACGTCGTCCTGACCGGCCACCACCATCGGGAGTTTCCGGGCGATGCCTATGCCGACGTCCCGAATGTCGACGCAGCCGCTGGCACGATCCACGGCAAGCCCGCCGTGATGGCCGGTTTCTGGGGCAGCCACATGGGGCTGGTGGACCTGATGCTGGAACGCGAAGGCGGCGAATGGCGGATCGCGGCGTCGACCTCGGAGTTGCGGCCAATCGCCCTTCGCGGCGAAGACCGGAGCTGGACGCCCCAGGTCGAAAGCGTCGACGCCGTGCTGGCCGCGACGGAGGCGGATCACCAGGCCACGCTCGACTACGTGCGCCGCGCCGTGGGCAAGACCGACGCGCCGTTGCATTCGTACTTCGCGCTGGTCGCGGACGATCCGTCGGTCCAGATCGTGTCGATCGCGCAGAAATGGTATGTGGAGCAACTGCTCAAGGGCACGGCGAACGAGGGGTTGCCGGTGTTGTCGGCGGCGGCCCCGTTCAAGGCCGGGGGCCGGGGCGGACCGGACTACTACACCGACGTGCCGGCGGGCGACGTGGCGATCCGGAACGTGGCCGACCTGTACCTCTACCCGAACACCGTGCGCGCGGTGAAGATCACCGGTGCCCAGGTGAAGGACTGGCTGGAGCGGTCCGCCGGCATCTTCAACCAGGTCCAGCCGGGTGCCACGGATGCCCCGCTCCTGAACCCCGACTTCCCGAGCTACAATTTCGACGTGATCGACGGGGTCGAATACCGTATCGACCTGAGCCAGCCATCGAAATTCGACAGCGAGGGCGCGTTGATCAACCCCGATGCCAACCGGATCGTCGACCTGACCTATCAGGGCGCGCCGATCGACCCGGAGGCCGAGTTCATCGTCGCCACCAACAACTATCGCGCCGGTGGCGGCGGCAGCTTCCCGGGGGCCGACGGGTCGACCACCGTGGTCGAGGCGCCCGACACCAATCGCGACGTCATCGTCCGCTATATCGTGGAACAGGGCACGATCAGCCCATCGGCCGACGCGAACTGGACCTTCGTTCCGATGGACGGAACGTCGGTCCTGTTCGAGACCGGGCCATCCGCCGCCGCCTATGCCGCCGGCGTGCCCGGCGTCACGCTGGAGGCGCTGGACACCAATGAGGACGGGTTCCTGCGCTATCGGATGTCGCTCTGACGCGTGACTTTCGCGGCGGGTCGGGGTGACCCGGGCCCGCCGCGCACTACCCTCCGTGACATCTGCAAACACCTGTTCCGGAGGCCCTGATGCGCTACCTTGCCCTGACCCTCGCCCTGATGCCCGCCGCGGCGTTCGCCCAATTCTTCACCTGGGGCGAGCGCAACACCGATTTCCCGCCCGCCTTTCCCGAACAGTTCCGGGCGGAACTGGTCTCATCCGATGTGTCCCTGACGACCGAGACGCTGGCCGGCGGGCTGGTCCATCCCTGGGGGATCGCGACCCTGCCCGAGGACGCCGGCTGGCTTGTGACCGAACGTGCCGGCCGGCTGCGCCATATCGCGCCGGACGGCACGATGTCGGACCCGCTCTCCGGCGTGCCCGAAGTGCTGGCCCAGGGTCAGGGCGGCTTGCTGGACGTCGCGCTGGGCCCGAACTTCGCCGAGGACCGGATGATCTATCTGACCTATGCCAAGCCGATGGGCGACGGACTGTCGGCCACCGCCGCCGCGCGGGGGGCGTTGTCCGAGGATATGACGGCGCTGGACGGGATCGAGGATATCTTCGTCCAGGACCCGCCGGACGACACGGCCAAGCATTTCGGCAGCCGGATCCTGTTTCCGGGTGACGGCACGGCGGTCATCACCACGGGCGAGCACTCATCGATGGAAACGCGCGTCTATGCGCAGGACCTGGACAAGACCTACGGCAAGGTCATCCGCGTCAATCTCGACGGCTCGATCCCGCCGGACAATCCGTTCGTGGACGACCCGAACGCCGTCGACAGCATCTGGTCGCTGGGTCACCGAAACATCCAGGGCGCGGCCTATGACGCGGACGGCACGCTCTGGACCATTGAACACGGGCCGGCGGGCGGGGACGAGCTGAACCGGCCCGAACCGGGGCTGAACTACGGCTGGCCGGTCATCAGCTATGGCGAACAGTACAATGGCGGCCCCATCGGATCGGGGGAGGCCGTGCAGGAAGGGATGGAACAGCCCGTCTATTTCTGGGACCCGGTGATCGCGCCGGGCGGAATGGCCTTCCATTCCGGCGAGGCCTTCGCGGACTGGAACGGCGACATCCTCGCCTCGTCGCTCTATCCCGGCGGGGTGGTCCGCCTTTCGTTGAACGCGGATGACCTCGTGGTGGAGGAGGAGAGGCTGCTGCGCGATATCGGTCGCGTGCGCGATGTGGAGGTTCAGCCCGACGGGACGTTCCTGATCCTCACCGATTTCCAGAACGGCGCCGTCATTCGCGTCGCGCCGGGGGGCTGATCCGGCCAACGGACACGGGCCAAACGAAAGGGGCGCCCCGAAAGGCGCCCCCGACATCCGTGAGATCATCCGATCTCAGGCTTCTTCGAGCTTCTCGACCTCGGCCTGAAGCTCCTCTTTCGAGACGGACTTCTCCGTGACCTTGGCGCGGTCGAGGATCAGGTCGATCACCTTGTCCTCGAACAAAGGCGCGCGCAGTTGCTGCTGGGCCTGCTGGTTCTGCTGGATGAACTGGAAGAACTCCCGCTCCTGGCCCGGATACTGACGCGCCTGCGTCATGATGGCCTGCGTCATCTCGGCATCGGTGACCTCGACGCCCTCCTTCTGGCCCAGCTCGGCCAGCAGAAGGCCCAGGCGCACGCGACGCTCGGCCAGCTTGCGATGCTCCTCGGTCGGCTCGATCTTCTCGTGATCGTGGCCCTGCACCTCCGGATGCTCCTCGTGCCATAGCTGGTGCGCGATCTGCTGGGCTTCGGCATCGACCAGCGAAGGCGGCAGGTCGAAGGTCACCAGCCCGTCGAGCTGGTCCAGAAGCTGCCGCTTCACGACCTGGCGCGCCGCGCCCTGATATTCCGCCTGCAGCCGCTCGGAGATCTGACCCTTTAGCGCATCGAGGTCCTCGGCGCCGAACTGCTTGGCCATCTCGTCGTCGATCTTGGCCTTGGCAGGCTTCTTCACCTCCTTGACGGTGCAGTCGAAGACGGCGGCCTTGCCGGCCAGATGCTCGGCTTGGTATTGCTCGGGGAAGCTGACCTCGACGGCCTTCTCCTCGCCGGCCTTCGTTCCGACCAGTTGCTCCTCAAAGCCGGGAATGAAGGAGTTCGAGCCGAGGACGAGGGGATAATCCTCGGCCGTTCCGCCCTCGAACGCCTCGCCGTCGACCTTGCCGACGAAATCGATGACCACTTGGTCGCCATCGGCGGCCTTTCCCTTCTTGGTCTCGAAGGTCTGCGCGTTCTCGGCCAACCCCTCCAGCGCCTCCTGGATGTCGGCCTCGGCTGGCTCCACGGTCAAGCGATCGACCTCGACATTCGAGAAATCGACCTCCGGCACGTCGGGCAGCGCCTCGTAGGACAGCGCGACCTCGACATCGTCGCCGGCCTTCCAGTCCTGGTTGGCCATCTCGACCTTGGGCTGCATCGCGGGCCGGTCGCCCGAATCCTCGAAATGCCTGGACATCGCGCCGTCGATGCTCTCCTGCATCGCCTCGCCCATCAGGCGCTGGCCGAACTGCTTCTTCAGCAGGGCCATCGGAACCTTGCCCTTGCGGAACCCCTTCATCTCGATCTCGGGCTGCGCCTCGACCAGCTTCTGGTCCACCTTGGCGTCCAGATCGGCGGCGGGGACCTTGATGGTGTAGCCGCGCTTGAGGCCTTCGTTCAGGGTCTCGGTCACCTGCATGGGATCATCCTTCCGTGCTGTCCTGCGGCCGGGTCCGTCCGGTCGCCCGCAAATGCGAAAATGCCCCGCCGAATGGGCGGGGTCCAAGTCGAGGCCGTCTCTATTTGCCGAGGTGCCGGGGCGCAAGCGGCTTTCCCCGCCCCGGCGGCATGCGGCGCCGGGGCGGGAAGAAGCCCTAGTAGATGTACCGGATCTGGTCGGCCCAGTACCGCTCCACCCGGCGCAGGGTGCCCACGATTTCCACCAGGCCGGCATCGGACAGGACACCGGTATGGCGGATCCCGTCGGCATGGCGGGCGAACAGCGCCTCGACGGCGTCGCGCACCTCGCGTCCCTTGGCGGTCAGGCGGACGCGGACGGCCCGACGGTCGATCTCGCAGCGCTGGTGGTGCATGTAGCCCATCTCCACCAGCTTCTTGAGGTTGTAGCTGACGTTGGACCCCTGGTAGTAGCCGCGGCTCTTCAATTCGCCGGCGGTCACCTCGTTGTCGCCGATGTTGAACAGCAACAGGCCCTGGACCGAGTTGATCTCGAGCAGGCCCAGACGCTCGAACTCGTCCTTGATGACGTCCAGCAGAAGTCGGTGCAGACGTTCCACCAAGGTCAGGGCATCCAGGTAGCCGGACATGAAGTCCGGCTGGTTGCGGGTTTGAAAATTCTCCAGTCGGCTCATGCGGTCGCCCTGCTCTCTCGATGTCGATGAGAGGGTTAGACCCGGAAATTCCTGCGATTTCGTTAAACGCTATAGAAAAAATATGTCGATCAGCGGGCGATGCCGGGAACCCTGCGTGACAGCTCGGCCATCAGGGGGGCGAACCGTACCGGCGGCTCCGCCTGACCCGTGACCCAGGCGAAGAGGTCGTGGTCGTTCTCGCCCAGCACGGCCTCGAAGAGCGCGACCTGCCCTTCGTCCATCCGGTCAAGTTCGGCGTCGGCATATCCGCCCAGGATCAGGTCCATCTCCTTGATACCGCGACGCCAGGCACGGATGCGCAGGCGCTTCAGCCGCGGATCGGTCGCCGTCACGCCTCGCCGTCCAGCCGCGCGCGCAGCCGTCCTTCAAGCGTACGCAGCCGGTCCGTCAGCTGCGACGCGTCGCGGCGCATTCGCTCCACCTCGGCCAGAAGGTCGCCGTCGCGCATCGACGGGCTGACCGCCGGGCCGTCGCCCACACCCGTCATCAGCCAGACGAGCGACACGTTGGTCAGCCCCGCCAGCATCGAGACGCGGTTGGCGCGCGGCTCCGTCCGGTCGGCCTCCCATGCACGAATGGTCTTGGACTTCACGCCCAGTCGCTCGGCCAGTTCCTCGACCTCCAGGCCCGCGGCCTCGCGCGCGCCGGTCAGTCGGTCGCCGAACGTTGTGGACGCGGGGTCGTACCAGTCGACGGATTCGGCGGTATCGGTCATCGCGACGCTCCTTGATTGCTGGATGCGCGCAACCTAGGACGGGTCCGACCCGCTGCCAACCCGGAGACCGACCCAATGGCGTTCCTGTCCGACACCCTGTCCCGCGTGAAGCCGTCGCCCACCATCGCGGTCACGACCAAGGCGCAGGAGATGAAGGCCGCCGGCCGCGACGTCATCGGCCTGGGCGCCGGCGAGCCGGATTTCGACACGCCGCAGAACGTCAAGGATGCCGGCGCGCGCGCGATCGCCGAAGGGCGGACCAAGTACACGGCCGTGGACGGCATTCCGGAATTGAAGCAGGCCATCCGCGACAAGTTCGCCCGCGACAACGGCCTGGATTATGACATGGGGCAGATCACCGTCGGGACGGGCGGCAAACAGGTCCTATACAACGCCTTCATGGCGACGCTGAACCCGGGCGACGAGGTAATCGTCCCCGCGCCCTACTGGGTCAGCTATCCCGACATGGTGCTGCTGGCCGGCGGGAAACCCGTGATCGTCGAGGCGGGGATCGAGACCGGGTTCAAGCTGACGCCGGACGCGCTCGAGGCGGCGATCACGCCCCGGACCAAGTGGATCATCTTCAACTCGCCGTCGAACCCCACCGGTGCGGGCTATACCGCGGCAGAACTGAAGGCGCTGACCGACGTGCTGATGCGTCACGACCATGTCTGGACGCTGACGGACGATATGTACGAACATCTGGTCTTCGACGGGTTCGAATTCGCTACGCCGGCGCAGGTCGAGCCGGGCCTGAAGGACCGGACGCTGACGGTGAACGGCGTCTCCAAGGCCTATGCGATGACCGGCTGGCGCATCGGCTATGCCGGCGGACCCGAGGACCTGATCAAGGCCATGCGCAAGATCCAGTCGCAATCGACGTCCAACCCCTGCTCCATCTCGCAATGGGCGGCGGTCGAGGCGCTGAACGGCCCGCAGGATTTCATCGAACCCAACAACGCGACCTTCCGCCGGCGACGCGACCTGGTCGTGGCGGGCCTGAATGCCTGTCCGGGCATCGAATGTCCGGTCCCCGAAGGCGCGTTCTACGTCTATCCGTCGATCGCGGGATGCATCGGCAAGACGACGGCGGGCGGAACCCGGATCACCAACGACGAGACCTTCGCCACCGCCCTGCTGGAGGAGGAGGGCGTGGCCGTCGTGTTCGGCGCGGCCTTCGGCCTCAGCCCGCATTTC
The DNA here is from genome assembly GCF_023015695.1 of Jannaschia sp. S6380. Classification (NCBI taxonomy): domain Bacteria; kingdom Pseudomonadati; phylum Pseudomonadota; class Alphaproteobacteria; order Rhodobacterales; family Roseobacteraceae; genus Jannaschia; species Jannaschia sp. S6380. The sequence continues at coordinate 1,238,185 of NZ_JALKAS010000001.1, forward strand.
CGGGTCAGCTACGCAACCTCCGACGAAGCACTCGAGGACGCCTGCGCGCGCATCCGGCGGTTCTGCGAGGGGTTGTCGTGATCCGCCGCGGTCCGATGGCGGTGCGCAGGGTGGCGCCGTGACCGCCGGCGGCCTTCCCCCCTACTACTTCCGCGTCAAGGAGAACGGCGCCATCGTCTTCCGCGTCGATGCCGAGAACCGTCAACAGCGGCTGGAACTGGACCAGATCGCCACCGTCAACGTCAACAACGGTCAGGTGAAACCGCAGGGCACGACCGAACTGACCGAGGCCGACAGACAGGCAATCGAAAACTGGATGGCCGCGCGACAGGCCACGCTGGCCGCCCGCGAGCTGGATGAGATCGACCGGGCGATCGACACCCTGAACCTGACCGCGCACTGGGCCCAATCGCGGGCCACCGACGCGCAGCTGGAGGCGGTGACCGATCGCCTGTTGATGGCGATGCACGACTTGCGAACGGTGCTGGTGCGCAAGCGGGCCGACCGGGTGCTGGACGACTAGGACTGCCTCAGACGCCCCGAACACCGCTGGCACAAGGAACGCCGCCATGAAGATCGCGACCTACAACGTGAACGGGATCAAGGCCCGCTACGGCACGGTGGCCGAATGGCTGCGCGCGGATGCCCCGGACGTCGCCGTCCTGCAGGAGATCAAATCCATCGACGACGCCTTCCCGCGCGAGGTGGCCGAGGATGCGGGCTACGACCTGCACCTGCACGGGCAGAAGGGGTTCAACGGCGTCGCCCTCCTGTCCAAGAAACCGCTGGAGGATGTGTCCCGCGGCCTGCCCGGCGACGCCGACGACGAACAGGCCCGCTATATCGAGGGGACCGTGATCGGCGATGCGGGTGCGGTCCGCATCTGCGGCCTGTACCTGCCCAATGGCAACCCGGCGCCGGGGCCGAAATACGACTACAAGCTGGCCTGGATGGCGCGGCTGGAGGCGCGGGCGCGCGAGCTTCTGGCCGAGGAGGTCCCGTTCCTGATGACCGGCGACTTCAACGTCATCCCCGAGGACATCGACGTCGCCCGGCCCGAGGTGATGCGCGACGATGCCTTGATGCTGCCCGACACGCGTGCGGCCTGGCGCCGGCTGATCAACCTCGGCCTGACGGAGGCATTCCGCGCGCGCCACCCGGGCCAGCCCGGACATTATTCCTTCTGGGACTATCAGGCCGGCGCCTGGGACCGGAACCACGGCCTGCGGATCGACCACTTCCTGCTATCGCCCTGGGTTGCCGACCGGATGCGCGATTGCACCATCCAGGCCGAGATGCGGGGGCGCGACAAGCCGTCCGACCACGTGCCGGTCTGGCTGGACCTCGACATCTGACGTCCGGGCCGCGTCGCCCCCGTCCCATCCGAAACTAGAACCGAACCGGAGCCTCCGATGCGCCAAGTGCCCCTAGGACGACACGACACGATTTCCGAGATCATGCTCGGCACCATGACCTTCGGCACGCAGACCCCCGAGGCCGACGCCCACGCCCAGATCGACATGGCGGTGGAGGCGGGCGTTACCTGGCTGGACACCGCCGAGATGTATCCCGTGAACCCCGTCCGTCCCGAGACGCTGGGTCGGACCGAGGAGATCATCGGCAATTGGGTCGGGCGCGGCAATGGCGGGCGGATACGCATCGCAACGAAACATTCCGGCGAAGGGTCCTCGGCCCGTGGCGGCGCACCGATCACGGCCGAGAGCATCCCCGAGGCGATCGAGGGATCGCTGCGCCGATTGCAGAGCGACGCCATCGACCTGTACCAGTTCCACTGGCCCAACCGGGGGTCCTTCCAGTTCCGCAAATACTGGTCCTATCGCCCCGAGGGCGAGCGCGACGCGATCCTCCAGAACCTCGCGGACTGCACCGGCGCCCTGGAACGCGAGATCGCGCGCGGCACGATCCGCGCTTTCGGCCTGTCCAACGAGTCGACCTGGGGCATGGATCAGTGGCTGCGGCTATCGGGCGACGGCCCCGTCCGGCCGATGTCGATCCAGAACGAATACTCGCTCCTCTGCCGCCTGGCCGACACCGACCTGACCGAGATGATGGCGCATGAACAGGTCACGATGCTGGCCTTCTCGCCGCTGGCCGCGGGCATCCTCACCGGCAAGTACCAGGGCGGTCGCGTGCCGGCGGGGTCGCGCAAGTCGATCAACGAAGGGCTGGGCGGGCGGTGGACCGACCGGGTCGAGCCGACGACCGGGGCCTATCTGGACCTGGCGCGCGAACACGGGATCGACCCCGTCCACATGGCCCTGTCCTGGCTTCAGACCCGGCCCTTCGCCTGTTCGGCGATCTTGGGCGCCACGACGACGGCGCAACTGGCCCACGGCCTCGAGGCGCAGGACATGGCGTTGTCGGAGGAGTTGATCGCGGCGATGGACGACCTCAACAAGGCCCACCCCCTGCCCTACTGACGCGTCAGCCCACCGGCAGCGCCGCCAGCCACCGTTCGACGCGGGCGGCGTTGACACCCAGATCCGACTGACCGAACCGCGACCGCGAGAATATGGCCATCCGGCTGCCCGTGCCATCCGCCATCGCGCGGACGGAGATCGCGTCGGGAAAACCCATGAGACGCGACCGCTGGACATAGGTGACCCACAGATCGTCCGGCGTGCCCGCGATGCGCTCCGTTCCGGGCTCGGCCATCGCCGCCTTGTCGAGGCGGCGCATCAGGTCCAGCGGCGCAATCGGCGATACCGCCGGCGGGCGGTCGCCGCCATCGGCCACCAGATAGTCGTTCGACCGCCCGGTGCGTGTCCCGTCGAACGGATCGACGTGCCAGATATCGGGAGGCATGCGCGCGCGGCGAAAACCCTGCGGCAGCGCGGCGGCCGCGCCCAGCGCGACGAGGAGGGTTCGGCGTATCATGGTGCCGCAGGTAGCACGCGGGTGGCCGCTGTCACCCCATCCGAAGGATCTGCAGATCGGCGACGTTCGTGCCCGTCCCGCCCGTGATCAGCAGATCGCCCGCGGCGGCGAGCATCGGATAGCTGTCGTTCCGCGCGAGCCCTGCCGCGACGTCGTGCCCGGCCGCGGCGATCCGGTCCAGCGTGCCGTCATCGACCACGGCGCCGGCGGCGTCGGTCGGCCCGTCGCGGCCGTCCGTCCCGCCCGACAGGAAGGTCCACGGCCGCCCGATGTCCCGCAACGCACAGGCTACCCGCAGGGCCAGTTCCTGATTGCGCCCCCCGCGCCCGTCGCCGCGCAGGATCACCGTCGTCTCGCCCCCCCACAGCGTCGTTCCCGGACCGGCCCGCGCGGCGGTCGCGACCCGCGCCGCCGCATCGGCGACATCGCCTTCCAACGGATCGGAAGCCACCGTCGCGTCCGGCGCGGCCGCCGCCATGGCCAGCACCGACAGACGGTTCGACCCGATCAGACGCAGACGGCCCTCGGGCGTGGTCGGCGGTGGTGGCCGGGAAAGTGCCATGCGACAGCTTTCCGGCATCCTGTCCCAAAGGCCATGCCGAACCAGCAGGTCCTTCGCCGCCGCCGGGGGACCGAGCGGCGGCACCGTGGGCCCCGACGCGATCGCCGCAGGATCGTCACCCACGACGTCCGACAGGATCAACGCCTCGATACCTCCGGGGCCGGCCGCCCGGGCCAACCCGCCCCCCTTCAGGCGGCTCAGGTTCTGGCGCACCAGGTTCATCGCGCCGATATCCAGCCCCGCCCCGAGCAGCAGCCGGGACACCTCCGCCTTGTCGGCCAGGGTGACGGCCGCGACCGGCGCCACGGCCAGCGCCGACCCCCCGCCCGAGATCAGCGCGAGGATCCGCCTGCGCGCCTGCGCTGCGGCCGTCAGCATCGCTTCACCGGCGGCGAGCGAGCCGTCATCCGGAACGGGGTGTCCGCCGATCATGACGTGCACGCCGGCCAGATCGCGGGCGTTCTCGGCATTCGTCACCGCGAGGCAGGGCACGTCGGGAAAGGCGTCGCGTGCCGGTTCCGTCATTGCCAGCGCCGCCTTGCCCAACGCCAGGATCGCATTCGGGCGCGAGACGTCCGAAAGGGCAGCCGACACGGCGGCGGCAGGCTCGGCGCGGGCCAGGCCTGCCTTGAAGATGTCGATAAGCTCGTCGCGCATTGCCCCCTCGAATGGGGCGCCCCGATGACCCCGTCCGGTCCCGGCCCCGGAGGGGACGGTGGTGCGGGTGAAGGGACTCGAACCCCCACGCCTCGCGGCGCCAGAACCTAAATCTGGTGCGTCTACCAGTTCCGCCACACCCGCCCGTAGCGGGCCATAGCACCATGCAAATCGGATCGGAAGGGCCGCGAAGAGTCCCCGCACCCGCCAAGATCACGCCGCATTCGACGCGCAGGAATGCCGTACTGCCAGCCCTGTCATCAGTTCGGAGTCACCGCCATGGCCGTCCAGCTTCGCCAGAATGCCGAGTCGCTCGCACGCACGGGCGCCGCGCCCGTCATGGCCGCCCCCCGATCGTTCAAGGGCGGCATCGCAGGCGGCACCGTCATACGGACCGCGCGCGGCGAAATCCCGGTCGAGGCGCTGACCTCCGGCGACCGCATCGCCACACGCGAACGCGGCATGGCCGTTCTGACGGGCGTCCAACGCCTGACCGCGCCGGCCTGCGCCATCCGCACCGACAGCCTCGGCCTCGGGCGGCCGGAACGGCACACGACAGTTACGGCTTGCCAGCACGTTACCGTCCGCGATTGGCGGGCCGAGGCCCTGTTCGACATGGGTGCCGCCCTCGTCCCCGCGTGCCGCTTGGCCGACGGACGACAGATCGCGGCTTTCGGCAATGCAGAATTCTATCGTCTGACGTTCGACGCACCGCTCACGATCTATGCGAACGGGTTGGAGATGCCGACCGGCCGGACGGAAACCGGGGTCGTCGAAATGGTCGACGGCGAAGACTAGCAGTTCGAGGTCCAACGACTTCACTTCGGCGGGCCCGGTCGCGATGGCGGTCGGGCCCTTTCACGTCGTCTGCGCGGTATCGTCCGACGCCGCCGCCAGCTCGGGCAGATGGGGGCGGCCCCACAGAAGGGGTTTGCGCGCCGACCTTCGCAGGACTGCCGCATCGGCATTCCGGTCGCAAATCGCATTCGATGAACGAGCGCCCATGGTCAGGCGCGGTCCGGTTCAGGCGGACGATCCAGATCGCGCAGGACCTGCGGCAACATCTCCGGCAGGTCCTCGGCAATCAGTCCGGGGCCGAACGCGCGCGCGGCCTCGACATGCAGCCAGGCGGCACTCGTGGCGGCGGACAAGGGTGGCAGACCGCGCGCCAGCAGCCCCGCAACCATCCCGGCCAGAACATCGCCCGTGCCTGCGGTGGCGAGCCAGGGGGCCGCGCGCGCGTAGACCGCCGCGTTGACGAAAGCCGTCCCCGCCGCGTCGGCGATGACGGTATCCGGGCCCTTGAACAGCACGGTGCAACCCGCCCGCGCCGCCGCATCGCGGGTGGCGTCGATCTTGGAATATCCGGCCACGTCGTCACGCAGGCGTTCGGCGATGTCGGGGAACAGGCGCGCGAACTCGCCCGCATGCGGGGTAAGGACGCAGGCGGGATGCAGGTCCCAGTCGTCGCGCCGCGCGAGAAGCGTCAGCGCGTCGGCGTCGAGCACGCAGGCCCGTCCGGACGCGACGGTCGTCGCGACAAGGGCCCCGGCCCCGTCATGCGTGCCAAGCCCCGGGCCGAGGCAAAGCGCGTTCAGCCGGCCATCGTCCAGCAGGTCCGACAGCGCCGCGGCGTCATCGCATCGACGCAGCATCAGCGCGGTGATCTGCGTGGCGCATTCCATCATCGCCGCGCCGGGTGCCGCAAGCGTGACAAGCCCCGCCCCGATGCGCAGCGCCGCCCGCGCGGCCAGACGGGCCGCCCCCGTGCGACCCGCCCCTCCCGTCAGGATCAGGGCATGCCCGTGATCGTATTTGTGGCCGGTGGATTTCAGGATTTCGGCCAAAGCGGGATACGAAACATCGGCCCCCCGACCGGCACGGATCTGCCGCACCGTCGGTGCCAGAAGGATCCGGCCCCCTGCCCCTTCCCCGATATCGGACGGGCCGTGGTCCATCGCGACCTGCGCCCTCGCCAACCCGATGTCGGCCACGTGGAGGCGACCGCAGCGTTGCGGCCCCAGGGCCAGCACATGACCCGGCTTGCGCGTATGAAAGGTGACGGTCAGGTCGGCATCGAAGACCTGCTCGCCCAAGGGCATCCCCGTGTCGGAGTTCAGACCGGACGGAACGTCGATGCAGACCAACCGGGGGCGCCGGTCGAGCGGGATACGCTCGCGGAGTTTCACTATTCCTGCGACCGCCGGCGGAAGCGCACGGCTTTGGCCGATCCCGAACACCGCGTCGATCCAGAGGGCTGCGGCGGTGTCCGGAAAGCTCTCTGCGTCGGTGACGTATTCAGCCGGATCGTCCGGTGGACCAGGCAGCGGGCGGACATTCCCGTTCTCCATCCAGCGCTCATAGTTGGCACGCGCATCGGGGGGCAGCTTATCGGCTGCCCCGTACAGGAACACCTCGACCTTCCAGCCCCTCCAGCACAGCAGCCGCGCCACGACGAATCCGTCGCCGCCGTTGTTGCCCGGCCCGCAGAACACGACGGCACGGTCCGGTACGGTGGCGAGATCGGGCCATTCCGCCTCGATCGCCGCGACGACCCCCTCTCCCGCACGCTCCATCAACCAGGATCCGGTGACCGCGCCCGAGTCGATGGCCGCGCGTTCGAGGGCACGCATCTGGGCGGCGGTCAAAAGGGCATCGGACATGGGATTCTCCGTCTGCACAAGAAAGAGGCGCTTCGCCCAAATCGGCGACAGCCCGCCCGGATTTGGCCGTCTGCCGGGTGCCGGCCGATCCTTACGCGATTGCCCCCCCCGGTCCAGCCTGCGAAGTCACCCGGGACGCCGCGGGAGGGATGCGATGAAGAAGATCGAAGCCATCATCAAGCCGTTCAAACTGGACGAGGTGAAGGAGGCGTTGCAGGACATCGGCATCCAGGGCCTGTCCGTCACCGAGGTGAAGGGCTTCGGACGCCAGAAGGGTCATACCGAACTCTATCGCGGTGCCGAATACGTCGTCGATTTCCTGCCCAAGGTGAAGATCGAGGTGATCCTGCCCGACGATCTGGTCGAACAGGCCATCGAGGCGATCATCGAAGCGGCGCGCACCGACAAGATCGGCGACGGAAAGATCTTCGTCTCGCCCGTCGAACAGGTCATCCGCATCCGCACCGGCGAGACCGGCGACGACGCCATCTGAACAATCACGCACCGGACACATACCACGAAGGGGAAACCAATGAGCAACGCGTCCGTTCTCAAGCTGATCAAGGACGAGGAGGTCGAATACGTCGACATCCGCTTCACCGACCCGCGCGGCAAGCTGCAGCACGTGACCATCATCGCCGATCTGGTCGACGAGGACTTCCTGGAGGAGGGCTTCATGTTCGACGGCTCGTCCATCGCCGGGTGGAAGTCGATTGACCAGTCGGACATGAAGCTGATGCCCGACACCGAAAGCGCCTATCTCGACCCGTTCTACGCCGAGAAGACGCTGTGCGTGCACTGCTCCATCTCGGAGCCCGACACCGGCGAGGCCTATGACCGCGACCCGCGCGCGACCGCCGAGAAGGCCGAGGCCTATCTGCAGGCGTCCGGTATCGGCGACGCGGCCTATTTCGGCCCCGAGGCGGAGTTCTTCCTGTTCGACGACGTCCGTTTCTCGAACACCATGAACAAGGTCTCGTTCGAGGTCGACGCGGCCGATGCGGCCTGGAACACCGACAGCGAATACGAGATGGGCAACATGGGCCACCGGCCCGGCGTCAAGGGCGGCTACTTCCCCGTCAACCCGACCGATGCCTCCCAGGACCTTCGCTCCGAGATGCTCTCGACGATGAAGCGCATGGGCATGAAGGTCGACAAGCACCACCACGAGGTCGCGTCCTGCCAGCACGAACTCGGCCTGATCTTCAGCTCGCTGACCAAGCAGGCCGACGAGATCCAGAAGTACAAATACGTGATCCACAACGTGGCCCACGCCTATGGCAAGTCGGCCACGTTCATGCCCAAGCCCATTGCGGGCGACAACGGCACCGGCATGCATGTCAACATGTCGATCTGGAAGGACGGCAAGCCGCTCTTCGCCGGCGACCAATATGCCGACCTGTCGATGGAGGCGCTGTATTTCATCGGCGGCATCCTGAAGCACGCCAAGGCGTTGAACGCGTTCACGAACCCGGCGACCAACAGCTACAAGCGCCTGATCCCGGGTTTCGAGGCGCCGGTGCTGCGCGCCTATTCCGCGCGCAACCGCTCGGGCTGCGTGCGCATCCCGTGGACCGAGAGCCCCAAGGCCAAGCGCGTCGAGGCCCGCTTCCCCGACCCGGCGGCGAACCCCTACCTGGCATTCGCGGCGCTGCTGATGGCCGGCCTCGACGGGATCAAGAACAAGATCCACCCGGGCGAGCCGTCCGACAAGGATCTTTACGACCTGCCCCCGGAGGAGCTTGCTTCCATCCCCACGGTCTGCGGCAGCCTGCGCGAGGCGCTGGAGGAACTGGAGAAGGATCACGAGTTCCTGCTGGCCGGCGACGTGTTCACCCGCGACCAGATCGACGGCTACATGGAGCTGAAATGGGGCGAGGTGCACGCCTATGAGCACACGCCCCACCCGATCGAGTATCAGCTCTACTATTCCTGCTGATCCCGGTCCGGCGGATTGCGGAAGGGCGGCCGATGGGCCGCCCTTTTCGTGTCTGCGGCCTACATCTTCAGGCGCATGCCCTTGGGGTCGTACATCGGGGCGAAGGATGCGTCCGCCGGCATCCGGCGGCCCGCGACCTCGATCGCGAACTCCGACGCCAGCAGATCGGCGACGCTTTCGCCCGCGCAGGGCACGTAGCCCAGGCCCATCGCCCCGCCCAGATGGTGCCCGTAGGCGCCCGACGTGATGTGTCCGACGATCCGGCCATCCCGGACGATGGGCTCGTTGTGATAGAGCATCACCCGCGGCGCGCGCAGACGGAACTGCAGGATGCGGCGTTCGGGCCCGGTCTCGCGTCTGCGCAGCACCGCGTCCCGCCCGATGAAATCGCAGCCCTTGCCGGTCTTGACCGCGAAGCCCAGCCCCGCCTCGACCACGTGGTCGGCCGGGGTGATGTCGTGGCCCATGTGGCGAAAGGCCCGCTCCATCCGGCAGTTGTCCATCGTATGCAGGCCGACGGGCCGCGCGCCCGTATCCGCCGCCAGCAAGGTCTCCAGCACATGCGCCGCCATGTCGGCCGGGACATACAGCTCCCACCCCAACTCCCCCACGTAGGAGACACGATGCGCGCGGGCCAGGGCATATCCCAGTTCGATTTCGCGCGCGGTTCCGAAGGGGAAGGCGTCGTTGCCGAAATCGTCCGGGCTGATCGCGGCCATGACGTCGCGGGCCGAAGGGCCCATGACGGCCAGGACCGCCTCGGCGGCGGTCATGTCGGTGATGACGACGCGGGCATCGCCGACATGCCGGCGCAGCCAGGCCTCGTCCTTCACCCGCGCGGCTGCCGGCGTGACCATCAGGAACGCCGTTTCGGACAGGCGCGTGACGGTCACGTCGGCCTCCACCCCGGCGCGGGAGTTCAGCATCTGCGTATAGACGATCCGGCCGGGCGGGACGTCCATGTCGCCACCGCAGACCCGGTTCAGGAAGGTCGCCGCATCCGGTCCTTCGATCCGCAGCTTGCCGAAGGACGACATGTCGTAGAATCCTGCGCCCTCGCGAATGGCCCGATGCTCGCGGGCGGCGTTGTCGAACCAGTTCTGCGGCCCCCAGGCGTATTCGTATTCGCGGGGTTGGCCGGGCTCGGCGAACCAGTTCGCCCGCTCCCACCCCGCAAGCTCGCCGAACACCGCGCCGAGGTCGGACAGATGCGCGTGGAACGGCGACCGACGCACGCCACGCGCGGTGGTCTTCTGTCGGAAGGGCCAGTGATCGGCGTAAAGGAGGCCCAGCGTTTCCGACGCGCGGTCGCGTAGATAGCGACGGTTGCGCTGGAACGGCTGGTTGCGCGCCACATCGACATCCACCAGGTCGAACGGCGCCTCGCCCTCCTGCATCCACTGGGCCAGCGCCATGCCAGCGCCCCCGGCGGACTGGATGCCGATCGAGTTGAAACCGGCCGCCACCCAGATGTTCGCGACCTCGGGCGACGGGCCCAGATGATAGGAATCGTCCGGGGTAAAGCTCTCGGGCCCGTTGAAGAAGGTGTGGATCCCCGCCTCGGCCAGCATCGGCAGGCGCGCGATCGCCTGCTCCAGGATAGGCTCGAAATGGTCGAAATCCGGCGGCAATTCGTCAAACTCGAAATCGGCCGGGATCCCCGCCATACCCCAGGGTTTCGCCTTCGGCTCGAACGCGCCTAGCAGGATCTTGCCCGCATCCTCCTTGTAGTAGGCGCATTCGTCGGGGACGCGCAGCACGGGCAGCCGCTCCAAACCCGCGATGGCCTCGGTGACGATATAGAAATGCTCGCAGGCATGCAGCGGCACGTTGACCCCGGCCATGCGCCCGACCTCATGCGCCCACATGCCGGCACAGTTCACGACGTGATCCGCCGCAATCGTTCCCGGCTCCCCGGCCAGGTCATAGCGGACGCCCCGCGCGAGCCCGTCAGCCACGTCGATCCCGGTGACGCGAACGCCTTCGGCGATGCGCACGCCGCGACGGCGCGCACCCTTGGCCAGCGCATGCGAGATATTGGCCGGATCCCCCTGCCCATCGCCCGGCAGCCAGACGCCACCGGTCACGCCGGTCAGGTCCATCGCGGGATAGCGGGCGGCGATCTCGGCGGGCGACAACTCCTCCACATCGACGCCGAAGGCCCGCGCCATGGAGGCGTTGCGGCGCAGCTCCTCCAGCCGCGCATCCGTCAGCGCGACCGAGACGGACCCGGTCGTCCGCAGGCCCGTCGCCACGCCGGTCTCGTCCTGCAGCCCCGCGTAGAGGTCGGCGGAGTACTTCGCCAGCCGCGTGGCCGGTGCCGAGGCGCGCAGCTGCGCGATCAGGCCAGCGGCGTGCCAGGTCGTGCCGCAGGTCAGGCGCTTGCGTTCAAGAAGCACGACGTCCGTCCACCCGAGGCGGGCCAGGTGATAGGCGACGGAACAGCCGATGACCCCGCCCCCGATGATGACGACACGCGCCTGGCGCGGAAGTTCGGGCGTCATGCGCGGAGCCTTTCGTTCGCCGGATCCCAGAGCGGGGCGTCGGCGTGGACGGTCGCCGGGACACGGCGGCCGAAGATCTCCACCTCCACGGCTGTGCCGGGCGGGGCGGCGGCCTGGTCCAGCATGGCCAACGCCACCGGCGCGCCGATCCGGTGCCCGAACGCGGCCGACGTGACCTCGCCCACCAGGGCGTCGCCATGCCAAACGGGCGACATGGGGCGGGGGTCGTATCCGCAATCCGCCAGGGTCAGCGGGGCCAAGGCGCGCTTGGGCTCGGGGCCCTTCGCCTCGGGGCGGATGAACCGGTCGGATCCGACCTCCCGCAGGGTATAGCCGGGCGAAAGGTCCGTGCCCCAGGCGCGATACGCCTTTTCGATCCGCATCGAGTCGAGCGCCCACATCCCGAACGGGACTGCGCCATTCAAGGCGTCATGAATTGCATGAAGATCACCGCGCAACGCATGGATTTCCCAGCCAAGCTCCCCCGCGAAACTGACACGGTTCAGCCGTGCAGCGCACCCGGCGACCCGGGCCTCCTGAACCGACAGCCAGGGCAGGTCCAGGTCGGCATCGGTCACCGGCGCCAGCAGGTCGCGAGATGCCGGGCCGGTCAGCAGAAGGCAGGCGAGATCCTCGCTCCGGTCGCGCAACGTCAACGTGTCGGGTACATCCCGTGCCAGCAGATCGCGATCATGGTCGCGCGCGACGGCCGCCGTGATCAGCGTGAATGCGTCCGGCCCGGTGCGCGCAACCGACATCTCGGTGGCGAAGCGGCCCGTCGGGCCGGCGAAATAGGCCAGCGTCATCCGCCCCTCCGCCGGCAGCCGTCCGGCGACGCGGCCGGCCAGCCAGTCGGACGCGCCCGTCCCCGACAGATCGAACCGGGAAAAACCCGACAGGTCGATGATGCCGCACCCATCCCGAACCGCCGTGACCTCTTCGGCCACGCGGGCGTGCCACGGGCCGTCGCGGCGCCAGGTCTGGGTCGCATCCCAACCGGTGTCGTCGCCCGGACGCTGGAACCATAGGGCCCGTTCCCAGCCACCAAAACTGCCCATCACGGCACCCTTCGCCAGCCAACGGTCGTGGAGGGGCGAGGTCAGGCGGTCCGCCCCGGCGGGCCAGCGCATATGCGGAAATTGCATCGCATATTCGTGGCCATAGACCTCCTCGGCCTTGGCGCGTGCATAGGCGGGGTCGCTGGCATAGGAACCGAAGCGGCGGGGATCGACGTCCCAGCAGTCCCATTCCGTCGCGCCGGTCGTGATCCAGTCGGCCAGCACCTTGCCCGCCCCACCCGCCTGGGCGATGCCGAAGGTGAACACGTTCGCGTCCCACGCGTTCGCCACGCCGGGCATCGGGCCGATCAAGGGCAGACCGTCGGGCGTATAGGGGATGGGGCCGTTGATGACGCTGCTGACGCCCGCCGTGGCCAGCGCGGGCATCCGCTCCATCGCGTCGGCCACGTAATCCTCGATCCGGTCCAGATCCTCCTGCCAGAGCTGGAAGCTGAAATCCTCCGGCATGGTTCCGTCGGCCCATTCGGACCGGCAGTTCCGTTCGTAGGGCCCAAGGTTCAGGCCGGTCTTTTCCTGCCGCAGGTAGTAGCTGACATCCGGGTCGCGGATCATCGGCAGCTTGCGACCGTTGGCCTGCGTCCAATCCGCGATCTCCGCGATCGGCTCGGTCAGCAGGTACTGGTGCGACATCACCGCCATCGGCAAGGGCGGGCGGCCATGCGGCGCGAACCATTCGGCCACGCGGGCGGCGTAATACCCGGCGGCGTTGACGACATGGTCGCAAGATACCTCGCCCTGTTCGGTCTCGACGACCCAGGCGGCGCCCTCCCGTCGCACGCCGGTGGCCGGACAATGTCGGACAATCCGCGCGCCCAGGTCGCGCGCGCCCTTGGCCAGGGCCTGCGTCAGCTGGGCGGGGTCGATGTCGCCGTCCTCCGGGTCCCACAACCCGCCCTTCAGGTCGTGGATCTCGACGAAGGGGTTCGCCCGGCGAATGTCGTCGGGGGTCATCATCTCCATCCGCAGGCCCTGCATCGCCCCCATGGCGCGGACGTGCTCGAACTCCTGCATCCGCTCGTCGCTATGGGCCAGCCGGATGGCGCCGGTAACGTGATAGTTCATCGGATAGCCCACGGCATCGGCCAGCCCGCGATAGAGCGCCATCGAATACCGCTGGATGTTCATCACGGTCCAGCTGCCCGCGAAGTTCGGACAGTTGCCGGCGGCGTGCCAGGTCGACCCGGCCGTCAATTCGTTGCGTTCCAGCAGGAGGCAATCGGTCCACCCCGCCCGCGCCAGATGATAGAGCGCCGAGACGCCGACCGCGCCCCCGCCGATGATGACGACCCGCGCCTGGCCGGGGAGGGTCCTGTTCGTATCGTTCATGGAGATGCTCGCCTTTCGGGGCCCGCGGGCCCGACGCCGCCTGCGGCCGCGACCCTTGGGCGGCGGCGCGGTTCAGATCCGTCGCGCGTGATCCGGCGGGGCCTTCATCGCCCACATCACCGCGACCGCCGCCGGAACGCCCCTGCGGGCGCCGAGGGCGAAGATGCGGTGCGGTGTGAGTCGCGGGCGGAGCATGACCCAGCGTCGCCGCGCCGGAACGCGCCGTCAAGTCCTGCGACATTCCCGCCATAGCCCACCGCGCAGGATCACGGGACGGTTTGGATCGGCGCGCCCCTGCGCTATGCCCACCCCGACGGAGGCGCCGATGACCGAAATACTCGTGCTGAACGGACCGAACCTGAACCTGCTCGGCCAGCGGGAACCCGATATCTACGGCGCCGCCACGCTGGCCGATGTCGAGACGTCGTGCCGGGCGCTGGATCTGGCCGAAGTGACGTTCCGACAGTCCAACCACGAGGGGCAGCTCGTCGACTGGATCCAGGAGGCGCGGGGCACCTTCGATGCGATCGTCATCAACCCGGGCGCCTACAGCCATACGTCGATCGCGATCCTCGATGCGCTGTCCGCCTTCAAGGGCCGCGTGGTGGAGGTGCATGTCTCGAACATCCACCGGCGCGAGGCGTTCCGGCATCATTCCTATGTCTCGAACCGGGCGGATGCGGTGATCGCGGGGCTGGGGGTCGAAGGGTATCTCGCCGCGCTGCGCTGGCTTGCCGGTCAGGGCGACAGGTAGCCCTCCATGATCGGCTGATAGGCCGACCCGAGCGCCCCTGCCATCACACCCAGCGATCCTTCCACGACATCCGGGCGGCGGATGCCGCGCGTGTCCGCCCGCGCCAGCCGCGCGCGGGTGACCGCCACCAGACGGGTGCGCACCGCGTCGGGAAAGGAGCCGTCGATCACCACCCGGGGCAACGACAGCACGGCCGTCGTCGCCACGATGGCCATGGCCAGATGGCGGGCCGTCACCGAGATCCAATCGTCGAGCGCCTCGCCGAAGCCCGCCCATTCCATCGTGGTCAGATCCGCCCCGGGCCGGATCTTCCCTTCCTCGGCCAGCCGTCGTTCCAGCAGGTAGATTGATGCGTGGTCGATCAGCTGATGGCCGGCCGTATCGGGGTCCCGCAGGGGCAGCGAGCCGAACGCCCCCGCGTTTCCATCCGGGCCCTGGTGGATGCGGCCGTTCAGGACGATGCCCCCGCCGACGAACGCGCCCACGTAGAAATAGGCGAAGTCGCCCGGCCCCGCGCTCGCGCCGAAGGCCTGCTCCCCGGCGCAGGCGAGCGTCGCGTCATTGCCGACGATGACCGGAAGCGCGGATAGCGCCGCGATCTCCGCCGCCAGGTCGAACGATCGCCAAGCCCGCATCTCGCCGGGCGGGGCACCCAGCTGGTCGTGCCAGTTCCACAGCTCGAACGGCGTCGCGACGCCGATTCCGGCCAGGCGGGCCGTGCCCCCGGGCAACGCGGAGCGCAGGCGTCGCACGGCTTCGCCTGCGAACCCGGTCACGCTGCTGGGCGTCGGATAGGCGTAGTTCAGCACCTCCCGCCCGCGCAGACGACCCACGAGGTCGATGGCCACCATATCCACCCGCCGCCGCCCGATCCTGAGGCCCAGCGAGAACAGCCCATCGGGGTTCAGGGCCAGCGGCACCGAAGGCTTGCCCACGCGCCCACGCACCGCCGGTCGGCGCAGCAGCAGGCCATCCGCCTCGAGCGCGCGGGACACGACGCTGGCCGATTGCGCCGACAGGCCGGTCGCGCGGGCGATCCCGGCCCCCGCGAGCGGCCCCATCCGGCGAACCGTCGACAGGATCAGGCGTTCCGTCGGGCTTCGACGCCCGGCATGGGCGGGGGCGGAACTCTCGGGCACGGCGCCCTCCGGCAATGGGGACCCGGGCAGAATGACCGGTCCGGCATATAAATCAACTAGATTTACATATTGACGGAGGCAGGCGGAATCTGACACGCTTCGATCAGTCCGTGTGCCATCGCCGCGGAACATCTGGGAGGATAGAATGAAGAAGTTGCTTGCCGGGTCGGCCGTGGCCGCCCTTTCGATGACGGGTGCCGCGTTCGCCGACGCCCATGGGACGACCGCCTGCCTGATCACCAAGACCGACATCAACCCGTTCTTCGTCAAGATGCGCGAAGGCGCCACGGCCAAGGCCGAGGAACTGGGCGTGTCGCTGCAATCCTACGCCGGCGAGGTCGATGGCGACCACGAGGCGCAGGTCGACGCGATCGAGACCTGCATCGCCGCCGGCGCCAAGGGCATCCTGATCACCGCATCCGACACCAAGGCCATCGTCGAGCCGCTGCGGGCCGCCCGCGATCAGGGCATCCTCGTCATCGCGCTCGACACCCCGCTGGAGCCGATCGATGCGGCCGACGCGACCTTCGCCACCGACAATTTCGAGGCGGGCCGCCTGATCGGCGCCTGGGCCGCAGCTTCGGTCGACGACCCGGAGAACGCCAAGATCGCCATGCTGGACCTGGCCGAAAGCCAGCCTTCGGTCGGTGTGCTGCGCGATCAGGGGTTCCTGACCGGCTTCGGGATCGACGTGAAGGACCCGAACCGTTGGGGCGACGAGGACGACCCCCGCATCGTCGGCAACGAGGTCACCGCCGGCAACGAGGAAGGCGGCCGGACCGCGATGGAGAACCTGCTGCTGCAGGACCCGGAAATCAACGTGGTCTATACCATCAACGAACCCGCCGCCGCCGGCGCCTATGAGGCGCTCAAGGCGATGGGTCGCGACGGCGAAGTCCTGATCGTGTCGGTCGACGGTGGCTGCCCTGGCGTGCAGAACGTGGCCGACGGCGTGATCGGCGCGACGTCGCAGCAATACCCGCTGCTGATGGCATCCCTCGGGATCGAGGCGATCGCGCAGTTCGCCGAGGACGGAACCGTCCCCGAGCCGACCGAGGGGCTGGACTTCACCAATACCGGCGTGAACCTTGTGACCGACGCGCCGGTGGACGGGGTCGAGTCGATCTCGGTCTCCGAAGGACAGGATCGCTGCTGGGGCTGACGACCCAGCGGCGGGTCGCCCCCTTGCGGGGCGGCCCCGCGCCGACATGAGCGCTGCGCGGACGGCGCCGCGCGGGCCTGGCGGGCGAATGCGCCCGGCAGGCCCCGCATTCCACGGAAGGGAGCCAGATGGCCGAGACCACCGAAACGGGCACCGCGACGGAACGGGTTGCCGAGTTCGAGCACGGCCGGCACGGCCCCCTGGCCCGCGTCCAGCACGTCCTGCACAACGCACCGACCCTCGTGCCCATCATCATCCTGGCGCTGTCGGTTGTGGCCTTCACGGTCGCCACCGACGGGCGGCTGCTCACCGGTCTGGCGATCAAGATCACGCTTGAGCAGACCGCGATCATCGCGATCCTCGCCTGCGCGCAGACCCTGATCATCCTGACGGCGGGGATCGACCTGTCGGTCGGCGCCGTCATGGTGCTGGCCTACGTCATCATGGGGCATCTGGGCGTCACCTACGGCGTGCCGGCCCCGCTCTCGATCCTGGCGGGGATGCTGGTGGCGATGGCGCTGGGTTGCGTGAACGGCCTGCTGGTAACCCGCGTGCGCCTGCCACCGTTCATCGTGACGCTGGGCATGTGGCAGATCGTGCTGGCGACGGTGTTTCTCTATACCGGGTCGCAATCCATCCGCAGTCAGGACATCGACGCGGCCGCCCCGATGCTCAAGGTCTTCGGCGAGCGGGTCGAGATCGGCGACTGGTCGCTGCGCATCATGGGGGCGCCCACGATCTATGCGGTGGTGCTGGTGGTGCTGCTGTTCGCGACGTTCTGGTACGTGCTCAACCGGACGGCCTGGGGGCGCCATGTCTATGCCGTGGGCGACGACCGGGAGTCGGCCGAGCTGGCCGGCGTGCGCGCCGACCGCGTGCTGCTGTCGGTCTATGTGGTGGCCGGTGCCATCGTCGGCCTCGCCGCCTGGGCCGCCATCGGGCGGGTCGGCTCCATCTCGCCCTCCAGCTTCGCCGAGGCAAATCTCGACAGCATCGCCGCCGTCGTCATCGGCGGCACCTCGCTGTTCGGCGGGCGCGGCACGATCCTCGGTACGCTGTTCGGCGCGCTGACGGTCGGCGTCTTCTCGACCGGCCTGAAGCTGGCGGGCGCGAACCCGCAATGGGTCCTGTTCGCGTCCGGCTGCCTGATCATTCTGGCCGTGGCCCTGGACCAATGGATCCGGAGGATTTCGACATGAGCGACCCCATCCTGAAGGCGCGCGGCCTGGTCAAGCGCTATGGCCGGGTCACCGCGCTCGATCATTGCGACTTCGACCTCTACCCGGGCGAGATCCTGGCCGTCATCGGGGACAACGGGGCGGGGAAGTCATCGCTTATCAAGGCGCTGTCGGGGGCGGTCGTTCCCGATGCGGGCACCATCGAACTGGAAGGGCGGCCTGTCCGCTTCACCAGCCCCAACCAGGGCCGCGAGGCGGGGATCGAGACCGTCTACCAGACGCTTGCCATGTCGCCCGCCCTGTCCATCGCCGACAACATGTTCATGGGCCGCGAGCTGCGGAAATCCGGCCCGCTGGGCAAATGGTTCCGCATGCTGGACCGTTCGGGGATGGAGAGATTCGCGCGCGACAAGCTGAGCGAGCTGGGCCTGATGACGATCCAGAACATCAACCAGCCAGTCGAGACGCTGTCGGGCGGCCAGCGTCAGGGCGTCGCCGTGGCCCGTGCCGCGGCCTTCGGATCGAAGGTCATCATCCTTGACGAGCCGACCGCCGCGCTGGGAGTCAAGGAAAGCCGCAAGGTGCTGGAGCTGATCCAGGATGTGCGGTCGCGCGGCATCCCGATCATCCTGATCAGCCACAACATGCCGCATGTGTTCGAGGTCGCGGACCGGGTGCACATCCACCGCCTGGGCAAGCGCCTGACGGTGATCGACCCGAAGGCGCACAGCATGTCCGACGCCGTCGCCTACATGACCGGCGCCAAGCTGCCCGAGGGCGTCGCGGAGCCGGCGTGACCCCCCTGCCTGACGTCGCCCGGCGCATCCTCGCCCTGCCCGCCGGGCGCCGGCTGGTGGCACTGGCCGGTCCGCCGGCGGCGGGGAAATCGACGATGGCGGCGGAACTGGCCCACGCGGTCTCCGCGCTGGGTCGGCCGGCCCAGGTGGTCCCGATGGACGGCTTTCACCTGGACAATGCGACACTGGACCGGATGGGCCTGCGCGACCGCAAGGGCGCCCCCGAGACGTTCGACATCGAAGGCCTGACATCGCTGGTGCGCGCCGTGCGCGGGGGTGGCACGCATCCGTTCCCCGTTTTCGACCGCACGGCGGATGCGGTGATCGCCGATGGCGGCACGTTGACTGCCGAGATTGCGATATTTGAAGGCAATTATCTCCTCCTCGACGCGGACGGCTGGCGCGCGCTGCACCCGCTCTGGGACATGACGGTCGCCCTGACCCCGCCCGAGATCCTGCTGGAAGCACGGCTGATCGAGCGATGGACGTCGCATGGCCTGCCCCCGGAAGCGGCACGCGCGCGGGCGGCGCGAAACGATCTGCCGAACGCGCGCCTCGTGCTCGGCGGGTCAATCCCGGCGGACATGGTGATGGGGCAGCCGACCGGAGGCTAGATGCCCCTGACCGCGTCCTGCCCTTTCCCGTCGCGCAGACCGTCGCGGAAGGTCCGAAACGTTTCCAGATGGGGTCCGGGGGGCAGTTCCGCCTCGATCCGGTCCAGCGTCCAGCCGACATGCCGGTCGCAGAGCGGGTCGCTCGACGTGTAGGGCCGGGCGTTCTCGAAGGACCGGTCCAGCAGGCCGCGGAAGGTCGGCTGGGGCAGATGGACCGGGCCTTCCTGCCGCCCGGCCAGCCCGTCACCGGTGGCGCCGCCTGCCACGATGCCCGCGCGCATCCAGTTGACGCAGGCGATGGCGGTGAACGGATCGTTCACGCCGGGCGAGAGCGCGCGCGCCGCGATCTCGACCAGCTGATCCATCAGGAACAGCACGTTCTGCGTCTCGGTCGGCCCCTCGCCCATGGCCATGCTGCCGCGCATGTCGCGCTCGACCTCGTCGGACACCAGACCGCCCCAGATCCGCAGCATCACCGTCTCCTGGCTCAGGAACGTGCCGACGGGGTGGGGCACGTCGATACCGTACCCCCCCTCCTCGGCAGCCGAGCGGAGCTGGTCGAGGTCGATCGCCTGCAGATACCCCGCCCGACCCGCGACGAGCGTGGCATCGGGTGGCGTCGGGGGCGGCCGAAAGCCGTCATCGCCGATATCGGACTGCGCCTCGGCAAGGCGTGTCACCTCCTCGATCAGGCGGCGCCCGAGGCCGGCCGTGATCTTCGAGATGTCGATCATCTCGGGAATGTGGTGGACGAAATAGATCACCACGCCGATGCAGATGAGCGTCAGCGCCAGGGCCAGCATGATCGACAGATGGGGCACGAAGACCTGCTGCGGCGCGTCCTCTCCGTCGTGTATCGCGCGCAGGATCACGACGTTGTAGACGAACGTCGCGATGAGGATACCCAGCGACCACTGGTTCACCCGGTCGCGCATGAAGTTCCCGATCAGCCGCGGCCCGAACTTGCCCGAGGCGAAGGACACCGCGACCAGCGTCATCGAGTACATTACGCCGGTCACACCGAAGATGGACTGCGCCAACACCGACAGCAGCGCCCGCGCGCCCTCGGGCTGCATCGCGCTGCCGGGCAGGTCCGGCGGCGTGCCGTCGACGGTCAGCGCGGTGTCGATCCAGACGGCCAGCGCCCCCAGCAGGACCGCCCCCAGCGTCAGCGCACCGGGGATAAACCAGTAGCTGGCCCGCAGATCCGACATCACCTTGACCAGCAGGCCACCCAGATGAAGGTCCGGAAAGCCCTTGCGGTCGCCTTGCCCGGAACCTGCCACCCTAGAACAGCGGCCTGGGCGCCGGCGTGGCCGAGACGCCCGAGGCGGCCTTTTCCAGCTTGGCCAGATCCGGCACCGTCAGGACACCCTCGCTCCAGTTCGCAAGCTGCATTTCCCGCAACCGGGCGAGCGTCTTATTGGTGTGTACCAGCGACAGTCCCAAGGCATCCGCCAGGTCCCGCTGACGGAACGGCAGCTCCATCACCCCGTCCATGGCCAACCCCACCATCGCGCCCCGGCGGTAGAGTTTGACCAGCGCCCAGGCGATCGCCGCGCTTGCCGATCGCTGGCCGATGGTCGACATCGCCTCGCCCAGGAAACGCTCCTCGGACGAGGCCAGCCAGGTCAGGTCGAACGCCCGGTCGGGATGCGACCGGAACAGGTTCCACAACTCCCCCCGGTCGAAGACGCAGAGCGTCATGCGCGTGGTCGCGCGGACCGAATGGCCCATCTCGCCCATCACGCCGGCCTGAAGGCCGATGAAATCGCCCGGGAACACGAAGCTGAGGATCTGACGGCTCTGATCCTCCAGGATCTTGTATCGCAGCCCCAGGCCGTGCAGCGCGGTAAAGAGCTGCGGGCTGTTCGACCCCTCCATCAGGATTTGGGTCTGCGGCTCCACCGTGAGTTCGCCCACCTTGAACCGCTGCTGAAAGCGCAGCTCCTCCTCCGTCATGGGCAGGAAGGCGTCTCGTCGGCGCAGGGGGCAGTTCACGCATTTAATGGCCATGGCCCCTCCGCGATCGGCAGCGATCAAACCTAATCGCATTTTTATTCAATGCATAGCGCCGAGTGACAACGTCCATTCGCCGGCCTCATGCGGAATCTTGCGGGTCACGGAACTTTCGCAACCATATATGGTTGTCATGTCGATGTCATAGAACATAGCCGCCAATACAGGACGGGCCACGCCATGCTTTCATGGGCGATCATCTTCCTCTCAGTCTCGCTGATTTCAGGACTGTTCGCCTTTGCGGGGATCGCGGGTGCGTCCGCCGGCGTGGCCCAGGTGCTGGCGCTGGTGTTCGCGGGGCTGTTCGTCGGCGCCGTGGCCTTGGATGCGGCAAGGGATTCCTGACGCGCGGAACGTCGAAGGGCCGGCGCGACGGATCGCCCGGCCCAATCGGTCCATGACATGACGGTCAGGCGCGCAGCGTCTCGGTCGACGAGAAGAACATCGCCTGGCTGACGGCCGACTGCACCTGATCTTCCTTGTAGGGCTTCGAGATGAGGAATGCCGGTTCGGGCCGGTCGCCGGTCAGCAGGCGTTCGGGGAATGCCGTGATGAAGATCACCGGCGTGTCCGGCATCGCCGTCAAAAGGTCGTTGACCGCGTCGATCCCGGAGGAATTGTCCGCCAGTTGAATGTCGGCGAGGATCAGGTCCGGCCGCTCCCGGTTGCCCAGATCGGTGGCCTCGCTGCGGGTGCGGGCGACGCCGGTGACGGTGTGGCCCAACTCCTCGACGATGGCACTCAGGTCGGCGGCGATGATCGGTTCGTCCTCGATCACCATGATGCGGCCCGTGGTCGCGGCCTCCATGTCGGAGCGAGCGGTGGCGATCAAATGCCGCACTTCATCGCGGTCGGTGTGCATGATCGTGGCGATATCGTCGATCGAGAACTCCTCGACCGTCGAGAGAAGCAGCGCCTCGCGCGTGTTCGGCGTCAGTTTCCCCAAGAGGTGCTGCGCGCGACCCGCCGCGCCAGGGGACTGGTCCTCCCCCTCGGGCGTCGGATTTCCTGTGGAACTCCAGATGGCATGAAAGCATTTGTACAGCACGACCCTCGCGCGCGTGTCGTGTTCGAATGCGGACCGATCCTCGAGGATCGCCTCCAGGGTGGCGATGGCATAGCGGTCGCCGCTAGCCTGGGAGCCGGTCAGCGAGCGTGCGTACCGGCGGAGATACGGAAGTTCCCCGGCAATGCGATCAGAAAGATTGACCGCGTTTTCTGTTGTATCCATGTTTTTCTGTCCCCGGACGAATTTTTCTCGGAACCAAACGGACGCGGTGCCGTTTGGGTTCCAGAGCCAGCAAGAATAATACGTCTTTCCGAGGGTGCAACTTGATCATGACCGAACCCGAGCAGGATGATGCCGACCGGGTATCGAAGCTTATCGACCAGAACCTGAAGCTGGTCTATTCCGACCTCGTGCAAGAAGAACTCCCGGACCGGTTCAAGGATCTGCTCGCCGTACTCAAGGCGCAGGACGCCGAGGAAAGCGACGACAAATGACCGCCAAGCCGAGCGGGGCCGACCCCCGAGAAGCGATGCTGGATCACCTTCCGGCACTACGGGCCTTTGCGCTCAGCCTGACGCGCAACGGCGCCACCGCCGACGACATGGTGCAGGATACCGTGGTGAAGGCCTGGACCAACATGGACAAGTTCCAGCCCGGCACCAACATGCGCGCCTGGCTGTTCACGATCCTGAGGAACACCTATTACTCCAGCCGCCGCAAGCTGAACCGTGAAGTGTCGGACCCCGAGGGGACGATGGTGGCGAACCTGTCAGTGAAGCCCGATCATGACGGTCACCTGAACCTCACCGATTTCAAGAAGGCGTTCGAGACCCTGCCGGATGAGCAGCGCGAGGCATTGATCCTCGTCGGCGCCTCCGGCTTCAGCTACGAGGAAGCGGCCGGAATGTGCGGCGTCGCCATCGGCACGATCAAGAGCCGGGCCAATCGCGGCCGCGCCAGGCTGACGGAACTTCTCCAACTCGATGGCGACTCTCCGATGGAGATGACCGACAATGCGACCATGGCGGTGGTGGCCGGAGGCGGGAGCGTTCTGCGCTGACCCCCGCGGACAAGATCCCCGACCCCTGGTACGAAAGCCTCAAGGTCAGACTGGCGGCCCTGCTCTCCCTTGCGCTGCTCCCGATCGGACTAATCGCGGTCCTGCAGACACAGAGCGTCGCGCTCAAGGCACAGGACAATGCCGAACTGGCGCTTCTGGCCCTAACGGAACAGGCTGCCTTCCAGGAGCGGCTCGCCGTTCGGGAGGCCGTCGGCACCGCGGCGGCCCTCTCCGCCGTCATCCCCTCCTTCGTCGATGATCCCGACCGCTGCAGCGCCTATCTGAGGGGCATCGTCGAGGACAACGACCGTTTCAGTTTCCTGGGGTACATTCCGGTCGACGGGCGGATGACCTGTTCCTCCTACGGGCAGGTCGTGGACTTCTCGGACAGCCCGGAACTGGCCGCGGCGATCGACAATCCGGTCTCCTCGATCCGCGCCAATCCGAACGGGCCCCTCAGCGGGACGTCCATCCTGGCAGTGGCGGAACCGGTCTTCGGCGGCACGGGCGACCTTCTGGGATTCGTCAACGTCTCCATCCCCCACGAAAGCCTGCGTGCCGAGCGCCTGACGGAGGGCGAGGATCAGGTCGACGACGCGCTGGTCGAACTCGTGACCTTCAACGCACGGGGCGAGCCGATCACCGCGCTGGGCTCGCTCGACGCCATCCCCGATCTGCTGCCCGAGGGGGTCTCGCTGGCCAGCATGGCCTATCCCGATGCCCAGGCCCTGACCGCCGCGGCGCCCGGTGGTGCCCCCCGCATCTATACCGTCGCCCCGATCACGCGCGGACAGTTCTATGTCCTGGGCATCTGGGACGGCACCGCGACGCTGGCGCGCCAGACCGATGGCGACATCCTGACGAGCCTCTTTCCAGCCCTGATGTGGGCGGTCAGCCTCGCCGTCTCGCTTTTTGCGGTGCATCAACTCATCACCCGCCACCTGACCCGGCTGGGCCGGCAGATGGCGCTGTTCACCGCCGCGCGGCGGATCCCCAGGCTGACCTCCGACGGCAACCCGCCCAGCGAGATCAAGCGGATCCAGCGGGCGTTCCACGACATGACTGAGGCGCTGATCCGCGACGAGGCGTCGCTCGAGAACGCCGTCCGCGAGAAGAGCGTTCTGGTCAAGGAAATCCATCACCGGGTGAAGAACAACCTTCAGCTGATCTCCTCGATCATCAACCTTCAGATCCGCGACGTCGAAGGGTCCGAGGCCAAGCATGCCCTGCGCCAGACCCAGGATCGCGTGCTCGGCATGGCGACAATCCATCGCGACCTCTACCAGACCGATGACACCGGCCTCGTGAATGTCGGCCACCTGATCGAGGAGGTGGTGCGCAAATCCATCGACTCCGCGCTCGGCGGCGACACGATCGCGCTGGACCTTCGGATCGAGCGCGTGTGGCTGTTCCCCGATCAGGCGGTCCCCATGTCGCTGCTGACCGCCGAGGCGGTGATGAACGCCATCAAGCACATGCCCCCCATCGGAACCGAACATGCCCGTGAAATGTCGGTGCGCTTCCATGAGGATGACGACCGAACCTGTCATTTCTGCCTGTCCAACACGATGCTTCCGCGCGTCGAGGAGGAACGCCGCAGCACCGGGATGGGTCGCAAGCTGATGCGCGCCTTCGCGACCCAGCTCGACGCCGAGATCGAGAGCCGGGAGGCGGACGGGTGGCACCACCTGACCGTCACCTTCCGCGCGTCCGATTTCACGCCCGCGCCCGGGACCTACTGATGCCGCCGGGATCGGCCGCCGGCGAACCCGAGATCCTGCTGACGGCGGCCGAGGCGTTCCCGGAATTCGAACGGCTGTTCCTGAACGCCCGCGATCGGGTCTCGGTCGCCATGCGCATCTTCGACCCGCGAACGCGGCTTCACGCGCCGGAAGGACGCGCGATCGGCACGGACTGGTTCGACCTCGTGGTCCACACGTTGCGGCGTGGCGTCCGCCTGCGGATGATCATCAGCGATTTCGACCCGATCGTCCGGCCAGATTATCACCAACGGGCCACCCGCTGCCGTCGCCTGCTGCTCGCCGCGGGCGAGGTCTCGGGGAACCCGCACCTGCTTTCGGTCACCGCGGCCATGCATCCGGCGCGCGTCGGCCTGCTGGCCTCGCTGTTCCTGTGGCCCCGGGCGCGCGGCTACCTCAAGACGACCGAGGCGGAGCTGAACGCCCTGTCGCCGGCCCGACGGCGACGCCGGATCAGCGAGCTGCCGGCGCTGCGGCCCTATTTTGACGTCACGCCCGAAGGTGTGCGTCTGCGCCCCCTCGTCCTGCCGCGACTGAACGCCGTGACGCACCACCAGAAGCTCGCCGTGGCCGACGAGGAACGCCTCTATATCGGCGGCCTCGACCTGAATGACCGGCGGTTCGACACGCCCGACCACGACCGCCCGGCCAGCGAAACCTGGCACGACACGCAGGTCCTGCTGCAGGGCGCCGTGGCCGGCCAGGCCGACCACCACATCCGCACGTTCCTGGACGTGGTCGAGGGAAAGGCTGCGGCGCCCGATCTCCCCGACCTCCTGCGGACGCTATCGGCCCGGCGGAAATTCTCGGCACCCTATATCTCGCCCAAGCCTGTCCTGGCCAAGATCGCGGACGCGCATCTGGCGCGGATCGGAACGGCGCGAAAGCTGATCTACCTGGAAAGCCAGTTCTTCCGCGACCGGGCCCTGGCGCGCGCGCTGGTTCGGGCGGCGCGACGCAATCCCGGGCTGAACCTGCTGCTCGTGCTGCCCTCGGCCCCCGACGACGTGGCCTTTCGGGGCAATACCGGACGCGACGCCAGATACGGCGAATACCTGCAGGCCAAATGCGTGCGCATGCTGCAAAGGGGCTTTGGCCGGCGCATCTTCATCGCCAGCCCGGCACAGCGCAAGTCGGCGGCGGCACGGAACCGGACCGTGGCCCATGGCGCGCCGATCATCTATCTGCATGCGAAGGTGTCGATCTTCGACCGCGACAGCGCCATCGTGTCGTCGGCCAACCTGAACGGTCGCAGCTTCCGCTGGGATACCGAGGCGGCAGTGGAGTTGACGGACCGGCCCGTCGTCGACCGGTTGCTCCGTCGCTGCATGACGCATTGGTATGCGGGCGAGATTCCCGAGGCGTTCCTCGACCCCGCGACGGCCGTGGCATCCTGGCGGGCGCATGCGCGCGCCAACGTCGCGCGGCGCCCCGAGGATCGGGAGGGCTATCTGCTGCCTTATCGTTCGGGGCCGGCGCGACGGTTCGGACGCGATCTGCCGGGCATTCCCGAAGATATCGTCTGATCGGAACGCCACGAAAACGGACCGCGCGCCGGGCGACGGATGCGGGGGGCTCCATCGGCGGACACGCGATCCTGGACCGCATGCGCGCGATCCGGAGCCGCATCGGAAGATGTCAGAGGGACGACGCCCCGGCTGTTTGCGGCCGGGCGACGATCCGAAGGGTTCCGTAGCGGAAACGCAGCCAAGCGCCATCGGGTTCCACCATTACGGCGCGGATCCTCGCCCGGGGTCGCGGATCCGCCGGGGAGGGGCTAGATGCAGACCGCGAACCGCCCCGGGATGACCAGATGCCGCATATCCTGACCGCCCTGCCCCTGACCGGGCTGCCCTTCGACGAGATCATCGACGTTCGCGCCCCGGCCGAGTTCGCGGAGGACCACATTCCGGGGGCCGTCAACCTGCCCGTCCTGTCGGACGCGGAGCGCGCGCGCGTCGGCACGCTCTATGTTCGCGAGGACCGGTTTCTGGCCCGCAAGGTCGGCGCGGCGCTGGTCGCCCGCAACGCCGCGCTGCATATCGAGGGCCCGTTGGCCGACCGCGACGGCGGATGGCGGCCTCTGGTCTATTGCTGGCGGGGCGGCCAGCGGTCCAACTCCTTCGCCACGATCCTGTCGCAGATCGGCTGGCGCGTCGACGTCGTCGAGGGCGGCTATCGCAGCTATCGCCGGCTGGTGGCGGCGCGGTTGTACGAGGACGCGTTGCCGCACCGGCTGATCCTGATCGATGGAGGGACGGGGACGGGCAAGACCGAGTTGCTGCATGTCATCCGGCGGGCCGGCGGTCAGGTCGTCGACCTCGAAGGGCTCGCCAACCACCGCGGGTCGAATTTCGGTGGCCTTGCCGACCCGCAGCCGTCGCAGAAGATGTTCGAATCCCGCCTCGTGCATGCGCTGGACCGGCTGGACGACCGACAGCCCATCTTCTTGGAAGCCGAGAGCAACGCCATCGGGCGCGTCCGCCTGCCCCCCGCACTCTGGTCGGCGATGGCCACGGCCGAGGTGATCCGGCTGCAGGCGCCGGCCGCGGCGCGGGGCCGTTTCCTGACGACGACCTATCCCGATCTGACGGCCGATCCCGACCTGCTGGCGCGCCGGATCGACAGCCTGCGTCCCTATCATGCCAGGGATGTGATCGACGAATGGCACGCGCTGGCGAGGGGTGGGCAGCATGCCGAACTGGCCGCGGACCTGATCGCACGGCATTACGATCCGCGCTATCGCAACCACGGCAAGGACCGGACGGAACTGGGCCGAATAGAGCTGCGCGACATGTCGCCCGCCGACCTGGCACGCGCCGCCGACCGCGCCATCGCGATGGCCGGCGGCTAGACGCAGCGCAGCCCCGGCGCGGTCGTCATCGTGCCGATCCGCGCGGCGGCGTGTCCCGCATCCCGCAACCGGCGTAGCAGATCCCCGGCCGCGTCCGGCGCGACCGCCGCCAACAGGCCGCCCGCTGTCTGCGGATCGTGAAGCAGAACCCCACGCGGCCCCGATGCCCCCGACACCGGCGCCGCGCGCGCGTTCGCGTGATGGATGGCCGAGCGAACGCCCGCCTCCGCCAGCGTCAGCGCACCGTTCATGATCGGGACCGCCTGCAGGGTTATCTCGGCACCCGTGCCGCTGGCCCGGCAGATCGCGTCCAGATGACCGGCCAGGCCGAAGCCCGTGACGTCGGTCATCGCATGCGCCCCCCGCAAGATGGTCGCCGCATCCCCTTGCGGCGCGGCCATCAGGCGCAACGCCGCCATGACGTCGCGCCCATCGGCGCGCCCCGCCATCTCGGCCGCCAGAAGGGTGCCGCTGCCGATCGGCCGCGTCAGCAGGATCGCGTCGCCCGCGGATGCCCCCGCATGACCGATCGGGTTGCCCGCATGCAGCCCCGTCAGCGTGAACCCCACCGTCAGCTCCGCCCCCATGCTGGTATGTCCGCCCACCAGGTCCGCCCCCGCGGCGGCCATTACGTCGGACGCGGCCTCCATGACCTCCGCCAAGGTGCGTGTCTGCAGGCGCGGGGACATGCGCGGCAGGATGATGGTGGCCAACGCCGCCTGCGGCACCGCGCCCATCGCCCAGACGTCGCCCAGGGTGTGGACCGCCGCGATGCGGGTCATCAGCGCCGGATCGTCCGTGAAGCCGCGCAGATGGTCGGTGGTCAGAACCTGCCGTCCGTCGCCATGCGCCAGGATGGCGGCGTCGTCGCCGGGTCGCGACAGCACGTCATCGCGCGCGGGCGGCGGCAAGGCGGCCAAGGCCGCGCGCAACGCGTCCGGCCCGACCTTCGCGCCGCAGCCGCCGCAAAGCGGCAGCGACGGACCTTCTTCCGCCAGATCGTCCACGATCCGGTCGGGCAGGTCCGGCGCGGCCATGGCCGGCAGGTCCGTCAGCTTGCGCATGAAGGCGCGGTCGATCCGATCCTTCCACCGCCATATCAGGTCGCCCGACGCGACGAGGCCCGCCTTTTCGGCCAGCGCCGTCTTTCCACCCAGCGAGACCAGCTTCAGATAGCGCCGTTGCGGCCGGAACGGGCGGCGGCGGCCCTCTCCCAGCGCGGCCCTGAGGTTGTGATGCAGGATGGGCGCCGCGCGAACGGCATAGACCCCCGCCTTGGGCCGGGGCGCGTGGGTCAGATGTGCGCAATCGCCGGCGGCGAACAGGTTGGCGACCCCCTCCACCCCCAGGTCGGGTCCGACGCGGATGAACCCGTCCGTCAGCGGCAGACCGGTCGCGGCCAGCCATTCATGCGGTCGCGCGCCCGCGGCCCCGGTGACGAAGGCGGCGGGCACGTTTTCGCCCGTGTCCAACGCGACGTGATCGGCGGCCACGGCGGTCGCCGTCACCCCGGTGCGGACCGTCACGCCGCGTTCTTCCAGCGCCGCGCGCAGCCGTCGCCGGGCACGAGGGCCGACGCCCGTCAACTGATCGGCGGACTCCAGCAGGGAGACGCGCGCCGTCGGATCGACGGCGGCGAGCGCGTGGGCCATCGCCATCGCCAGTTCCATTCCCGCCACGCCGCCGCCGATCACGACCGTGTCGCCCGGTGCCCCCTCGCCGACGGCGCCCAGATGCTTCCGCCACCCGTCCGCGAAACCCTGAAGCGGCTTGGCCGGCGTGCCGTGGGCGGCGAACCCCTCCAGCGCCGGCATGTCGGAATGGATGCCGATATCGATCGAGGCCACGTCATAGGCCACCGTTCCGCGCCCTTCGACCGTCAGGGTGCCGGCATTCGGGTCGAGCCCGGTCACCGCCCCGTCGATCAGCCGTGCGCCCGCGAACCGCGCCAGCCGGACGAGGTCGATGTCCAGTTCCTCGCGGGTATAGTGACCCGCGACATGGCCGGGCAGCATGCCGGTATAGGGCGCCGTCGGTCCGGGGTTGATCAAGGTGACCCGCGTTCCGGGCAGCGGATCCATGCCCCAGCGCCGCAGGACCAGTGCATGCGCATGTCCGCCGCCCACCAGGACGAGATCGCGTGTCAGGGGAATCTGGGGCTGCATGGCGGGCCTTCTGCGGGGCGGCGGGTGTCCGGCTTCGGGTCCTGCCCCCTGCCGGCGGCCCGGTCAATGTCGACGGACCCGCGATCCTGTCGGATCACGCGGTCAAATCAGGATCTGAACGACGATCGCGCCGCCATAGACCGTCAGCAGCGCCACGCTTTCCAGCCCGATGCCCGCCGGTCCGTCCTTCTGCCGCAGGATCTGCCCCATCAGCAGGATCACGGTCATGACCAGCCCGATCCCCAGCCAGAACAGGTCCTGCGAGGACACCGCATGATAGAGCGACCCGTCGCGATATCCGGCATCCGAGATCGCCAGGAACAGCGTGTCGAAGGTGTTGCCGCCCACGATGCCGCCCACGGCCAGTTGCAGCGCCCGCCGACGAACGGCGGCCAGCGTCGTAACCAGTTCGGGCAGTGACGTCGCCACCGCCGTCAGCAGGGCCCCGACCAGCGATGCGCTCAGCCCGAGGCGATCGGTCATCTGGCCCCCGGCCTGCGCCACGATCCATCCGGCCGCGCCCATCAGCGCCATCAGGCCCGCGAACTCGGCCGCGATGGCGGCGGTGGACCGCGACGGGTCGTCGTCCTGCTCGGGGTCATCGGAGCGGGTGCCCGCCGTCTGCACCGGCTTCCACATCGGAAATTCGCGCACCGTCCGCGTGGCCCGCAAGCCCCAGATATAGAGGACCGGCAGTGCGAATGACACCGGGTGCAGGCCCAGGAACGTCACCTCGGGCCCGGCAAAGGCCAGCACCGGCAACGTGAGCAGCAAGACCAGCAGCGCGCCCTGGAACACGTTGGCCAACTCCGCTGCCGCATGTTCCAGATTGGCACGTCGGTGCAGCAGGTCGGCCAGTGCCAGGAACGCCGTCTGCGCGGCGATACCCCCCACCGCGTTCGAGAACGCAAGGCTCGCGCGGCCGTCGAGGGCGGAGGTGAACGAAACCACCGTGCCCGAAAGCGACGTGGCCGCGCCCAGCAGGACCGCGCCCACCAGCGCCTCGCCCAACCCGGTGCGGTCGGCCAGGCGGTCCGCCAGACCGGCCATCCGCATCCCCGCCCCGAGGATCAGCCCCGCCGCGACCGCGAACGCGCCGAAAAGGGCCGGGTTGGAGAGGTCTGCGATCATCGCTCGGGTCCTTGCGGCATCGGCCGTATGGGTCGGAAGGGCCAGGCCGAGGGGACCCGGAAAGGCGCATTCGCGCCCAACATGCCGCCCGCGCAAGGGACATGGCCACCCGCAAACGTGCCGTATTGCAGAAAAATCATGGCGGTCATGGCCGCGCATCCATCGGTCGGCAGATCGCCGGTGCCGCCGACCAACCCATCGGTGGCTGCGATCCCGGTGGCGGGTCCGCGATGGACGATGGCGGTCCCGCATGCGCCCCGATCAAGATGCCACAAGCCCACGGACCGGGGCGTCGCAGCCCAAATGGCGGGCCGTTTGGCCAGCCCGCGTGGGGCCTGCGCGGGCCCGAGGGGCGCCATCAGCTCTCTGGCGGTCCGGCGAAGTGACAGGCGGCCAGATGGTCCCCGGCGGGGTCCAGCGGCGGGGCGTCCCTGCGACACAGGTCGCGCACCCTCGGGCAGCGCGAGGCGAAGTTGCATCCCGGCGGCAGGTTCAGCGGGTCGGGCGGATCGCCGGGGATCAGCATCCGGTCGCCCCTGCGCCGCCGGGCGCGGTCGACCGACGGCACCGCCGACAGCAGCGCCTGCGTATAGGGGTGCTGCGGCGCGTTGAAGACCGACAGCCGGTCTCCCTGTTCGACGATCCGGCCCATGTACATGACGGCGATGTCGTCGCACATGTGCTGAACCACGCCCAGATCGTGGCTGATGAACAGGTATGTCAGGCCCAGTTCGCCCTGCAGCCGGCGCAGCAGGTTCAGGATCTGCGCCTGCACGGCCACGTCCAGCGCGCTGACGGCCTCGTCGCAGATGATCAGGCGCGGGTTCGTGGCCAGCGCGCGGGCGATGCCGATACGCTGGCGCTGCCCGCCCGAGAACTGGTGTGGGAACAGATGCATCTGCTCGGGGCGCAATCCGACCTGCGCGAAAAGCTCGGCCACGCGGTCGGCGCGCGCGTCCGGCGGAACCGTGCCCAGCGAGTCCATCGGCTCGCGTACGATGGCCCCGGCGCGCAGCCGCGGGTTCAGCGAGGAATACGGATCCTGGAAGATCACCTGAACCTTGGCGCGCGCACGGCGCAGATCCTCCCCCTGCAGGGACAGGAAGTTGGCGCCGTCCAGCGTGACGCGCCCCGCCTGCGACGCGACCAGCCGCGCGACGGCCAGCGCCGCCGTGGTCTTGCCCGACCCGCTTTCGCCCACGATGGCCAACGTCCGCCCCGCCTCAAGGTCGAAGGACACGTGGTCCACCGCCGTCAGATACGCCTTGCGCCCCCAGCCCCGGCCGATGGGAAAACGCACGGTCAGATCGCGGACGGAGAGCAGGGTCATACGATGTCGGCCTTCCAGCAGGCCGCGCGCTGGCCGGTGGGAAACACCTTCTCGACCGGCCGGGCAGTGCGGCAGCGGTCGTCGGCCAAGGGGCAGCGCGAGGCGAACAGGCAGGCATCGGCGCCGAACGCCGAGAGCGGCGGCACGATCCCCGGCACCTCGGTCAGGTCGGGGCGCGCGGCGGTCAGCTCGGCCACCAGATGCGGCACGCAGGAGATGAGGCCCTTGGTATAGGGGTGGCGCGGGCTGTCGATGACGGGATCCACCGGCCCTTCCTCGGCCAGGCGACCGGCATACATGACGATGACGCGATCCGCCATTTCCGCGACAGCGCCCATGTCGTGGGTGATCAGGATGATCGCGGTTCCGGTCTCGCGCCCCAGGTCGCGCAGCAGATCGAAGATCTGCGCCTGCACCGTCACGTCGAGCGCCGTCGTCGGCTCGTCCGCGATCAGCATCTTGGGCGCGCAGGCCAGCGCGATGGCGATCATCACGCGTTGCCGCTGCCCGCCCGACATCTCGTGCGGATAGGCGTCGACGCGGCGCGCGGCGTTCGGGATGCGAACCTGGTCCAGCAGCTCGACCGCACGCGCGCGGGCGTCGCGGTTGGACATGCCGCGATGGCGACGCAGCACCTCGGCGATCTGCTCCCCCACGGTATAGACCGGGTTGAGCGAGGTCATCGGCTCCTGGAAGATCATGCTGACTTCGTTGCCGCGCAGGCCGCGCAGTTGCGCGTCGGACATCCGGGTCATGTCCTGTCCCTCGAACAGGATGCGGCCGCCGGCGACCCGTCCCACATCCGGCAGAAGCCCCATGATCGCCAGCGCGGTCATAGACTTGCCGCAGCCGGATTCGCCCACGAAGGAGAGCGTCTCGCCCGGGTTCAGGATCAGCGACAGATCGTCGATCACCGGCGCGGCCCGATCGCGCAGGTCCAGTTCGATCCGCAGGTTCTCGACGGACAGAAGCGGCGTCATCGGCGCCTCAGCTTGGGGTTGAGCGCGTCGTTCAGCCCGTCGCCCACCAGGCTGATGCAGAGCACGGTGACGAAGATCGCCAGACCGGGGATCGTGACGGTGAAACTTGCGTCGAGGATGTATTCGCGGTTCGACCCGATGATCTGGCCCCAACTCGCGACGTTCGGATCGGTCAGCCCCAGGAACGACAGTCCCGCCTCGAACAGGATCGCCGACCCGACCATCAGCGCGGCCTGCACGATGATCGGCGGCAGGGCATTGGGCAGGATCACCCGAAAGATCAGCGACCCGTTGCGCACGCCGCCGGCCCGCGCGGCGGTGACGTATTCCAGCTCGCGGATCCGCAGGAACTCGGCCCGCGTGATCCGCGCGACGGCCGGCCAGGAGACGAGGCCGATCGCCAGCGTGATCATCGGCAGCGATGCCCCGAACAACGCCACGATCACCATCGAGAACAAAAGCGTCGGCAGGACCTGGAAGAACTCGGTCAGGCGCATCAGCGCCTCCTCGACCAGCCCGCGATAGAACCCGGCGAGCGCCCCAACCGTGATGCCGATGGTCACGGTCACGAAGGCCGCCGCCAGACCGATCGTGATCGACACGCGCGCCCCATGGATCAACAGGCTGGTGATGTCGCGGCCCAGATAATCGGTGCCCAGCAGATACCCTTCCTGCCCCGGCGGGGTGAAGGGCGCCCAGACCATGTCGAACGGGTCGCCCGGATAGACATACGGCCCGACGATCGCGACCGCCACGATGGCCATGAGCACGATCAGGGCCGCAACGGCCGCGTGGTTGCGGCGGAACATCTCGAACGCCTCGGCGAAGGGGCTGCGCGCGGCGGGGGGTTCGGGTTCGGCCACGGTGGCGTTGTCGATCCGGGGTTCGTCGGCGATCCTCATTTTCCGCGCACCCGCGGGTCGATCGCACGCAGCGCCAGGTCGGTCAGGAGGTTGCCCACCACGACGACGAGCGCCGAGAAGAACAGGATCCCCAGGATCGTCGGCGTGTCGCGCGCGAGGATCGACGTCAGGGCGAGCTGCCCCAGCCCGGGCCAGGAGAACACGGTCTCGACCAGCACGGCGCCCGAGACGACGGCCGAGAACTGCAACCCCGCCAGCGTGACCACCGGCGGCAGCGCGTTCTTGAGCGCGTGCTTCAGCGTGACCTCGCGCGGGGTCAGGCCCTTGGCGCGCGCCGTGCGCACGTAGTCGGACCCCAGCACCTCGAGCATGGAAGCGCGGCAGAGGCGCGAGTAGAGCGCCACGAAGATCGAGGCGAGCGTGATCATCGGCAAAAACAGGTGATGGGCCACGTCGAGCGCGCGGGCGAACCACCCTCCCTCGACGGTCACGTCCACCATGCCGGCCACCGGAAACAGCGGGATCTTGAGCGAGAACGCGATGAGCAGCAGGATGCCCGTCCAGAAGACCGGCGCGGCATAGCCGAACAGCGCGAACAGCGTGACGACATGGCTGAGCAGGCCATTGGGATTGCGCGCCGAGAAGACGCCCAGCAGCACGCCCACCACCAGCGCCAGCACCTGCGACGCGACAACCAGCAGCAGCGTCGCCGGCAGCCGTTCCAGGATCAGGTCGACGACGGGACGGTTGTAGAAGTAGCTCTGCCCCAGATCGAAGCTGAGGACGCGCAGGACGTAGCGCCCGAGCTGCACGAGGAAGGGCTGGTCCAGGCCGTATTCCGCGCGGATCTCGGCCATCAGTTCGGCATCGGCGCCCCCCATGGAGGCGGCGATCGTGTCGGCCACGTCGCCGGGCGCCAGGTTTATCATCGAAAAGTTGAGGATCAGGACCGCGACCAGCAGGAGCGCCGCGTAGAGGATCCGCTGTGCGATTGTCACCGCGATCGCCATGTCCGTCCCCCGTTCAATCCAAGCCCGCCCCCGGATGGGGGGCGGGCCGGCGTGCCGTCACTCGTCCAGCCAGACCCGGTCATAGGGCGCCGACGACGCCCAGATGCCGCGCGGCGCGTTCATGACCTTGGTGGAATGGGCCGTGTGATAGGGCAGCGTGTTGGTCCAGTAGACGGGCAGATCCTCGGCCAGGATCTGCTGGAACTCGGCGTAGAGTTCCCTGCGCTTCTCGGGGTCGGTCTCCTGCCCGGCCAATTCCATCAGTTCGTCGACGCGCGGATTGGCGTATTGCTGGGTGTTCGACCAGATCACGCCCTCCTTGATGTTCTCGCTGTCATAGGTCCGGTGGACGCCGATCACCGGGTCGCCCCAGTTGAAAACCGTATCCCACGTCATGTCGAAATCGTGGTTCGAGATCTTGGCCGCCCAGGTCGGGAAGTCGACGAAGCTGTTGACGGTCACGTCGATGCCGACCTTGGCCAGCGACGCCTTGGTGAACTCGGCCTGCGGCTTGGTGGTCGCGTTGCCGTAGTCGATGGTCAGCGCGAAGCGCGTGCCGTCGTCGCCGCGCGGATAGCCGGCCTCGTCCAGGAGCGCGTTGGCGCGGTCGAGGTCCAGATCATAGGTCTCCGTCGTGTCGTCATAGAGCGGCGAGCCGGGATGGATGCCGGTGTTCGCCGGCTGGCTGACGCCCAGCATGATCGCATTCAGGATGAAGTTCCGGTCGATCGCATAGGCAATGGCCTGACGTACCTTCGGGTCGGCGGTCGGGCCGTCGGCACCGGTGTTGAAGGCCAGCCAGTTCAGCGCCCCGATCGCGGCATAGCCGTCATCGGTGACGACCAGATCGGCGTTCTCCTCCATCCGGCGGATGTTGCGCACGGTGTTCTCGAAGGTCGACAGGTGCAGCTCGCCGTTCTCCAGCCCGATGGTCCGGGCCGATGCATCCTTGATGATCCGATAGACGATGCGGTCGAGATAAGGGCGGCCGTCGATGAAAAAGTCGTCGAACCGCTCCAGGATGACATGCTGGTCGGCCGTGAACTCCACGAACTTGAACGGGCCGGAGCCGACAACGTCCTCGGAATTGCGCGGATGCGATTTCGGATCCTGCCCGTCGCCATAGACGTGTTCCGGAATGATCGGCATCAGCTGCGACGACATCGCCAGCAGCAGCGCCGGGTGCGGCTGCGACAGACGCAGGATGGCGGTGTGCTCGTCGGGGGTCTCGACCTCGGTCACGGGGGCGAACATCGTCTTGAAGGGGTGGTTCTCCTGGATCACGCGGACGGAGAAGGCCACGTCGGACGATTTGATCGGCTCGCCGTCATGGAAAACCGCGTCCTCCACCAGGTTCAGCGTCATGGAAAGCCCGTCGTCGGACCACTCCCAGGAATCGGCCAGATAGGGCTGCGGCTCCCAGTTCTCGTCGTAGCGCAGCGGCGTCGCGAAAAGCTGCGCACCGGGCGCACCGGTGACGATCCCGGACTGGACGGCCGGGTTCAGGTGACGCGGCGTGTTGTTGAGCGTCGTGATCAGCGTGCCGCCCGGGACCGGATCCTGTGCGAAGGCCGGCATCGTGGTGGTTGCGAGTACCGCAAGCGTCGCAAGAAATCGTTTCACGTCCATGTCTCCTCTGTTGGGCCCGTCATTTCGACAAGGCCTTTTCCCCGAGGTTAGGCAGTGGCGCGGAGGGCGGAAAACTGCTTTATGATGGAAAGCTTCCGCTAGTTTTTGGGGGAACGGACGGCCAGATGTTCGAACCCGCCCGCGGCGTGCATCTCGGCGACTGTCTGCCGGAACGCCGCCACCGCCTTGGGCGGACGGGTGCCCGAGGGCGTCGCCATACCGAACCGACGCGCCGGCACCTCGCCGCGCAGCGGCACGGCGCGGAACCGTGCGTCGTCCTGCACGTATCCGGGCGGGCGCGCGTTCAGCAGCGTAAACCCCAGCCCCGCCGCGACCAGCGTGCGGATCATCTCGACCGAGCTGGAAGCGTGCACGACGTTCGGCGCCAGACCCACCCTGCGGAACAGGTCGGTATAGTAATCCCGCGTCCGCGCCAGCGACAGCGCGATCATCGGACGCCCCTCCAACTCGGACAGTGCCAGGGTTCGCCGCCCCGCCAGCGGGTCACTCAGCGGCAACAGCGCATAGGCCGGCGCGTCGACCAGCGGCGCGAACTCGGCCCCGGCACCCACGACCTCCTCGTAGGTAAAGGCGAGGTCGGCGCGTCCGCCGCGTATGTGGTCGATGGCCTCGTCCATGTCGCCCTCGACCAACCGGACGTCGACGCTCGGAAACTCGGCGGCAAAGGCACGCAGCAGCGCGGGCAGGAAGTTCGCCGCCGCCGAGGCGAAGCACGCCACGCGGACGACGCCAGTCGCCACGCCGCCGACCGACCCCAGCTCCGCTCGGAACGCCGCGGCCTGGTCGAGGAACCGCGCGATCAGTGCCAGCGCCTCGACCCCCGCGGGCGTGGGCCGGATGCCGCGCGCCGGGACACGCGTGAACAGATCGAACCCCAGGCGCGTTTCCAGCCCGTCGATCGCGGCGGTGATCGAGCTTTGGCTGATGGCGAGCGATTCCGACGCCCGCGCGATCGAACCCAGCCGTCCGGCGGCCTCCACATAGGTCAACTGCTTGAGCGAGACGTCGTGAATCATTCCCCTACCTTCTGTGGCTTTGTCGCAGGGTAATTCCAGTTTCTCGGGGTTTGGAAGCCCGCTAGCCTCGACCGCATCACGATCCGAGGGGTCCAGCGCATGACGATCACCATCTACCGGGCCGCCAGAATCATCACGATGAACCCCATGAACCCCGAGGCGACCCACGTCGCGGTCCGCGACGGCCGGATCCTGGGCGCGGGCCCGCTGGAGGACCTGACCGGCTGGGGCCCGCACACGGTCGACAACCGTTTCGCGGACAAGATCCTGATGCCGGGACTGGTCGAGGGGCACTGCCACCTGATGGAAGGCGCGCTCTGGGCGCATACCTATGTCGGATATTTCGACCGGACGGCCCCGGACGGCACCGTGCATCGCGGCTGCAAGACGCTGGACGATGTGCTGGACCGCCTGAAGGGTGTCGCGGCCGAAGGCGGCGACGGCCCGCTGGCGGCCTGGGGCCTGGACCCGATCTATTTCGACACCGGCCGCGTCGGACGCGACCAGCTGGATGCGGTGACGCAGGATCGCCCCATCGGCATCATGCACGCATCGGGGCACATCCTGAACGTGAACTCCAACGCGCTGGACCTTGGCGGGCTGATGCGCGCGGGCGTCAACCACCCGGGCGTGCCGCTAGGGGATGACGGCCTGCCGACCGGGGAATTGAAGGGCCCGGACGTGATGTCGCCCGTTTCGATCCATGTCGGGTTCGACCGCGACATGCTGGCCTGCGACGAGGCGG